>CAIMSF010000074.1 GCA_903844055.1 uncultured bacterium
GGCATGTCGACATAGTCGACGCCGACGATGTCGCAGCCGGCTTCGGCGAGGCCGAGGGCCATGCCCTGGCCGAGGCCGGTGGACGCGCCGGTGACGATCGCGACCTTGCCGGTGAGTTCGAATGCGTTCAGGATGGACATGTTGGGTTGCTCCTTGTGTATGGAATGGTGGTCGTTTTATCGGAGGTCGTCCATCGACGCGAAGTCCATGTCGTCGAAGGTGATGTTCTCGCCGCACATGCCCCAGATGAAGGCATAGTCGGAGGTGCCGACGCCGGTGTGGATCGACCACGACGGCGAGATCACCGCCTGCTCGTTCTTGATCACGAGGTGGCGGGTTTCGGACACTTCGCCCATCATGTGGAAGACGCGCTGGTCGGGGGCGAGCCCGAAGTAGAAGTAGACCTCCATGCGGCGTTCGTGGGTATGGCAGGGCATCGTGTTCCAAACCGAACCGGGGGACAGCACGGTCAGTCCCATGACGAGCTGGCAGCTCTGGCAGACGGCCGGATGGACGTATTGGTTGATGGTCCGCTCGTTCAGCGTCTTGGGTGCGCCGAGCTTGCGCGGATTGGCCTTCGACGGCGGGATGTGGACGGTCGGATGGCTCTTGTGGGCGGGGGCGCTGTTCAGATAGAACTTGGCGGGAGCCGCCGGATCCTTGGAACGGAAGACGACTTCCTTCGTGCCGGCTCCGACATAGAGGCCGTCGCGCGGCTCCATCGGATAGCGGACGCCGTCGCAGACAATCTCGCCGGCTCCGCCGACGTTGATCAGGCCGAGTTCGCGGCGTTCGAGGAAGAAGGCGGTGCCGAGGTCCTTCGAGGCGGGCAGGGCGAGGTCGCCCTTGACCGGCATCGCCCCGCCGGCGATGATGCGGTCGTGGTGCGAGTACGTGAGGAGCAGTTCGTCTTCGCCGAAGACGCGCTCGATCAGGTAGCGCGAACGCAGGGTGGCGGTGTCGTAGTGCTTCGAATCCTCGGGATGGTTGTTGTAGCGGACGTCAAAGGTCATGTCGTTTCTCCTTTTGCATCAGAAATCGTTCGAATTTCGAATGATGAGACCGGTCATCGCCGATTAGCGTTGCACGCGTCCGGAAGCGTCTCCACCCGCGAGGGATTCGACTTCTTTCGGATCGACGAGGTTGAAGTCGCCGATGATCGTGTGCTTCAGCGCGGAAGCCGCGACCGCGAATTCGAGCGCCGCCTGCGGCGTCTTCGTCAGGAGGCCGTGGATCAAGCCGCCGCTGAAGGCGTCGCCGCCGCCGACGCGGTCGACGATCGGTTCGATGTCGTAATGTTTCGAAACGAGGAATTCGTCGCCTGAAAGCATCGCCGCGCTCCAGCCGTTGTGCGAGGCGGAGTAGGATTCGCGGAGGGTCGAGGCGATCGTCTGGAAACCGAAGGCGGCCTTCATCTCGAGGAAGACGGCTTTGTAGTCGTCGCTGTCGAGTCTGGCCTTCGTCACGTCGGTATGCGGCGGCTTGAAACCGAGCACGAGTTCGGCGTCCTCTTCGTTGCCGATGCAGACGTCGACGTAAGGCATCAGGTCTTTCATGACGGCTTGAGCCTGCGCGGGAGTCCAGAGTTTCTTGCGGTAGTTCAAGTCGCAGGAGACCTTGACGCCGTGTTTTTTCGCGGCGATGCAGGCGGCCTTCGTGAGTTCGGCGGCTTTCTTTCCAAGCGCGGGGGTGATCCCCGACCAGTGGAACCAGTCGGCTCCGGTGAAGATCGCTTCCCAGTCGAACTCGCCAGGATCGGCGATGGCGATCGCGCTGTTCGCGCGGTCGTAGATCACTTTCGACGGGCGCATCGACGCCCCGGTCTCGAGGAAGTAGATACCCAGCCGATCCCCCCCGCGCACGATGTGGCGGGTGTCGACGCCGAAGCGCGAGAGCGCTTGGATCGCGGCTTCGCCGATCTCATGGGCGGGCACTTTCGTGACGAAACGGGCGTCGTGGCCGTACCGCGCGAGGCTTACGGCGACATTCGCCTCGCCGCCGCCGTAGACGACGTCGAAGCGATCGGACTGGATGAAGCGGAGCGATCCCGGGGCGGACAGCCGAAGCATGATCTCCCCGAGCGTGATGATCTTGGCCATGGTTCATTCCTCCTGGAGCGGGATCTTGAAAACCGCCTTCTCGACGCGGACGGGGTCCTCCTGCATGATCTTGGGCATGTGCAAATCGTCGGGGAAGACGAGGGCGAACATCCCTTCCGACAAATCGACGCGGCCGATCCGGCGTGCCTGATACTTCTCGACGTCTTTTTCGGCGTCGTAGGGGTTCGTGACCCGGTGTTGACCGAGCGACCGCGGAAGCCAACCCATCGACTCCGCGCCGGACAGCACGATCTGCAAGTCGGCGTGCCGCAGATGGCCTTCGAGGGCACAATCGGAAAGCGGCTTGGTGAGATAGGCTTCACGGATCAGGCCGACGCCGCCGGGAAGTTCGCTGCGTCCGGCGGGGACCCTGATCAGGTCGGCCCGTTCAAGATAGCGGACGATCGCCGGGATGGCGGGATGCAGCGCGGCGTAGAAACCGAGGCGATCGAGGCGGTCGACGACCATGGCTATTCCGCCCGCGCCGCCGCGACGGCCGCCACGAACGCGGCCGCAAGCTTGGTCACGCCGCCGAAATCGCCTTTCTTGGCGGGACCGGTGAGTTCGCTGCCGACGCCGACGGCGAAGGCGCCGTTCTTGATCCATTCGCGGGTGTTCTCTAGGGTGACGCCCCCCGTCGGCATCAGGTTCACCTGCGGCAGCGGGCCTTTGACGGCCTTGACATAGGACGGGCCGAAGGCGCTGCCGGGGAACAGCTTGACGACGTCGCAGCCGGCTTCCATCGCCGTGACGATCTCGGTCACGGTCAGGGCGCCCGGCAGATACGGGATTTGATATCGGTTGCAGAGTTTCGCGGTGTCGGCGCTGAACGAAGGACCGACGATGAAGCGCGCCCCCGCCAGGATCGCGATGCGGGCGGTTTCGGGATCGAGGACGGTCCCGGCGCCGATCAACAGGTCCTTGGCGGAAAACCGTGCGCCAAGCGCTTCGATGACCTGATGTGCGGCCGGGACGGTGAAGGTGACTTCAATTGCGTCGACGCCGCCCTGGATGCAGGCTTCGGCGATCTTGACCGCTTCGCCGGGGGTTTCGGCGCGGACGACGGCGACGACGCCGGTCTTCGCGAGATGTTCGAGAATCGTTTGCTTGATCATGTCGAAATCCTCCTGATGATAGAGATATTGATCGTTATCACGGGTTATGGCGCACGCATGTCCATATTATAGAACGAGATCGGACAAATGTCCATCGAGCATTCGACGATATCCCGATTTGATGATGATTTGAAACGCAACAACATCGGATGAGGGAAACTCCGATGAAAAGTCATGAAGAATGAACATATGTTGAAATCATCACGACCAGCGCACTATGAAGATGTTCGTCAAGAGACGTACAATGGGAACGATTCACCATCTCACGATTGTCACAAGACGGTTCGTTTGGTATAATAGGACGTCGTGTCATCGTCTCGATACGGTGACCGGAAGCAGGACCGGAAGATGTTCGATTCGCTCATGAAAACCGCTCCAAAAACAGTCTCGGCCTATGCCAACGGACGTTTTTTCGAGGTCTTGCAAGGCTTAGCCACCGAAAAGAACGATGCTTCATTCGTTCTCGCGGGGCTTGCGGAAACGGCGCTCGGCCATCGCGCGGACGCTTCCAAAATCCTTGCCGAACCCGTTGCGGGAAGCGCCGAAACGGCGCTACGACACATCGCCATCGGCAATCTCGATCAATTGAGCGGGCGCCTGTCGGATGCCTTTTCGGAATACGAAACCGGTCTTCACTTGGCTCTGGACCATGGTTATCAAGATATCATCACCTATGGAAGAACATGGCGTGATCTGGCGCTTGCCCGATTCGGCGACCACGCCGCCCTGGTGGATCTCGCGCAGCTCGCGGCGCAAGCCAGGGGGGAAGGCCGGACGGATGAGGCGGACCGTGCTGAGGCATTCTTGGCCGCCGGCTCGGTCATCGTCGGGAAGCCGGTTCCGCCGGATGCCGTCGCCCACGAGCATGCCTTCCCAACCGGCATGCAGGCGCTTGTCCTGGCGTCCGTCCTGCTCTCCGGTCAAGCCCTCGAACTCGATCGGTTCGCCGATGCCGTCCGGCGGTCGGAGGGGATCGAAGGAGCTCCCGAGCTCGTCGCGCAAGCGATCTCCCGGTTTGATATCATAGAACTCAACGGATGGGCCGAGCGTCACGTTAAGGCCTTCGCCGATTTCATCGCCGGCGATGACGCGTCGATTTTCCCGTCGTTGGCCGACGAGCCGCGCATGGCGCCGATGGACTGCGCCCGCTGCGACGGCCGCTGCTGCTACGACGGCGTCTATGTGACGGGTCCGGAAGAGGAACGGATCCGTGCGTTCATGAAGCGGTATCCAACCTTTTTCAAACACATTCCCGAGGAGTTCCTCGAGGAAGGTGAATGGGGTTTTCTGTTCCATGGCAAGCGCACCGTCCGCGTTCCGCATCCGTTCACCAGACCCGACTTCCCGCGCCACTTCGCGCACACCAAGTGCGTCTTCGCGCTTCCGTCCGGGGAATGTTCGCTCCAGAAGGCGGCGACCGCGGAGTTGTATCATCCGTGGAAGGTCAAGCCCGAGCTCTGTTGGGAATTTCCGCTCATCGGCCTCTTCAACGACAACGCGATGGAGAAGCCGCACTATTTCGGCGAACCCGATCCGGGGTTCTACGACGAGAACCAGCCGGGGTATCTCTCCTTCATGCCGTGCGCCCGTTTGAAATCCGACGGATCGTCGTGGAAACGGATGTATCGGACCGAGTTCCTGCATTATTTCAAAGCGAAGGGAATCAAGCGCTGAACCGCTCGCGGGACCGCGATTTTGAAAAATGAGCGTTTGTCCACCAAAGAGCGGCAAACCGATTGAAGCCGCTTTTGTTTCGTGCTATGATGGAAACGACAGTCGGAGCCGGACACCGGCGCCGCACGCGGGAGCACGACGATGGACCTCAAAAAGACGATCCGCATGCTTTTCATCACGACGCTTTTCCTGCTTCTCCAAGGCTGCGCCCGGGACGCCACCACCGCGGAGACCACGCCGCGTCTCTGGATTCTGGACGGCGTGACTTACGCATTGAGCGAAAGCGATACCTACTATACCGTCATCGCCTGGGATGGCGTCCTCACGTCGGTCGCACTCGCCGACGACATCCTCGGCATCCCCGTCACGCGCATCGACGACGCCGTCTTCAAGAACGACGTAGACCTCGTGTCGATCACCCTTCCCGACCGGCTCGAGACGATCAGCGAAGAGGCGTTCCACGGATGTACCGCGTTGACGGAAATCATCTTCCCGGAGACGCTGTCGGTGATCGAACAGCTCGCGTTCGGACGCTGCTCGTCCCTCCTGACGCTCACGATCCCGAAAAACCTGACTTCCATCGGCAATTTCGCCTTCGCCCACTGCACCGGACTGACCTATGTCGACCTTTCGATCACGAAGGCGACGATCGGCGCGAACGCGTTCGACGACTGCACGTCGCTTTCCGCCATCGACTTTTCCCAAAACGTCCGGTTCATCGGACAAAACGCCTTCCTCGGCACGCCTTGGTATGTCGCGCTTCCCGACGGATACAACTATCTCGGCGACTATTTCCTCGAATACCGCGGCGTGATCCCGTCCGGAACCGAAATCACGCTCGATCCCGACACCTCCTACATCGGCTATGACGCCTTCCGCGACCAGGACAACCTGACGTCGATCGTGATCCCCGACGCGGTGATCCGCATCTACGGGTACGCGTTCTTCGGCTGCGACAACCTGGAGTCGGTGACCTTCTCGGCCGAACTCGTCGAAATCGGCCTCGAAGCCTTCCGCAATTGCCCGAAGCTGCAATCCGCCGACCTGGCCGCGACCAAATTGAACAAACTCGGCTCCGGCGCGTTCTCGGGATGCGTCGCATTGACGACCGTCACGCTCTCGCCGTTCCTCGACCTGATTTCGAGTTTCACGTTCAACGGTTGCGAAGCGTTGTCGGCGATCCATTTCCCGAAACGGCTCAAGGGCATCGCGGACAGCGCCTTCGAGAACTGCCTGCAGCTGCGGGATGTCACCTTCGAGGACGATTCGCTGATGCTGACGATCTCGACGAAAGCCTTCCGCAACTGCGCTTCGATCGACGACATCATCCTGCCGACGCGGCTCACCGACATCGGGATCTATGCCTTCTCGGGTTGTTCCGGACTGACCGCGATCGTCCTGCCGGCCACCCTCAAGACGATCGGGCACCAGTCGTTCTACCGCTGCACGTCGCTCCTCAGGATCGTGATTCCGGCGAGCGTGACCTTGATCGAGGAGGACGCGTTCGTCGGTTGCTCCCAGCTGACGTTCTATTGCCAGGCGGTCCGCCAGCCGATGTCGTGGGACGAGCTCTGGAATTCGGAGAACCGGCCGGTAACCTGGAACTACAAGGGCGCTTCCTGAGGAATATACCACCGGGATGTTCCTTGCCCGAACCATCCCGAAACGAAAAAACAAGGAGTTGTCACCCATGTCCATCGCCAAGATCACCAAACTCGGACTCGTCGCCGCGGCCTATGTCGGCCTGACGATCGCGTTCAGTTTCATCTCCTATGGGGAAATCCAGTTCCGCATCGCCGAAATGCTGGTCTTGCTCGTCTTCTTCAAGAAGGATTACGCCGTCCCGCTCATCGTCGGCTGCGCGATCGCCAACCTCGCGAGTCCGCAGATGCTCTTCGACGTCGTCTTCGGCACCGCCGGGACGATCGCGGCCGTCCTCGGCATCCTGGTCGTCTCGCGCTATCAGAAGGTGTTCGGAAAACCGTGGATCGCGCTCTATGCCGCGTCGCTCTGTCCCGTCGTCGCCAACGCCCTCTTCGTCGGCTGGGAACTCCAGCTCGCCTACGGGCTGCCCTTCTTCGCGACCGCCATGTCGGTCGCGTTCGGCGAACTCGTGGTCGTGAGCATCGTCGGCGTCCCGGTCTTCCTGGCGCTCTCGCGCAACCGCGCCTTCATGGCGCTGATCGATCCCAACCTCCGATTCGGCGCGTCCGGCGAATCCGACTGAAACGATCGCTCTGTTCGGAGGTCTGCGCCGGTCCCCGAGACGATGTTGGGGTTCACCCATCCCGATCGCGATCCATCCGGCGTCCGTCGCCGGTTTTTTTGTTGGAAATGAAATTGAGGTGAAGTTCCGATGATTCCTTCCCGTTATGAACGCATACCGCTTCCCCATATCCGGCCGGCCGGCTTGATGATGAACCTGCTCGTCAAGCAGACGGACGGTTTGTCCGGCCGTCTTCCCGACCTCTTCCCGGACGTCGGGCCTTCATCCGCCTGGCTCGGCGGGACGGGGGAACGCTGGGAACGCGGTCCCTATTACCTCGACGGCATCGTTCCGCTGGCCTTTCTGACCGGCGACGCCGCGCTCTTGGCGCGCGTCGACGCCTGGATCGAAGCGATCCTGTCGTCGCAGACGGAAGACGGCTTCTTCGGACCGGTTCAAAACGACGACTGGTGGCCGCGCTTCGTCGCCCTCAAGGCGGTCGTCCAGTATGCCGTCGCCACCGGCTCGGAGCGCGCGATCGGCTTTCTGATCCGGTTCTGCGACCACATGCTCGTCCATCTCGAACGCCGTCCGCCGGCGTTTTGGGGGTATGCCCGCGGCCTCGAGGCGTTCCCGGCGATCCGCTTCGTCCGCGCCTGGACCGACGATCCCCGCTATGACGCGCTCCTGGAGACGCTCGACCGTCTCACGTACCCATGGACCCCGTTCTTCCGATCCTTCCCCTATCCCGAACCCACCGCGAAGTATCTGAACCGTACGCTGTTTCTGACCTTGAAGCCGCTGCTTGGTTTCCTCGACGCGATCGCGAAGAAGCGGAAGAGGGTCCCGAAGGCGAAGCCGGCGGAACGGATCGCGAGCGCGAATGCCAAAAGATCGAACGTGACCTATCTCACGACCCACGGCGTCAACCTCGCGATGGCCGTCAAGTACCCGGTCTACGAAGCCGCAATGCACGGGGTGGTCGACGCGATGCCGGCGCTTCAGGCGCTGGCGGCGCTCGAGCGCACGCACGGTACGGCGGCCGGCGCGTTTTCCAGCGACGAGCATCTGAACGGCTCCTCGCCCGACTGCGGGA
>CAIMSF010000075.1 GCA_903844055.1 uncultured bacterium
ACTGCCGCGCGGGTCTGTCCCCATTTGCGGAAACCCCCCCGATTCCGTAAAAAAAAAGCCCAGACGGGCTTTTCAGACGAGCGGATCCGATTCGGAACCGGTCCCTTCGATTTCGAAGAAGGGTTGCTTCTCGAGCCGCTTCGCGTTGGCGACGATCATCCCCGGGAACGCCGTGATGGTCTGGTTGAGTGCGGCGACGGTCGCGTTGTAGAGCCGGCGGGCGGTTCCGAGCTGCTCGCCGGTGATCTCGAACGCCTGACGCAGATCCGCGAAGGCGTGGTCTTCGAAACGCGTCGCATCCGCCTTCGTCAGTTCGGCCAAGAGGTCGGCGTAGGCATCGATTTCCGCCGAGAACGCGGCCTTGTCCTGGATGTGCGCCTGCGGGGGAACGCCGTTTTGCCATTTGACGGCGTTGGCGAACCGTCCGGCGGTCGTGCCGGTGCGCAAAGTGACGATCCCGTCAAGATCGGCGAGGACTTTGAACCGCTTCGTCAAGGCCAGGTCGACGGCGCCTTCCGCCTGTTTGACGGCGCGGAAAAGGCGGCCGACCTTGCGCGTCCAGCCGATCGCCCAAAGGGCGAACGCGACGAGGACAAGGACGGCGGAAAGGCCGATGTAGGTGCCTGCGTTCATCAGCGTGAGCATGACGTACCTCCTTGATCGATTTCGTCAGCGGAACAGGATGCAGGCCTTGACGGCCTTCTGCCATCCCGCATAGAGGCTTTTGCGGAGTTCGGGCGACAATACCGGGCGATACACCTTGTCGATCCCCCACATCGCCTTGATCTGCGCGATCGTCCAGAAGCCGACGGCGAGACCCGCCAGGTAGCAGGCGCCGAGCGCGGTCGTCTCGCTCGTGACCGGCTTGTCGATGTAGAGGTCGAGGATGTCGCTTTGGAACTGCATCAAAAAGTCGTTGTTGGACGCCCCGCCGTCGACGCGGAGGCGGGTCAGGTTGATCTTCGATTCGTCCTCCATGACGTCGAGGACGTCCTTCGTCTGGTAGGCGATGGCTTCCAGCGTCGCGCGCACGATGTGCTCGCGCTTCGTGCCGCGGGTGATCCCGAAGATGGCGCCCTTGGCGTCCTTCTCCCAATAGGGGGTTCCGAGCCCGACGAAGGCGGGGACGAAATAGACGCCGAGGTTGTTCTCCACGTCCTTCGCGAAGCCTTCCGTCTCGGCCGAGGCCTTGATCACCTTGAGCCCGTCGCGGAGCCACTGGACCGCCGAACCGCCGACGAAGATCGAGCCCTCGAGGGCGTAGGTGATCTCGCCGTTCAATCCCCAGGCGATCGTCGTGAGCAGTCCCTTCGAGGAACGGATCGGCTTCTTGCCGGTGTTCATCAGGATGAAGCAGCCGGTGCCGTAGGTGTTCTTCACGTCGCCGGGGGAGAAGCAGGTCTGCCCGAAGAGGGCCGCCTGCTGGTCGCCGGCGATCCCGGCGATCGGGACTTCAGACCCGAAGAACGCGTTCTTCGCGGTCAAACCGTAGATCTTCGAGGAATCGTGGACTTCCGGCAGCATCCCCGCCGGGATCCCGAAGACCGCGAGCAGCTCCTCGTCCCAGCGCTTCTCGAAGATGTCGAAGAGGAGCGTGCGGGAGGCGTTGGAATAGTCGGTGACGTGCTTCTTGCCGTTGGTCAGGTTCCAGATGATCCAGGTGTCGATCGTGCCGAAGAGCAGCTCGCCTTTGGCGGCGGATTCCTTCGCGCCCGGGACGTGGTCGAGGATCCACTTGATCTTCGTTCCCGAGAAGTACGGGTCGATCAAGAGACCGGTCTTGCGGTGGACGAGTTCTTCCTTGCCCGCCTTCTTCAGTTCCTCGCAGATCGCGGAGGTCTGTTTCGACTGCCACACGATCGCCTTGTAGACCGGCTTGCCGGTCTTTTTGTTCCACACGACGGTCGTCTCGCGCTGGTTCGTGATGCCGATGCCGGCGATCTGCGAAGGCGAGATCTTCGCCTTCATCAGGCATTCGGAGATGCAGACGGAGACCGACGCCCAGATTTCCGCCGGATCATGCAGCACGTATCCCGGTTCGGGGAAATACTGGGTGAACTCGTGCTGGCTCATGCATGCGATCTTGCCGTCTTTGTCGAAGATGATCGCGCGGGACGATGTCGTCCCCTGGTCGATCGCCAGAATGTATTTGTCCAAGGATGTCACCCCACGCACTTATTATATCAAATCGGCTTGGATATTCATCCCCGAACTGCTATAATGGTGACGAGAACGATTCATTAAACTGTGAGGTGAACTTATGGAAAAACTGATCGTCAAGAATACGGCCGGAAACGACATCCACATCTACGTGTATGACCAGGCCAAAGCCCCCGTCAAAGGCGTCGTCCACTTGATCCACGGCGTCGCCGAACACATCGCCCGCTACGGGCTGTTCGCGGAATACCTCAACAAGAACGGCTACGTCGCCGTCGGCTGCGACTTCCTCGGCCACGGCCTCTCGACCGAGACCAACGCCTACGTCCACTACGCCGACAAGCACGGCGACACGCTCGCCTACGAGTCGATCGAACTCGTCCAGGACTACATCAAGGGGCATTACCCGACCCTTCCGGTCTTCGTCCTCGGCCACAGCATGGGCTCCTTCCTCGCCCGCCTCGCGCTGTTGAAGAAACCCGATTTCTACAAGAAGGCCGTCATCTCCGGGACCGCCATGCATCCGAAGGCCCTGATCCTCGTCGGGAAGGCGCTGTGCAACGTGATCGGCTTCTTCCGCGGCCCGAAGCGGGTCTCCCCGCTGATCCAGGGGATGGGCATCGATTCCTATCCGGTGCAGCTGCGCAAGGACGGGATCATCGGCGCGCGCGACGTCGAGTGGCTCACGAAGGACGTCGAGGTCCAGAACTACTACGAGCAGTCGCCGATGTGCGGCCAACCCTCGACCGTCGCCGCCAACCGCGACATGTTCAAGTGGCTCCTCGTCATCAACGACAAGAAGCGCCTCGCGCAAGGAAACAAGGCCATGCCGATCTTCCTCGTCTCCGGTCAAAACGACGCCGTCTCCAACTATGGCCAGACCGTGAAGCTCCTGTATGAGACGATGAAGGGCCTCGGCTACGAGAACGTCGCGATGAAGCTCTACGAGAACGACCGCCACGAGATTTTGAACGAGCTCGACAAGGCCCAGGTATACCAGGACATCCTCGACTTCCTGAACAAGTGATCCTTGTCGGAAAACCGGAACCCCAGCACGGGATTCCGGTTTTTTCTATGCTCTTTGGATGAGCGACGCCTCGTCGCGGCGGACGTCGTTCACCGCCGCCGACACCGGATGGGCGTCCATCCGGCGCGCATCGTACGGGACGAGCAACCGGGCGAGCGCGCCGAGGTCGGCGGAGTCCGCATCAAGCCAGACCTTTTGGTTTTCAAGCGGCAGGATCGCCGGCATCCGCTCGTGGATCGGTTTCATGAAGTCGTTGGCGGCCGTCGTCACGATCGCGCATGAAAAGAGCTTCGTGCCGTCCGGCCGGATCCAGGCGCTGTAGAGTCCCGCCATCGCGAAGAGCGGCACGTCCTTCAGGAAGATCCGCATCGGCGTCTTCGCCGAACCTTCCTTCTTCCATTCGTAGAAGCCGTCGGCGAGGATGAGACATCGCTTCTTTTGCAGCGACTGCGCATAGACGGGTTTCTCGAGGATCGTCTCGGCGCGGGCGTTGATCATCGCCGGTCCGCCCTTCTCGTCTTTGGCGAAGAACGGGACGAAGCCCCACCTGAGCGTCCCGATGCGGTTCTTCGCACCGTCCCCGACCACCGCGAGGATCGGTTGTCCCGGGGCGACGTTGTAGCGCGGGAGCGCATACTCCGTCGGAATCCCCTTGATGCCGTAGTAATCGTCGACGAGCCGCTCGAGTTCCTCGCGCACGACGCCGAGGATGAACCTTCCGCACATGCGAACCACTTCCTTGGCAACATTATACCACGTTCCCAGGGCAAAATCCCCGTTTGGGCAAAAACTAGGGCTTCAGGAGTTCGCCGATCGAGACGTAGCGGTCGCCGGCGACGACGACGTGGTCGGCGAGCCGGATCCCGAGCAGCTCGCCGATCTCGCCAAACTTCTTCGTCACGTCGAGGTCCTGCGGCGAGGGTGCCGGGTCGCCGGAGGGATGGTTGTGGACCAGGATCACCTGGAACGCGGAGTACTTCACCGCGAACTTGAAGACTTCCCGCGGATGCACGAGCGACTGGTTGAGGCTCCCGACGAAGAGCGTCCGCTTCGCGACGAGTTGCATCTTCGCATCAAGGTAGAGCGCGACCATCGTCTCCTGCCGAAGCGGCATCATCTCGTTCTTCACTTCCATGAACACGTCCCGCGCCGACAGGATCTTCGGCCGTTCGCGGTCGTCCTGCAGGGCCCGCTTCCCGAGTTCGAGCGCCGCGATCAGGACGATCGCCTTGGTGATCCCGACGCCCCTGCGCGCCGCGAGTTCCGTCACCGTCTTGTCGCGCAGCCCGGCGGCGCTGCCGGCCTCGAACAGGATGTCCTTGGCGACCTCGAGGACGGAAAGGTCCTTCGTCCCGGTCCGAAGCAGGATCGCCATGAGCTCGTGGGTGCCGAGGTTCTCGGCACCGTATTTCACCAACCGTTCGCGCGGCCGTTCGGCCGCCGGCATTTCGCGGATGAGATACATCCTAACACCCCCGCAAACAAACATCGCGCCCCTTCTTGGGACGCGATGCGTTTTCAGCGGATGAGCAGTTTGCGGATCTCGGCGATGAAGTAGAGCGAACCGCAGACGAGCAGGACCTCGTCGTCTTCCAGACGGGCGAGTTCGAAGAAGGCGGCGTCGCAGTCGGGATGGACGAATTTGCGCGGATGCGAGCTCTCGAGGTAGAGTTCCTCGGCGGTCGCGGCGCGGTGGTAGTCGATCGCCGTGAAGTGGAACTCGTCGACGAAGCGGTCGAGCAGGCCGATCACCGCCTTGTGGTCCTTGTCCTTCATCATCGCGAAGAAGCACTTGACCCGCTTCCCCGGAAAGACGGCCTTCACGGCCGGTTCGAGGGTCTCGAAGGCGCCGATGTTGTGGGCGCCGTCGAGGATGATGCGGTGGTTGAAGATCTCGAAGCGGCCGGGCCAGGTGGTCCGGCGCAATCCGTCATAGATATTACGCGGGGTGACGTCGATTGCTTGTTTCTCGGCGAGCAGGCGGATCGTCTCGATCGCGAGCGCGGCGTTCTTGACCTGGTGCGCCCCGGTCAGGCGGAGGTCGTAGCGTTCACCGTTCCAGGTGAACGAGGTCTCCTCGCCGATCTTGACGTCGGTCGCCCGGGCGGCGTCGACGAAGATGCACGGCGAATGCTTCTCGTGGCAGTGCGTCCGGAACAAGGGGATCAGCTGATCCTTGTCTTCGGTCGTGACGAGCGGCTTGTACGGCTTGACGATCTCGAGCTTGTTCAAGGCGATGCTCTCGAGCGTGTTGCCGAGCTGCTTCATGTGGTCGAAGTTGATGTTGGTGATGCAGGAGGCTTCCGGCAGGATCACGTTGGTCGCATCGAAGAGGCCGCCGAGGCCGACCTCGATCACGCCCCACTCGATCTTCTCGTCGCGGAACCAGAGGAAGCACATCAAGGTGACGATCTCGAAGAAGGTGATCGAGTCGCCGGTTTCGGCGTAGTATCGGTCCCACAGGTCGTGCAGGAAGTTCGCGTAGCGGACGATGGTTTCATCGGGGATGTACGCATCGCCGATGCCGATGCGCTCGTTGAAGCAGACGACGTAGGGGGAGGTGTAGACGCCGGTCTTGTAGCCGGCGGCGTGGAGGATGTTCTTGAGGTAATTCGCGGTCGAGCCCTTGCCGTTCGTGCCGGCGACGTGGATCGACTTGAAGCTGTCCTGCGGATCGCCGAGCATGCGGCAACAGTTCCGCATTCTCGTCAGGTCCGTCTTCTCGCCGAAGCGGTGGGAGTTCTCGATCCACGCGACGGCTTCCGAAAAGGTCGTGAACATGTTATCTTCTGACGGCCTCCAGGCGCTCGCGCGCCAGCCGCAGGTTCTCGGCGTAGTCCGCCCGTTTCGCCTTTTCGGCCTCGATCTTGGCGGCGGGGGCCTTCGACAGGAAGGCGGGGTTCTGGAGCATCGCGTCGCTCCTTCGGATCTCGCCGTCGAGCCGCTCGATCTCCTTCTCCAGGCGGGCGACCTCGGCGGCGATGTCGACGAGCGATCCGAGCGGCAGGTAGAGCGTCGCGCCGGGGAGGATGACCGTGAGCGCGTGCTCGACGGGGGGAAGGTCGGATGCGATCTCGAGCCTTCCGGGGTTCAGGAACTTGACGAGCAGGCGGCGGTTCTCCTCGAGGAGCGCCGCGATCGCATCGGACTCGGTGCGGATCAGGACGTCGACGGGCTTGCCCGGGGCGACGTTGTATTCGCTTCGGACCTGGCGGACGCCGACGACCAGTTCGAAGACGCGGTAGAGCGACGACGCGTCGGCGATCGGCAGGCGGTCGGCGGTCGGCCACGGGGCGCGCATGATCGAGGGTTCGGCGTGCGGCATCTTCTGCCAGATCTCCTCGGTCACAAACGGCATGAACGGATGGAGCGCCCGCACGATCGCCGAGAGGACGTGCAGGAGCACGGCCTTCGTCTCGCGTTCGCCGATGGTGAGTTTCGCGATTTCCACGTACCAGCTCGCGAAATCGTTCCAGGCGAAGTTGTAGAGCGTCTTCGCCGCCTCGCCGAACTCGTAGCGATCGAACGCGGCGTTGGCCTCGTCGAGGGTCTCGTCGAGGCGTCCGAGGATCCAGCGTTCGGCGACGCCGCACGGCAGCGGATCGAGTCTCATGTCGGCGACGGTGGCGCCCTCGGTGTTCATCAGGACGTAGCGCGAGATGTTCCAGAGTTTGTTGATGAAGTTCCAGGCGGCTTCGACCTTCTCCGGTTCGTAGCGGAGGTCGAGCCCCGGGCTCGAGTTGGTGGAGATGAAGTAGCGGAGCGCGTCGGCGCCGTACTGGGCGATCACGTCCTGCGGGTCGACGCCGTTGCCGAGCGACTTCGACATCTTGCGGCCGTCCGCGTCGCGGATCAGGCCGTGGATCAGGCAATCCTTGAACGGACTCTCGCCGGTGAACTCGATCGCCTGGAAGATCATCCGGGCGACCCAGAAGAAGATGATGTCGTAGCCGGTGACGAGGCAGTCGGTCGGATAGTAGCGGGCGAGGTCGCTGGTCTCGTTCGGCCAGCCGAGCGTCGAGAACGGCCAGAGCGCCGAGGAGAACCAGGTGTCGAGGACGTCCTCGTCCTGTTTCCAGCCGTCGCCTGCGGGCGCCGTGCGGCCGCAATGGGTTTCTTCGCCCCGGTACCATACGGGGATCCGGTGGCCCCACCAGAGCTGCCGGGAGATGCACCAGTCCTCGATCGACTCCATCCAGTTCGCGAAGGTCTTCTGGAAGCGCTCGGGGACGAAGTTGACGGTGTTCTTGGCGATCGCGTTCTTCGCGAGTTCCTCCATCCGGACGAACCACTGCTTCGAGAGCCGCGGCTCGACGATCACGCCGGTGCGTTCGCTGTGGCCGACGTTGTGGGTGACGGGCTCTACCTTCTGAAGCAGGCCGAGGGCCTTCAGGTCGGCGACGAGCGCCTTGCGGGCGGCGAACCGCTCCATCCCCTGGTACTTCCCGGCGCGATGGTTCATCGTGCCGTCCTCGTCCATGCACAAGGGCATCGCGAGCTTGTGGCGCTTGCCGACCTCGAAGTCGTTGGGGTCGTGGGCCGGCGTGACCTTGACGATGCCGGTGCCGAAGGCGCGGTCGACGTAGGCGTCGGCGATCACGGGGATATGCCGGTCCGTCGTCGGAATCAGGATTTCCTTGCCGATCAGATGGGAAAAGCGCGCATCGTCGGGATGGACCATCAGCGCGACGTCGCCGAACATCGTCTCCGGGCGCGTCGTCGCGACCGTGAGGCCGCCCGGGGTCCCGTCCGCGAACGGATAGGTGATGTGGTAGAAGGCGCCCTGGATGTCGACGTGCTCGATCTCGATGTTGGAGAGCGCCGTCTTCGCCTCGACGTCCCAGTTGATGATGCGTTCGCCGCGATAGATGAAGCCTTTCTCGTAGAGCCGCACGAAGACTTCGTTGACGGCGTCGGAAAGACCCTGGTCGAGCGTAAAGCGCTCGCGCCGGTAGTCGAGCGAGAGGCCGATGCCCGCCCACTGGGTGCGGATCACCTTGGCGTATTCTTCCTTCCAGCTCCAGGCCGCCTCGAGATACTTATCGCGGCCGAGGTCGTAGCGCGAGATGCCCTGGCTCTTCAGGCGCTGGTCGACCTTCGCCTGGGTGGCGATGCCGGCGTGGTCCATGCCGGGAAGATACAGGGCGTCATAGCCCTGCATCCGCTTGCGGCGGATCAGGATGTCCTGCAGGGTGGTGTCCCAGGTATGGCCGAGATGGAGCTTGCCGGTGACGTTCGGCGGCGGGATCACGATCGTGAACGGCTGTTTCTTCGGATCGCCGTCCGCGTCGAAACAATGGTTGTCCAGCCAGAACGCATACTTTCCGGCTTCGACTTCGGTATGTTCGTATTTCGGTTTCATGTCGATCATCGGTAGGATCTCCCTTCGACGAGGTTGCGCTCGCCAGCGAAATAGGCCAGGATGGTTTCGAGGTTGTCCGACGAATGGATCTCGGGCAGGTTGTCGCGCCGGAACCAGCCGAATCCGAGCGACTCGTCGTCATTGATCTTGAGCGTTCCGCCATCGACCTCGCCGACGAAGCTGTGGCAGATGACCTCCGCCTTGTCGGTCTTCCGCCAGGTCATGCAGGGATTGACGAAGACGCCGATGAAGCCGGTGATCCGGACGTCGAGGGCGGTTTCCTCCTTGACCTCGCGGATCGCGCCTTGGGCGATCGGCTCGTCGAGTTCGAGCAGTCCGCCCGGCAGGCCCCATTTGAGGTTGTCGCTGCGTTTCTGCAAAAGGATTTCGTTTTTGTCGTTCGGAATCACGACGCAGGCGGCGTTCAGGATGATCTTCGCGTCGCCGACGAGGCCGCGGATCCATTTGATGTAGCTTGGTTTTTCCATGTCATTCACCCTTCGTCATTGGAAAAAAAAAAAGCCGTCCTTCGAAAAGGACGACATCGTCGCGGTACCACCTTTGTTCCGGATCGCTCCGGCACTCGACCCGTTAACGCCGGGAGACGTTCCGGGCTACTCCGTTCGCCCGGACTGCTCGGCGGCGACCTTCGCGGAACCTGGCGCGGACCTTTCACCCATACAGTCCGCTCTCTTGAACCGGTTTTCCGTTACTCTTCCGCTTCGAAGCATTTTCTTTCTCTATTATACCCAGTTTTCCGGCAAGTGTAAAGGATTATCGATGCGGTTTTCCCTCAGCGCCGCACCTTCAGGTTCATGTCGCACTCGGGGGCGCACAGCTCATGGAACTTCTCGACGATCAGGACGCCGCCGCAGAACGAGGTCTTGAGGAAGGAGAATGCGCGTTTCCCGCCGTCCTTCGCGAGGATCTCGTCGAACGCATGGTAATGTTCGTCGGGATCCCAGGCATCGAGGTTGCGGAGCCGGACCGCCTCGCGTTCGCGCGCATCGACGAACAGGATGTCGCCGATGTAGATCCGCCCGAACGGCGTGAGGATCCCGAGCAAATCGTCGATGAACAGGATCAGGTCGTCGGTCGAAAGGTGATGCATCGCGTACGTGGAGACGATCACGTCCCACTTGCCCTCTTCGCGGGAGGGGATCCCGCGCAGGAAGTCGCTTTGATGGAGCGTCGCCTCGGGGTGGCGCAACCGGCAGATCTCGAGCATCCCGCCCGAGAGGTCGATGCCCGTCAGCTCGATCGTCTCCGGCACGAGGCGGGTCTCGAGGAGGCCGGTACCGATGCCGAGGTCGAGCAGGCGGATCTTGCCGAGGCGGGCGCGGCCGGCGATTTCGTCCGCGATGAAATCGAGGGTCTTCTGGTACCCCGCGAACGGAAAGGCGTTTTCCTTGTCGCTTTCGATCACGTCCTGGTCATAGCCAGCGGCGAGTCGGTCGAACAACTCCTGGATCATGACGATTCCCCCGGTACGATGGATTTAGAGAGTGGCTTCGATGCGGCGCCAGACGACGTCGACGTTTTCCTTGGTCTTGGCGGAGAAGACGACGAGTTCGTCGGCGGTCTCCGCCTTCAGGACCGATTTGATCGCCTTGACCTGGACGGCGCGCTCGTTGTTGGAGAGCTTGTCGGCCTTGGTCAGGACGACCGTCACCGGCAGGCGGTTGTTCTTGTAGAACGAATACATCATCAGGTCGTCCGCCGACGGGATCCGGCGGATGTCGAGGAGGAGCAGGCCGTGGACCAGTTTCGGGGTGACGGCGAAGTATTCCTCGATCATCCCGGCGAACTTCTCGATTTCGAGCTTCGGGGCGGAGGCGAATCCGTATCCCGGGATGTCGACGAGGTAGAAGGCGGAATTGATCAGAAAGAAGTTGAGCAGCCGGGTCTTGCCGGGGGTCGCCGAGACGCGGGCGAGCTTGCGGCGGTTCAGCATCGCGTTGATGAACGACGATTTCCCGACGTTGGAGCGGCCGGCGACGACGAGTTCGGGAAGATGGTCCTTGGGATATTGTTCGGCCCTGACGCAGGAACCGAAGAAATCGACGGAGCGGATGATCATGGCACGCCTCCTAGCGTTTGTCGAGGACGCGCAGGACCACGACCTTGAGGTAGAACGATTCTTCCGAGCCGAGCAGCGTCGGATGGTCTTTCCCCTGGGTGCGGAACTCGATCATCTGGACGATTCGTCCGGCGTCGATCCCGGCCTCGAGGAGCATCTCGAGGAAGAGCGCGGGGGTCATGTAGTGGGAGCACGAACAGGTGAGCAGGAAGCCGCCGTGACGGACGAGCTTCAAGCCCTGGATGTTGATCTCCTTGTATCCGGCATACGCGGCGGCGAGGTTCTCGGCGTTCTTCGTGAAGGCCGGCGGATCGAGGACGACGAGGTCGTAGGATTTCCCTTCCGCATGTTCTTTCCGAAGCAGCTGGAAGACGTCGGCCTTGACGACGTCGACGTTTGCGAACCCGTTCAGCGCGGCGTTGGCTGCGATCCGGTCGCAAGCGGTCTGGGAAAGGTCGACGCAGGTGACGTGATGCGCCCCGGCTTTCGCCGCGGCGAGGCCGAAGCCGCCGGTGTGCGAGAAGCAGTCGAGGACGTCCTTGCCCTGGGCGTAGGGGGCGATCGCGGCGTGGTTCTCCTGCTGGTCGAGGAAGGAGCCGGTCTTCTGGCCGTTCTTCACGTCGACGTCCATCAGGACGCCGGACTCGCTCACGCGGACGAGGTCGGGGACGGCGCCGTAGAGGACGCCCTTCGTTTCGGGGAGGCCTTCCTTGAGCCGCACCGGAACGTCGCTGCGTTCGTAGATGCCCTTGGGTTGGAACAGGTCGACGAGCAGGTCGACGAACATCTGCTTGCGCCTGTCGATGCCGAGCGAGAGGATTTGGACCACGAGCCAGTCTTCGTACTTGTCGACGATCAGCCCGGGAATCCCGTCGGCTTCGGCGAAGAAGGCGCGGTAACAGCCGGAAAAGCCGAGGTCGCGGCGCGCCCGGTCGGCGGCGGCGAGGCGGGCCTTGAAGAAGGCACGGTCGATCGTCACGTCCTCGCGGGCAAGGATCCGGACGAAGATCTTCGAGGCGGTGTTGAGGAACCCCTTCCCGAGGAAATCGCCCTTCGAGGAATAGACCCGGGCGAGCTCGCCGGAGACGATTTCGCCGTCGATGTTCGCGACTTCGTTGTTGTAGACCCAGGCGTGTCCGTTTCGGATCCGGACATCTTCCTTCGGTCTGAGCGTCACTTTGCACGTTTCCATGGACTCACCCCGCAGACGTACTTCCATTATAGCATGGTTACCCGCTTTTCACCACCCCGGGAAAAGACGAAAGCCGCCGGAGCGGCTTGTTTCAACGATGGTAGACGACGGTCGTCCGCGCGTCTTTCGCCAGTTTCGGAAGGAGCGCGCGCAGGTCGTCGAGGGTGATCTTGTCGATCGCCTCGATCAGGTCGAACACGTCGACGTTTTCCAGTTCGTAGTCGAGCACGAACCCGGCGAGCGTCGAGATGCTGTTGAAGGACTGCACGTAGTTGCCGATGAGGCGCCGCTTGGCGGCCTCGAAGCGGCGGACGTCGAGCTTGTCCATCGCCGTGTCGAAGAGGTTCCAAAGCGCCTTCGCGGCCGCCGCCGGCTTCTTCGTCTCGGTATAGACGACGATGTGGCCGTAATCGGGTTCGCATTGCGCGGTCGCTTCGAACGCCTCGTTCACGAGCCCCTTGCGGACGAGGTCCTGGTAGTTGGGGGAGGCTTTCCCGAAGAGGCCGTCGAAGAGGAACGCCCAGGCGATCTCCTCGACGTCGTTCTCGAAGCAGGTCTTGTCCGTCGGTCGATCGAACTTGACGCCCAGCATCAGCATGTCGTTTTTAATATCCTTCTTCTTCGTCACGGACGTCTTGGCGGGACGACGGTCCTCGCCCTTGACGTGGACGTCGGGCTTCTCGGTGCCTTCTTTGAAGGCCGGATGGGCTTGCGCCATCGCGAAGACGGCCTTGGGATCGACGTCGCCGACGACCAACAGGTGCATGTTCGCGGGAACGTAGTAGCGGCGGTGCGCCGCCTGCAGGACGGTTTCGTCGATCGCCGCGATCGAGGCGGCCGTGCCGGCGATCGGATGGGCGACCGGATGGTTTTGGTAGAGCGCGTTGAGCAGGTCCTCGTAGATCAGGTCGTTCACGTCGTCCTCGTACATCTGGATCTCGCGGGCGATGATCTGCTTCTCCTTCGCGACCCCGGAGGCGCGGATCGCCGGCGCGGTCACAAGCAAAAACAGGAGGTCGGCCGCCGGTTCCCAGGCGTCGGTGGTCGAGAAATAGTAGTCCGTCACGTCGGCGGCGGTGTAGGCGTTCACCTGCGCCCCGAGGCGGGCGAAGGCGGTCGACGGGTCGGCCTCCTCGTTCTCAAACAGCATGTGCTCGAGGAAGTGGGCGGTGCCCTGCGGGAAGCCGCCGACGCCCTGGACGCCGTCCTCGTCGATCGAGCCGAAGCCGACGGCGAGATGGACCTCGGTCTTGTGGAATCCCGGTTTCGGGAGGATCGTGATCTTCAGTCCGGACGACGTCGTCGCGCGGACCAGCGTTTCCTTCAATTGACGGGAGAAGGCGGTCGACATCAGGCTTCCCCCCTCGTCAGTTCATAGACGGTGTCGAGGATGAACCCGTCCATCCGGGCCATGACCTGTTCCTTCGTCACGGCGCCGATCTTCGCGATGTTGCCGGCCAGGTCGTAGGGGCGGCCGTAGAGCCGGTCGAAATGGGCGTAGTCGGAGACGATCCCGCGCGGCGAGTCGGTCGCCTGGCGCATCCGCTTGATCACGGCGCGTTTCGCGACGTCGAGGTCTGATTCGCTGAAACCGCCTTCAGCGACATCCCGGCGGATCGACTCGATCAGGCGGGCGGCCTCCTGCGCCTTGCCGGGTTCGACCCCGGCGGAGACGAAGACGGCGCCCTTCGCGGCGGCGTAGGCGCTGTACACGTAATAGCAGAGGTGGTCGCGTTCGCGGACCGTCCGGAAGAGCATCGAGGTGTCGGAATCGCCGAAGAGGGCGTTGGCGACGAGCATCGAGAAGTAATCGGGCGAGCCGGCGCGGACCAAGACGCGGTAGCCGATCTGCAGGCGCGCCTGGCTGACGTCGCCATGTTCGGTGACGTAGGCCGGCGACGCGATCGCCTTCGTCTCGGTGTCGACCCAGACGGGGACGGTCGCGCGGGGCGGGAAAGAAAAGCGCGCGCGGATCGCCGTGACGACCAGGTCGTCGGAAAAGTCGCCGACGACGGTCATCTCGACGTGGTCGTTTTGCAGCATGTCCCGGTACGCCTCCCACAGCGCTTCCGGGGTGACCTGGTCGAGGGTCGCCTCGTCGCCTTTCGGGCGGTACCGGGCGAGCTCGTCCCTGAACATGTGCTCGGCCATCCGCTGGAAGGAGAACTCGGCCTTGTCGGCGTAGTCGGCCTCGATGTCCTCGCGGAGCATCCTCACCTCATCCTTGAGGACGCCCTTGCGGAACCCGCCGCGGTAGCGCCTTGGCGAAAAGACGACCTCTTGGAAGAGGTCGAGGGCATCCGCGAACACCTTCGCCCCGCCCGGCAGGAATTGCTCCATCACCACCGAGAGCGAGAACGAGATGACCGACATCCGCCCCTGCTTGGCGACGCCGCCGCCGATCTGGGTGCCGTAGAGGTCGTCGAGGCGGTCCTGGAAGCGGCGTTTCGTCGGGTAATTCCGGGTTCCCGACAAGAGCACGTACGGCAAGAGCGCCCGGAGGTTCAGGGTCTCCCTCCGGAAGGGCGCGCTGAAGCGCAGCTGGACGTAGGCGGTTTTGAACTTCGATGTCGGAACCAGCCGCAGCTGGAATCCATCGAGCGGGATGAGGCGGCTCTCCATCGATGCCTCCGGACGGACCTGATCCGTCGCCTGATGCATCAAAGCGCCTCGAGGGCGACGACCATCATTTTGGTGAAGGCCTTCTCGCGCTGTTCGGCGGTCGTCTCCTCGCGCGTGACGAGCGAGTCGGAGATCGTGAGCAGGCAGGCCGCCTGCCTGCCGAGGACGCGGGCGTTGTGGAAGAGCGAGAACGACTCCATCTCGACGGCGAGGCAGCCGTGTTCGGCGAGGATCTGCCGAAACGGCGTGCCGCCTTCGCGGTAGAACACGTCGGAGGAATGGACCGTCCCCTCGTGGAGCGGGATGCCCGTCTTCCGCGCGGCATCGCGCAAGGTCCGAAGCAGCTCCGGACTCGCCGGGATCAGATGGTCGGGCGAGCCGTTTTGGGCGGCGGCGTAGTTCGATTCGCTCCACGAGTTGGCGACGAGCATGACGTCGAAGAGCTTGAGGTCGGGCGAGTAGGCGCCGGCCGAGCCGACGCGGATGATCCGCTCGACCTCGTAGAATTTGAACAATTCGTACGAATAGATGCCGATCGACGGCATCCCCATCCCCGATCCCATGACGCTGACCGGCTTGCCCTTGTAGGTGCCGGTGTAGCCGAACATGTTGCGGACGGCGTTGAACTGGACGGGGTGGTCGAGGAAGCGTTCGGCAATGTATTTGGCCCGGAGCGGGTCGCCCGGCATCAGGACGGTCTTGGCGATCTCGCCGATCTTGGCGGTGTTGTGGGGGGTGGGCATGTCATTCATTCCTTTCGATGGAGGCGGGGGTCTCGGATGCGGCCGGTTTGGGCGCTTGCGCGAACGCGGCGATCCGGGAAGTCACCTCGTCGTCTTTGACGACGTGGAAGCGGTACGGGTTGTTCATCAGTTCGGAGCGGAAGGCGACGAGCGGGACCGAATCCTCGGGACGCGACTCGCGGATTTGGAAATCGACGCCGCACGGCACGGTGATCGAATCCTTCGGGCTTTTGGCGAACGCGGGCTGATGGAACGCCTCGAGGGCGAGTTCGCCGTCTTCGAAGAACAGCCCGGCGCGTTTCAACAGGACCGTCCGGCCGACCTTGTCGAGCATCGGGACGTAGAGGTCGAGCTGCGGATGTTTCGCGCGGACGAACGCCATGTGGGCGGCGAGGGCCGCCTTCGCGCGGCGGTGCGTGACGACGTCGCGCAGCAGGCTGTAGAGGAGCCCGCCGCCGGCGCACGCGAGGATCAGGGTGACGTCGACGCTCCCGCCGATGAAGACGTAGAAGACGCCGGCGCAGACGGCGTAGATCGCCGCGTTCGCGGCGACTTTCGCCGGCTTGAGGGCGGCGACGGCCGAAAGCGTGTCGGCGACGACGCGTTCCTGAAGGGTCATCAGTAGCCGGTCCCTTCCTTGGATGTCATCAGGCTCACGCCGTTCGACGTGCCGATCCGGGTGGCGCCGGCGGCCACCATCCTGTCGAGGTCTTCCTTGGTCTTCACGCCGCCGGCGGCCTTGACCTGCTTCTTGGATGCTTCCTTCATGAGCTTGACGTCCTCGGGGGTCGCGCCGGCGGTGCCGAAGCCGGTCGAAGTCTTGACGAAGGCGGCGCCGGTCGAACCGACGACGGCGCTCACGCGGGCGATCTCGTCCTTGGTGAGGTAGCACGTCTCGATGATGACCTTGACGGTGCGTCCCTGGGCGGCCTTGACGATGCGTTCGATCTCGGCCTTGACGTATGCGTCGTCGCCGCTTTTGACTTTCCCGATGTTGACGACCATGTCGATCTCGTCGGCGCCGTTCTGGACGGCGTCGAGGGTTTCGAAGACCTTCGTCTCGGTCGTGTTGGCGCCGAGCGGGAAGCCGACCACGGTGCAGACGAGGACGCCCGTCCCCTGGAGTCTTTCCTTGGCGTACTTGACCCAGACCGGGTTGAGGCAGACGCTTTTGAAGGTCCACTGCGCCGCTTCCGCGAGGAGCTGGTCGATCTCCTTCGCCGTGCCCATCGCCTTCAGATAGGTGTGGTCGATCAATTGGTTCACATTCATGCGGATTCCCTCCTTGGGAAGAACTTGTCGAAGAGCGAAAGGATCCCCTTCAGGATCCAGCCGACCGACAGGGCGTAGGCGATTGAGCCGAGCCCGACCTCGCCGAGGCCGTTACCGGTCAGGTAGCCGATCGCGATCGCCAGGCCGACGATCAGCGATTCGTTGAGCGTGCGCGCCGCCGACAGCTTGAACTTCGTGACGTGCGCGGTGAAGAACATCAGTTCGTCGAAGATCCCGGCGGGGAGCCGGGTCCTGATCAGGATCGCCGAACCGAGCGGGATCGCGAGGGCGGATGCGGCGAAGGTCCCCCACGCCAGGAGGCCCGTCGGCGCGAAGCCGGCGAAGACGACCTCGCCCCAGAAGTCGGCGATCGGCGAGAAGATCAGCACCTGGCCGAACAGGAACATGAACTTCCAGGTCTTGAAATAGATCGTGAGGAACAGGATGTAGACGGTGCAGACCGCGAACGCGGCGGTTCCGAAGGAGATCCCGAGGACCTTCGCGAGGATCGCCGTGAGCGTGTCGCCGGGATTCCCGCCGAAGCCGGTCCGAAGCGAGAGCACCACCCCCAGGGCGATCGTCGCGATCCCGAGGATGTAAAGCAGGATGTTTTTCGGGGTCAGGCGGGATTTCATCGCGAACGCTCCTTTCAGGGATGCCCGTTCAGCCTTTGACGACGTCCGCGCAGCGCGGGCAGAGTCCGTCTTCGTCGAGTTCTTCGAAGACGGTCCAGCAGCGCTCGCAGGGAGTCCCCGGGGCCGCCTCGACGTCGATCGAGACGTCGACGGCCTTGAAGGCGCCGTAGCCGTCCTTCCGGACGACGAACTTCGAGACGATGAAGACGCGCTGGAGGTCGACCTTGAGCCGTTCGAGCAAATCGGCGACCTTGCCCTTCGGGTAGAGCGTGACCTTCGCGTTGAGCGACTTTCCGATGATTTTCGCGGCGCGCGCTTCCTCGAGCGCCTTCAGCACCGTCTCGCGGAGCGAGAGGAACTCGTCGTAGTTGGCCTCGATCGCTTCGTCCCACGGTTCGATCGCCGGCATCCGAAGCAGGGCGACGTCCTCCTCGTCATGGTGCGGCAGGTAGGAGTAGGCTTCCGAGGCGGTATGCGGGAGGATCGGCGCGAGGAGTCGCAAAAGCGCGTCGGTCATGCGGTACATCACCGTCTGGATCGCGCGGCGGGCGGGATGGTCCGCCTTCTCGATGTAGAGGACGTCCTTCGTGAAATCGAGATAGAAGGACGAGATGAAGGTGACGAAGTTGGCGGCCTTGCGATAGACGTCGTCGAAGCGGAACCCCTCGTAGGCTTCGAGGCATTCCTTGACGAGGCGGCGCGTCTTGCCGAGGAAATAGCGGTCGATCTCGGTCATCTCGGCTTCGCCGGCCTGGTCGCGATGGAAGTCGAAGTCGGCGAGGTTGCCCAGGAGGAACTTGAAGGTGTTCCTGATCTTGCGGTAGGTCTCGGCGACCTGGTTCACGAGGTCGTCGGAGATGCGCACGTCGGACTGGTAGTCGACCGAGGCGACCCAAAGGCGCAGGATGTCGGCCCCGAGGGTGTCCATGATCTTGTTCGGATCGACCACGTTGCCAAGCGACTTCGACATCTTCCTACCTTCGCCGTCGAGCACGAAGCCGTGCGAGACGAGCGTCCTGTAGGGCGAGGCGTTCATCGTCGCGACGCCGGTCGTGAGCGAGCTGTTGAACCAGCCGCGGTACTGGTCGGAGCCTTCGAAGTACAGGTCGGCGGGATACGCCTGGCCGCGGTCGACCATCGCCCCGTGATGGGTCGACCCGGAGTCGAACCACACGTCCATGATGTCGGTCTCCTTGGTGAACAGGCCGTTCGGGCTGTCCGGATGGGTGAATCCTTCCGGCAGGAGTTCCCTGGCCGTCTTCTCGAACCAGGCGTGCGAGCCCTCCTTCGCGAAGATCTGCGCGACGTGCTCGATCAGGACGGGATCGAGCAGGGCGGTGCCCTTCTCGGTGTAGAAGGCCGGGATCGGGACGCCCCAGGCGCGCTGCCGGGAGATGCACCAGGCTTCGCGCTCCTTGATCATGTTGCCGAGGCGGACGTCGCCCCAGGACGGATACCACTTGACCGTCTGGATCGCCCGCAGGATGTCGTCCTTGAGCTTGTCGATCGAGGCGAACCATTGCGGCGTGGCCCGGAAGATGACCGGTTTCTTGGTCCGCCAGTCGTGCGGATAGCTGTGGCGGATCGTGCCGGACTTCAAGAGGGCGCCGGCTTCCTCGAGGGCGAGGATGACCTCCGGATTGGCGTCGTCGACGAACAGGCCGGCGAGCCGGGGGCCTGCTTCGGCGGTCATGCAGCCGCGCGAGTCGACGGGGCAGAAGACGTCGAGATGGTATTTCTGACCGACGATGAAGTCGTCTTCGCCGTGGCCGGGGGCGGTGTGGACGAGGCCGGTGCCGTCCTCGGTCGTGACGTGGTCGCCGAGGATGACGGGCGAAGTGCGCTCATAGAGCGGGTGCTTGTATTGGACGCCTTCGAGCTCGGCGCCCAAGAACGACTTCACGACGTCCGCCTTGGCGAACTGAAGCTCCGCTGCGACGGCTTCGAGGCGGTTCTTCGCGACCACGAAGAGACGCCCGGTCTCGGTTTTGACGAGCACGTACTCGATGTCCGGGCCGACGGCGATCGCGAGGTTGGCGGGGATGGTCCACGGCGTCGTGGTCCAGATCAGGAGCTCGGCGGATTTCGGAAGCACGCCCTTGCCCGCAACGATCGGCATCGCGACGAAGATCGACGGCGAGGCGATGTCGTAGTATTCGATCTCGGCTTCGGCGAGCGCCGATTCCGAGGAGGGCGACCAGTAGACCGGCTTCTGCCCCTTGTAGATCAGGCCCTTTTCGACCATCCGGCCGAACAGGCGGAGCTGCGCGGCTTCGAAGTCCTTGTCGAGCGTCAGGTAGGGGCGGTCCCACTCGCCGAGGATGCCGAGGCGGCGGAACTGCCGCTTCTGGATCGCGACCTGTTCGAGCGCGTACGCTTCGCAGAGCTTGCGGAACTGCGCGACCGACATCGACTTGCGGTCGACCTTGCGGTCCTTCGAGAGGGCGTTCTCGATCGGCAGGCCGTGGGTGTCCCAGCCGGGGATGTAGCGGACGTAGTGGCCGGTCATCGTCTTGTAGCGCAAAACGAAGTCCTTCAGGGACTTGTTCAGGGCGTGGCCGACGTGGATCGAGCCGTTGGCGTAGGGCGGCCCGTCGTGCAGGACGTATTCGGGCAATCCGTGGTTGCGTTCGAGCAGCTTCTCGTAGAGGTGCGTCTCGTCCCAGCGTTTCTGGATCTCCGGTTCCTTCTGGCCGAGGTTGCCGCGCATCGGGAACGCGGTCTCGGGCATGAGCAGGGTGTCTTTGTAGTTCTTCTTCGTATCCATCATGGTTCCTCCTCGTCGAGCGGCGGGGACAAAAGAAAAATCGCCCCGCAAAAGGGCGATTTCGATCAACCGCGGTGCCACCTTCATTCCGGACGTACCGGCACTCAAGACCCTTAACGCGGGTGGGACGGAACCGCTTACTGGCTTCGGCGGTTCGCTCTCGGGGGATGGCGCGAAGGCGGATTCCGGACTTTTCACCATTCGTCCGGTCGCTGGAAGATCCGTTGTCTTGCGTCGTGTCCCGATCATCGTTTTAGTCGTTTGAAGATTATCTCCTATTATACACGGTCCGGACCGGGATTTCAAGAAAATGCGGCGGGACCTACAACAGCGCGCGCTCGATCACGTACAGGACCAGGCGGAACAGGACGATCCCGACCATCGGCGTGAAATCGACGGCGCGGTACACGAGCTTCCCCGAAAAGTGGTCGAGGTAGACGCCCGTGACCCGATCGAGGAACCGGTAGATGCCGGTGTTGATGAGGGGCGTCCAGCCGAGCAAGAGCACGATGATCATGAGCAGGTAATAGACGTAGAGCACCTGGTAGAGGAACTGCAGGACGATTCCGACCGTGTTCACTTCTTCGATCCGTACTGGTTGATGAAGCGCTGCAGCGTCGGGCCGTTCAGGTCGCTCTTCTGGGCCATCAGGTAGATCTTGTCCTGGATCTTGACGATCTCGCCGTCGCAGGCGTAGAGGACGCCCGTCAAGAACAGCAGGTTCTCGTTGGCCTCCTGGATCAGGCAATCGGAAAAATTGAGCACGATCGGCACCCGATGCATGATCTTCTCGGCGTATTCGTAGATTTTGGCGGTGTCGTGGACGCGGAAGAATTCGAGCTGGTCGAAGCCCACGTCGGTCACCTTGACCGGTTGCTTTTTCGTGAAGAGTCCCATCTCATGCCTCGTTTCTGAACAGGATCGACCCGAGCCGCACGTGCGTCGCGCCGCATCGGAGGGCGATCTTGAAGTCGCCCGACATCCCCATCGAGAGGAACTCGCAGGGGGCGTGGGGCAACCGTTCGCGTTGGATTTGTTCGCGCAGCCGCGCGAGCAAGCGGAAGGATGCCTCGATCCGCGGTTCGTCCGGCGTGTCCGCCGCCATCCCCATCAGACCGATCACTTGTATTTTATCATATTTGGCGAGTTCGCGTACAAAATCCGCGAGCGCTTCCGGTTCGACGCCGTTTTTCGCGGGTTCCCCGGAGATGTTGACCTCGACGAAGCAGGCAAGCGGGACAGCGCGCCGCTTCTGGATCTCGGCGGCGAGTTTGAGGGAGTCGAGCGAGTGGAGGACGTCGATCGTCTCGACGACGCCCTTCGCCTTGTTGGACTGCAGGTGTCCGATGAAGTGCCAGCGGATCGGCAG
Organism: uncultured bacterium; assembly: GCA_903844055.1. Taxonomy (GTDB): domain Bacteria; phylum Bacillota_I; class Bacilli_A; order Izemoplasmatales; family Hujiaoplasmataceae; genus UBA12489. Next base: position 21,227 of record CAIMSF010000075.1, read on the forward strand.
GTTTTGGAGAGCCGCGCGCTTTTCCAGATACGCGTCGGCCTTGTTCTCGCCGATGTCCAGGACGCCGAGGGCGGCCAGTTGCGCGATCTCGTCCGTGCCGACGTATTTCGTCGCCGCGACGAGCGTCGCGTTCCCGAGGAGCGGCCTGACGCGGGCGAGATTCTTGGCTAGATCCATGGCGGATCCCCCCTTACTTCCGGCGCCGCTTGGCGGTCCCGTAGGAGAAGCCGGCCGACAGGATCACGAGCAGGATGGCGATCGTCATGTCCATGCCGGTCGACAACCCTCCGAACGCGATCAGCAGGAAGGCCGCGGCGACCAGCGCGAGGAAGGCGGAGAGCATGACCCACGGACGCGGTTTCGGCCTATTCAAGCTTGCCGACCTTCTTCCGCAGTTCCGTCAGCCCGGAATAGGTGCGGTTGCCGAGCTTGAGCGGGGTGATCGAGGTGTAGCCGTGTTCGGCGGCCCACAGGTCGGTGTCCGGGACGAATTCATAGGGCAGAAACGACCGCTTGTTCTTATATACGCCGTCGGGACCCTCGACGTAGTAATGATGCATCGGCCGGAAGGCGATGTCGGTGACGACGATGCCTTGCGAGGACGCATGCCGCTTCGAGGGGAAATTGATGTTGAGGACGTAGTTCTTGGAAAGCAGGTCGTGGTCGAAGACGTACTTCATGACGTCGTCGAAGCCTTCCTCGGCCGGTCCGTAGTGGCCGAAGTCGCATGAGAAGGCGATCGCCGGGATGCGCGCCTTGAGCGCCTCCATGGCGGCCCCGACGGTACCCGAGTAGATCGTGTCGATGCCGATGTTGAGGCCGTCGTTGATTCCCGAGACGACGAGGTCGGGTTTGAGGTCGAGTCCGAACACGCCGAAATGGACGGCGTCGGCGGGCGTCCCCTCGACGCTGTAGAGGTCGTCGGCGTGGCGGTAGCATTTCGACTGGAACCAGCCGCCGCGCGAGACGGAGGCGCCGCTCATGTGCGTGTGCGGCGCGACGACGGTGACATCCCCGTACTTCCGCATCTTCTCGGCGAGCAGCTTGATCCCGACCGCCTCGTAGCCGTCGTCGTTGGTAACGAGGATCCGCATCAGCGGGGCAGCTCGATGCCGTGCTCGAGCTTCGGGTTGCGGCGGTAGACGACGAGGTTCTTGCCGATCGTCTGGACGACGGCGATGTCAAGCGCCAGGAGCGCTTCGGCGAGCTCCTCGAAAGCGATCCCGGAGGCGTCGAGGAGGGCGATCTTGAGGAGCTCGTTCTTGGCGACGTAGTCGTCGATCGCCGCGAGCAGGGTCGGCGTGATGCCTTCCTTGCCGATCTGGAAGATCGGCTTCCTCGTCATCGCGAGGCTGCGAAGATGGCTTTTCTGTTTGCCCGTGAGTGTGTTCATGGGAGGTCCTTTCTCATCCCGCCGCGTACATCGGCAGGAGGATCGCGAGGCTTAGGGTATAGTAGATGACGAGCGTGAGGATGTCGGCGATCGTCGTGATGAACGGTCCCGACGCGACGGCCGGGTCCTTCTTGAGCCAACTCATGAGGAGCGGGATGAAGGCGCCGAGGACCGTCGCCGTCAAGAGGGCGACGGTGATCGCGGCGGCGGTGACGATGCCCATCGACAGCGCGAGCCGTTCGGGCGGCCAGCCGGACTGGATCACGTCGGTGATGAGCGAAACGGTGAAGACGATCGCCCCGATGCCGAGTCCCTGGACCGCGCCCAGACCGACCTCGCGGCGCAGGCGCTTTTTGATCTGCGCCTTGGTGAGGACGTTGTCGTTGACGGTGAGGTAGCGGATCATCACGGCGAGCGACTGGGTGCCCGAGTTGCCGGACATGTCGAGGAGCAGGGGCAGATAGATCGCGAGGTTCGCGGCGAGCAGCTTCGCGCCGGCGGAACCGGTGAAGGCGACGTCGAAGAACGACAGCACGACGGAACTGACCATCGACAGGCCGAGCAGGACCAAAAGCCAGGGGAGGCGGCTCTTGACCGAAAGCTTGACCGATTTCTCCTCCGCCCGGATTTCATCCGGACCGACGGCGGCGAGGCGGGCGTAGTCTTCCGTCTTGATGTCGTCGATGACGTCCATCAGGTCGTCGTAGGTGACGATGCCGACGATCTTGCCCTCCTCGTCGACGATCGGGAGCGACGAGTTGCCGTAGTCGAGCATGTCGCGGGCGACCGTCTCCTTCGAGGCGTGCGGGTCGGCGGAGATGATGCGGGTCTCCATGATCTCGCCGATCGTCTGGTTGGCGCGGGCGATGATCAGCTGTTTCAGGAACACGTATCCGACGAGCTTCTGCCGGTCGACGACGTACAGGATCGAGATGTACTCGGTGTCGCCGGCGACCCCGGTGACCTTCCGCATCGCGTCGGTGACCTTCATCGAGGCGCCGAGTTCGATGAAGCTGTTGGACATCACCGAACCGATCTCATGGTCGGTATAGTTCCAGTATTTCTTCAGTTCGTTGCGTTTCTTGGGAGAGAGCTGGTTGACGAGGTCGATGTCGCTCTCGGTCTCCTCGAGGTATTGGAGCAGGTCGACCGCATCGTCGGTCTCCATGTGGTCGATGATCGATACCGCCGTCGACGTCGGGATCTCCTTGATGCAGCCGATCGCCTCGTCGTGCTCGAAGTGTTCGAACAGGTTGGCGGCGGTCTCCACCGGGACGATCGCGAAGAAGCGGACGCGTTCCTCCGGCGTGAGGGTCAAGAGGGCGTTGGAGACGTCGAACGGATGGTATTCCGACAGCGCTTCGAGGAATCCGGGCCGGTCCATCCCGGTCGAGACGAGGGTCGCGGCTTCCGTGACAAAGTCACGCTCGCCCGCGAGTTTCTCTTCTTCTTCGTTCATGGCGGTCCTCCCCTCACATCAGGCTGCCGAGCAACAGGCTCGCCAGTCCGAAATAGATGATGAGCGACAGGATGTCGTTGATCGTCGTGATGAACGGCCCGGAAGCGACCGCGGGGTCGACTTTGAACAGTTTGCACAAGAGCGGCACGCCGGCCCCGGCGACGGTCGAGACCATCAGCGCGATCGTGATCGCGATCGCGACGACGACGGCGAACGGGAGGGTGTCGGAAAAACCGGCGCCGTTCAACAGCTGCAGCCCGAGGACCAGGCCGAAGACGAGGACGCCGAGGATCAGGCCGTTCACCAGTCCGGTGAGGAACTCGTGGAACAGGTGGACGCGGATTTCCCTCTTCGTTTCGAGCCGGTTGTCGGCGAACAGCTGGATGATGACGCCGAGCGACTGGGTCCCGGTGTTTCCGCACATCGAGAGGATCAGCGGCATGAACAGGGCGAGCGTCGGGATCGCGGCGATCACGCCTTCGAAGCCGGCGACGATCGAACTCGTGAGCACGTCGCAGACCAGGAGGATCGTCAGCCACGGCATGCGCTTCTTGAACGAGGCGGCGACCGTGTCCTTCTCGTCGTCGACGTCGACGTCGGCGACGGCGGCGAACTTGGCGTAGTCCTCGTCGCTTTCGGCGGCCTGCGTCTCGATCATGTCGTCGAAGGAGATGATCCCGAGCATGCGGCCTTCCTGGTCGACGACCGGCAACAGCATGAAGTCGTAGTCGCGGAAGATGCCGACGGCCTCTTCCTTGCGGGTCGTCGGATGGACCGTCACGAGGTTCACCGTCATCAGGTCGCGGACCGGCTGGTCCTGTTTCGCGCCGGCGGAGATGACTTCCTTGAGCGAGAGGACGCCGACCAGGATGCCGTTCTCGACGACGTAGAGGTTGTTGATGAATTCGGTCTTCTCGGCGGTCTCGACGAGCGTCTTGATCGCCTGCTTGACGGTATGGGTGGGCGGGATCGAGATGTAGACGTTGTTCATGATCGATCCGACGAGGTCGTCGTCGTAATCGATCATCGCCTTGATGCTGTTGCGTTTCTCAAGCGACAGCAAAGCGAGGAAGCCGACCCGCTCGTCGCGATCCGTAAATGCCTGGATGAGGTCGACGAGGTCGTCGCCCTCCATCCCGTTCAGGATCTTCGCGGCCTCCGGAAGCGGGAAATCCTTGATGTGGACGACGGCGTCCTCGGGGTCGAGGTGCTCGAACACGTCGGCGAGGGTCGCGCCGTCGAGCAGCGAATAGAACTTCCGGCGTTCGGCCGGTTCGAGGAGCGGGAGGGCCTGGGAGAGGTCGAAATCATGGAACTCCGCAAGCAGCTGCCGCTTTTCTTCGGGGGCGCGGTCGCTTCGCACGATCGCGACGATCAGTTGTTCGGACGGTATGTCGTCCAGCCGTTCTTCATCCATCGGAAATCCCTCCTTCCCATCTTTATGATTTTACCATCATTTCCGAAGGTTTACAACCTTCCTACAAAAACAAAAGGCTGGATGAACCAGCCCATCGTCATTTTTTGAAACGGTCTTTCAGCCAGGAGGGAATCGAGACGTCCTCGGGTTCCTCTTCGACCTTCTTCGGCTGCTGCTTCTCGACCTCGCGCTTGACCTTCTCTTCCTTCTTGACTTCCTTCCGCGATTTCGGGGTTTCCTTCGCGGGTGCGGGTTCAAGGGCGGGGACGGCGGGCTTCTGTTCGGCCCGCAGGAGCGTCTGCTCATGCTTGAGCGGATCGTCGGAGAAACCGGTCGCGATCACCGTGACGACGATCTCGTCGCCGAGGTCGGTGTTGATCGCGGAACCGTAGATGACGTTGATGTCGGTCGTCGAGCTCTTCTGGATCTCGTCGACGATCTCGTGGATCTCATAGAGCGAGGCGTTCAGGCCCGAGGTGATGTTGACGATCGCGTCGGTCGCGCCGTTGATCGAGGTTTCGAGCAGCGGGCTTCGGATCGCGGCGCGGGCGGCTTCGACGGCGCGGTTCTCGCCGGAGGCGATGCCGATGCCCATCAGAGCGGTGCCCTTGTCCTTCATGACGGTCTTCACGTCGGCGAAGTCGACGTTGACGACGCCGGGGACGGCGATGATCTCGGTGATGCCCTGGACCCCCTGGCGGAGGACGTTGTCGGCCTCGCGGAACGCGTCGAGGTACGGCGTGTCCTTTTCGACCACGTAGAGCAGCTTGTCGTTGGGGATCACGATCAGCGTGTCGACGAAGGGACGGAGCTCCTCGATGCCCTGCATGGCCACGGCGGTGCGCTTGCGGCCTTCGAAGGAGAACGGCTTGGTGACGATGCCGATCGTCAGGCAGCCCATCTCGCGGGCGATCCGGGCGATCACCGGCGCGGCGCCGGTGCCGGTCCCGCCACCCATCCCGGCGGTGATGAAGACCATGTCGGTGTCCGACAGGATCTCGCGGATCTCGTCTTCCGATTCGAGGGAGGCCTGACGGCCGACTTCGGGATTCGCGCCGGCGCCGAGGCCGCGCGTCAGCATCTTCCCGAGCTGGAGCCGGACGTCCGCCTTGGACAGCCGGAGAACCTGGGCGTCGGTGTTCATGGCGATGAATTCCACGCCCTGGACGTCGTTTTCAATCATGCGGTTGATGGCCGAACCGCCGCCGCCGCCGACGCCGATGACCTTGATCACCGGTTTTTGGTTGAAATTCTCATTCATGTCGAACATGGAGGACCCCCCTGGTTCAGTTCCGTCCGGGCCGGATGCGCCCGGCGGTCGGTGCCGTGCGACGCCCGTTCCCCCCGCGATCGGACGAGGCGGAAAGAAGGCGCGCGCTTAATAATCATTATACGTAATCCAGACCGATTATTCAAGAACCCGCACGTATAATTCGATGGGGCCGGATCGCCTTTCAGCGGTAGTAGCGGCTGAAGAATTCGTCCTTGAACGCGACCAGCCGATCTTCCCGGATGGCGGCGCGGATATCGTGCATCAGTTTCTTCAAAAACGCGAGATTGTGATAGGTGACGAGCCGCAGGCCGAGGATCTCGTCGGCCTTGAACAAGTGCCTGAGGTACGACCGCGTGTAGGTCTTGCAGACCTGGCAGCCGCAGTCCGGATCGAGCGGCCCCATGTCGGTCTCGTATTCCTTGTTCTTGATGACGACCTTGCCTTGGGACGTCATCGCCGTGCCGTGGCGGGCGATCCTGGTCGGCAGGACGCAGTCGAACATGTCGACGCCGTTCATCGCGCCGACGATGAGGTCGTCGGGCGAGCCGACGCCCATCAGATAGCGCGGCTTGTCCTTGGGAAGGATGTCGTCCATGTAGGAAAGCACGGCGTACATCTCGTCTTTCGACTCGCCGATCGCGAGCCCCCCGATCGAGTAACCGGGGAAGCCGATCTTCTGCAGTTCGGCGGCGCAATGTTCGCGCAGGTCGCGGTGCGGTCCGCCCTGGACGATGCCGAAGAGCGCCTGTTCATCGGGCCTGGCGTGCGCGGCTTTCCCGCGGGCGGCCCAGCGGATGGTCCGCTCGACCGACTTCCTCATGTAGTCGTAGGTCGCGTCGAACGGCGGACATTCGTCGAAGCTCATGATGATGTCGGCGCCGAGGTCGTTTTGGACGCGGATGCTGTCCTCGGGCGTCATGAACAGTCTTTCACCGGAAAGATGGTGTCGGAATTCGACGCCCTCTTCCTTGATCTTGCGGATCTTCGAGAGGCTGAAGACCTGGAATCCGCCCGAGTCGGTGAGGAGCGCCCCGGGCCAGTTCATGAAGCCGCGGATCCCGCCGTGGGCCTTGACGATGTCCTCGCCCGGCTGGAGCCACAGGTGGTAGGTGTTGCCGAGGATCAACCCGTCGCTCACGTCCATCGTTTCGCGCGGGTCGAGCGTCTTGACGGTCGCCTGCGTGCCGACGGGCATGAAGATCGGCGTCTCGAAATCGCCGTGGGCGGTATGGAGGACGCCGATGCGGGCTTTCGTTTCGCGCGGGGCGCGGCGGACGTCGAAGGAAAACGGCATGGCGGTCGGTTCGGGCAAGATCAGAGGATCGTCCCGTAGACGACGCCGGAGATGCCGGCGGCGTTGCCTTCGTCGGTGTCGATGTGCATCGCCGTCGCGAAATCGGCGCGGACACGGCAGACGACGTCCCCGAAAATCAACGAACGGCCGTCGGTGTCGACGCGGACGAGGACTTTCTCCTTGTCGGAAAGACCCCACGCCGCGGCGTCCGCCGGGGTGAGGTGGATGTGGCGCTTGGCGATGATGACGCCCTCGGAGATCGTGATCTCGCCCTTCGGGCCGATAATGCGGCAGGGGGCGCTCGCCTTGATGTCGCCCGACTCGCGGATGGGGGCGAGGATGCCGATGGAGCGCGCGTCGGTGAGCGACAGCTCGATCTGGGTGTCCTTGCGGACCGGACCGAGGATCGAGATACCGGCGATTTCCTTTTTCGGTCCCACGACGGTGACGCGCTCTTCGGCGGCGTACTGACCGGGTTGGGACAACGGTTTCTTGACGGTGAGCTGGTAGTCGGGGCCGAACAGCGTTTCAAGCGCGGCGGGCGATACGTGCACATGGCGTGCGGAGATTTCGACGAGTACTTTTCGTTCCATTTGATTTCCTCCTGAAGGTTGATTCCATTATACTACATTTGACGCCGAGAAGCAACTTGACGGGGTGTGGGCGACAAGCGTGCGGATGAAACGGAAAACGGCGTGATGCGGACGTTTTTAGCGTTTGGAAGGTAGCAGCAGCATCGCGTCCCCGAAGGAGAAGAAACGATACTTTTCGGCGACCGCGGCGGCATAGGCGCGCAGGATGATGTCCTTCGAGGAAAACGCCGCGACGAGCATGATCAGGGTCGACTTGGGCAGATGGAAGTTGGTGATGAGCCCGTCGATCGCCCGGAACGCGAACCCCGGGTAGATGAAGATGTCGGTCCAGCCGGAGGCTTCGGCGTAGTCGCCGTACTTGGCCATGACGGTCTCGAGGGTCCGCGTCGTGGTCGTACCGACGGCGATGATCCGGCGTCCCTCACGCCTTGCGGATCGCAGGAGTCCGGCGGTTTCGGCCGAAACGGCGTAGAACTCCGAATGCATCTTGTGAGTCGTCACGTCCTCGACGGCGACGGGACGGAAGGTCCCGAGACCGACGTGGAGCGTGATCGAAGCGATGCGGACGCCCTTCGCGCGCAAACGGTCCAGCAAAGCCGGCGTGAAGTGGAGGCCGGCGGTCGGCGCGGCGGCCGAGCCGACGACCTTCGAATAGACGGTCTGGTAGCGGTCGCGGTCGACGAGCTTCTCGTGGATGTACGGCGGCAGGGGCATCTCGCCGAGGC
>CAIMSF010000076.1 GCA_903844055.1 uncultured bacterium
CGACCTGCATCTGACCTACGGCATCGACGCGCAGGACCGCGAGACGCTCGCGCTGATCGAAAAACTCGTGAATAGCGACGATTTCGACCTTGTCGTCATCACCGGCGACATGGTCCTCTCGAATGCCGGCCCGTCCCTCTTCCGGACCCTGGTCCGCACGATGGAGGCGCTGGAAACGCCGTGGACCTTCGTTTTCGGCAACCACGAGACCGACCATTCTTCCTATCAGGAATACCTTGCGTCCACCGAAGGCACCGAATGGCTCCGCTTCAAGGTCGGACCCGAACTCGCCGAAGGCGGCGTCGGCAACTTCCGGATCAACTTCACGAAGGACGGCGCTCCGTTCTACACCCTCTATTTCTTCGATTCGCACGCCGAACGCGCGGAATACACCGAAGAAGAAGGGGAATACGATTACGTGCGGGAATCGCAGGTCGCATGGTATGAGGATCATGTCGCGACCGATGCGACCGACTCGGTCGCCTACATGCACATGCCGCTCCGTCAGTACATCGACTCCGAAGGATACGTCGGCGTCTTCGAGGAGGACAAGGTCTACGCCCAGGGCGTCGACACGGGCCTTTTCGATGCGATGGCCCTCGCCGGCAAGACCAAAGGGGTCTTCGTCGGGCACGACCACCTGAACGATTTCTACGTCATCCGCGAGGGCATCATGCTCGCGTACGGCCGGATCTCCGGATTCAACGCGTACGGGAATCTCGAACGCGGCGGGCGCGTCGTCGAAATCGACGCCGCCGGCACGATGACCTCCTACGTGCTCCTGGAAAGCGAGGTCGACCAGGAATGAGGAAAGACCGCCTCTACGTCTGGTTCCTGACCTTCGTCTGGGCCGTGCTCCTGTTCTGGATCGTGGGATCCGTGTGGTTCATGGCCCTGCCAGTGGTCGGTTTCGGCCTCTTCTTCGTGAAAGGAGCGAAATCATGATCGAACGTCTCGTCGGTCTGTCGATTTCCTCGATCTGGATCGTCCTCGGCGGACTCGTGCTGCTCTTCGCGCTCCGCATCCTCGCCGTCGTCCGGTCCAAAACGGCTCTCAAAGACGCGCTATACGTCGTGTTCCTGCCGTTTTCCGTCGGCTATTTCCGCGGCTTCCCGGAACGGAATCGGCTCAAGACCGTCTACCGCATCGTGGTCTCGATCATCTTTTTCTTCTCGCTTCTGGCGGCGTTCTGGGTCATCTACACGCATTTCGCCTGATCGCGAAAGGTCACCGGGAACGGGCTCTTGACTTTTCCCCCGTTTCTCTGTAAAATGAATGCGATTCATCCATCCATCACCACATAGGGGGACCCTCATGTATTGTCAAAACTGCGGCAAGGAAATCGACGACAAGGCCGTCGTCTGCGTCCATTGCGGCGTCGCCGTGAAACCGGCGGCCGCCGCCGCGCTCGATCCGGACGCCAAGTCGAAGCTCGCCGCCGGCCTGCTCGGCATCTTCCTCGGCTCGCTCGGCATCCATAATTTCTATCTCGGCAACACCAACAGGGCGATCACCCAGCTCTTGCTCGGCACGGTCGGCGCGGTCGTCGTCGTCGGACCGATCATCTCCGGCATCTGGGGCCTCGTCGAAGGCATCTACATCCTCACCGGCAAGATCGCGACGGACGCCGCCGGCCATCCGCTGAAAGACTAGCGAACAAAAAAAAGGCATGGAGTCCATGCCTTTTCGTTTCAACCGATCAGTCCCAGATGTAATAGCCGCCGTAGATGGACATGAAGATCACCATCACGATGACATAGACGATCGACAGGACGACCGAGACGATGACGCTGATGAGCGCGCCCTTGCCGGCGGATTTGCCCCGCTTCGGGAAGTTGTCCTGCCAGACGAGATACAGGATCAAACCGACGATCGGGAAGAAGAAACCGAGGATGCCGTACCCGGTGCTCGGGGCGTCCGACGGATCCGCGACTTTCGGGGCGGGACCGGCAGGTCCGAACATGTGGCCGCAGCCGGGACACATCACGGCATTGTCGGCGAGCTGTTTACCGCACGACGGACAATACTTCATCACTGTTCAACCTCCGATCAGTAACCGTAATAGCCGGCGCCGAGAGCGGAGATGATTCCCGAGAGGATGCCCAGGATGATGCCCATGATGATCGCCGTGAGCGCGCCCTTGCCCGCCGATTTGGCGCGCAGCGGGGTCGTCGGCTTCCAGACGACGTACAGGATCAGGCCGATGAGCGGGAAAAGGAAACCGAGCAGGGCGATGCCGAAGCTCGGCTTGTCATTGACGCCGACGACCGATCCCCCGGAAAACACGTAACCGCAATTCGGGCAGGAAACGGCATTGTCCGCGAGTTCCTTACCGCAAGTAGTACAGTACTTCATGTGAGTCCCCCTAAGTGGATGTCTTGTTTGTTCACTGTTTATTATAGGAAACGGGACGGCGTTTTGCAATAGTCTGCACCAAATTCATCGATGAAAATCATCATGGACCCGCGCGATCGGATCAAACGCGTCCGACGATGATCATAATTTATTCAAAAACACGAAAGGCGGCCCATATGGACACGTTGCATCTCGTCACCCCCGCGGAACGGCACCGCAAGGAATGGCACGATTATCTCCATGAATGGAGTCTCACGGGAGAAGGCATGACCCCTTGGGCGCTCGATCCCGGCAACGGCGATTTCGACAGGTTCCTGCAGTTGACCGAGCAGTTCGAGCGCGGGATCGACATCCCCGAAGGAAAAGTCCCCGCCGGCTTGTTCCTTTTGGTCGACGGCTCCTCCGACCGCATCCTCGGGGCGGTCTCGATCCGCTACCGTCTGAGCGACTACCTCTTCCGTTACGGCGGCCACGTCGGTTACGGCGTCCGCCCTTCGGAGCGCCGGAAGGGTTATGCCAAGAGACTGCTGTCGCTTGCGCTCGCGATCTGCCGCGAGCGCGGGATCGACCGCGTCCTCGTCACCTGCGACACCGTGAATGTCGCCTCCGCCAAGACGATCATGGCGAACGGGGGGATCCTCGAGGACGAGGTGATCCATCCGGACGGCAGTCCGGTGCAACGCTACTGGATCGACAACCGATAGAAAAAAGCCACCGTCGGGTGGCTTGTTCTATCTTATGCGACGGTGAAGCGGACGATCGTTCCGTCCGGATCGACGCAGGATCGCCCTCCGTCGTGGTCGGTCACGGCGTATCCCAGCGCGTTGGCGCGGACGACGGCCGCCTGCACGCTCTCGCATTCCGGGAAGACGATCGTGGTTTCGACGAGTCCGGCGCGGTCTCCCTTGCGGATGGCGGCGCGTTCCCAGGCGTTGACGGCCAGATGGTGGTGGTATCCGGCGGACGACAGGAAGTACGCGCCGGGATAGGTGTCGGCGGTCACGGCGAGGCCGATCACGTCGCGGTAGAACGTTTTCGACCGTTCGAGATCGTGCACGGCGAGATGGAGGTGCCCGATGACCGTCGCCGCCGGCATGTGGTTGATTTCCGCGTCGGCGGCGTAGTAGACGCCGGTGTAGTCGAACGGGTCGGTTCCCATGTCGAGCCTGCCGGCCTCGTCGCGCCAATCGGCATCGTCCGTGTCGGCGTAGATCTCGATGCCGTTGCCGTCGGGGTCGGCGAGGTAGATCGCCTCGCTGACGCGATGGTCGGCCGCACCCTGGATCGGCAGCTGGGTGGCGATCGCACGGCGGAGGAAGCCGCCGAGCGCGGTGCGCGAGGGGAGCAGGAAGGCGACGTGGTAGAGTCCGGCGGTCTTTCCGCGCGGGAGCACTCCCGGCTTTTGCGTCAGGGAAAGCAGACGCTTCGCTCCGTCAGCCGAGACGTCGACGCTTCCGTCGCCGTTTTCGGCCACCTTGAAACCGAGCGCATCGCGATAAAAAGCCGTCGACCGGTTCAAATCGGCGACGACGAGATGGAGTTCGGAGACATGCAGCGACCGTGGTCCGTGATAGTTGTTCATCAGATTCACATCCTTGTCCACATTATACCATTGCCCCGTCGGGGAGCCGGCAGATTTGCTCTCGCGACGCTCTCCGAAGGGAAAAGAATCTCGCAAAAATGCGGATGAAAAAAGTTGCTTTTCACGACAAGATTTGGTAATATAGATATCGGCCTTTCCCGACGAAGCAAAAAAATGAATGAATCCACGGTCCTGTGGTGTAGTGGTCTAACATGCCTGCCTGTCACGCAGGAGATCGCGGGTTCAAATCCCGTCGGGACCGCCATAATAAGCGCGCCCATAGCGCAATTGGATAGAGCGTTAGACTACGGATCTAAAGGTTGCGGGTTCGACTCCTGCTGGGCGCGCCATTCTTTTTTTAAACGGGGAGTAGCTTAGCTTGGTAGAGCGCCTGGTTTGGGACCAGGAGGTCGCAGGTTCAAATCCTGTCTTCCCGACCATTTGGACTCTCATGCGAAAGCATTCTTTCCTGGACCTATAGCCAAGAGGAAAGGCAAGGGACTGCAACTCCCTGACCGTTGGTTCGAATCCGACTAGGTCCTCCATCGACGACGAACACCCTTGATCGGGTGTTTTTTTTCGCGTTTCGCGAATCAAGCATTCCGCGTGCAGAGTATTTTCACAGAACGGTCGGATAGAGTATAATAAGATGAAGGAGTGATTCCCATGCAAACAAAAGTCAAAAAGCTCGCCGACAAGGTCTACTGGGTCGGCGTCAACGATTATGACCTCCGCGTCTTCGACATCATCATGGAAACCGAGTTCGGTTCGACATATAACGCCTATCTCGTCATCGGAAACGAAAAGACCGCCCTGATCGATACCGCGAAGGTCGATTTCCAGGACGACTACATCGCCAAGGTGCAGTCGCTCGTCGATCTCAAGAAGGTCGATTACGTCGTTTTGAACCACACCGAACCGGACCATTCCGGCTCCGTCGCCAAACTGCTCGACCTCAACCCCGACTTGACGATCGTCGCCACCGCGGCGGGGCTCTCGAACCTGAAGGAAATCGTCAACCGTCCGTTCAAGTCCGTCCAGGCGAAGGACGACGCCGTCCTGTCGCTCGGAAACCGGTCGCTTCGGTTCTTCACGCTGCCGAACCTGCACTGGCCGGACACGATGTTCACCTGGCTCGAAGAGGATAAAATCCTCTTCACCTGCGACTTCTTCGGGGCGCATTACGCCTTCGAAGGCGTGTTCGCGAAGAACGTCAAGGAACCGGAAGACTACCGCAAGGCGCTCAAGGACTATTTCGACGCGATCATGTCGCCGTTCAAGAAATTCGTCCAGAAGGGACTCGACCGGATCAAGGACCTGCCCCTCAAGTACGTCGCGACCAGCCACGGTCCCGTGCTCGACGAGACGAACATCGAAGAGGCGAAGGCGCTCTATGCCAAATGGGCGGAGATCAAGCCGAAAAACGCCGTTCCGCTCGTCGTGATCCCGGTCGCGAGCGCCTATGGATATACGAGAAAGATGGCCGAGGAAGTGAAGCGCGGGATCGAAGCCGGCTTTTCGGGCAACGTCAAGGTCGAGGTATACGATGTCGTCGGCACGATGACGCATTACATCGTCGACCGCATCGAAGCGGCCGACGCCTTCCTGATCGGCTCGACGACGATCCTGTCCGACACCCTGAAACCGATCTGGGACATCCTCTCGAGTCTGAATCCCGTCATGAATGGCGGTAAGTTCGCCTCCGCCTTCGGTTCCTACGGATGGAGCGGCGAAGCCGTTCCCAACATCATGGCGCGGCTCGCGCAGCTGAAGATGAAGACGATCGAAGGCTACCGCCTCCGTTTCAACCCGTCCGAAGACCAGTTGAAGGAAGCGTTCGCGTTCGGGTTGAAGTTCGCCGGCTTCATGCAAGCCTGATTGAATCCGAAAATAAGAAAAGGCTCCTTCGGGAGCCTTTTTGCTTGGTTATTCCGCCGTTTCCTCGTCGTGATAGAAGACGATCGGCTTGATATCGGGCAATTCCGGTTGTTTCTTGTCAATGAAGAGGACCCCCATCAGATGGTCGTATTCGTGTTGGAACACGACGGCCGGAAAGCCGGACAATTTGATCATCACGTCGTCGATCGTGCCCTTGGCGAGATCGACGAGAAAGGTGCGCACCCGGATCCGTTTCGCGCGGGGTACGAGGCCGTTCTTCGACTCGTCGACCGAGAGGCATCCTTCTCCGCCCGGGACGTAGCAGCGCTCTTCCGAACTCGACATGATCTTCGGATTGACGAACGCGTAGCGGTGCAGCGTTTCGCCCTTTTCGTCGAAGGCGTTCATGCAGAACATCTTCTTCGAGACGCCGATCTGGGGAGCGGCCAGCCCGACCGCGGGACGCAGCCCGAATTCGGTTGCGAGCTGGTCGTTCTGGCTGTTCAGGATGTATTCCATCATCGCCACGAGAGTTTCGTAATCTTCTTTGGATAAAGGCAGTTCGACGTCCTTCGCGCGCAAGCGCAAAATCGGGTCGCCCTCCTGCCGGATGTCTGTCATCGTCAACATTTTCATCACCGAGACCATTATATCATGCGACCGCCGTTTTATCAAAAAGGTTCGCTTCCGCGGGAGCGCATCTTCCGGTCCTTATGATACAATAGGGTCATAGAAACGTGACCGAAAGCAGGGATGTAGATGCGATACGACTATGACCGAACCGATCTCGCGGCGCTTGACCGCGCGCATCTTCCGGAATGGTACCTTCCCGACGGGATGGGCGGCTACGCGGCCGGATCCATCACGAACGGTCTCTTCCGCAAGCACCAGGGTTATCTCGTCCAAAGCCTCAACCCGCCGACGGATCGGACGCTGTTCCTTTCCAAGACCGACGAGCGTCTCCGCGTCGGAGACGCATGGCTCGATTTCACCGCCGGGAAAAAGGGTTCGGGCGTCGAACGCACGGGTGACCGGTATCTGAGCCGCTTCTCGCTCGACGAAGTCGTTCGGTATGTCTACGAGGCCGGCGGGGTCACGCTGGAGAAGACGATTGCCCCCCGCTACGGCGGCGGCGCCGTCGCGATCCTCTATCAAATCGTCGCCGGGAACCAAGACGCTCATTTGTCGATCACCCCGCAATTCAGCTGCCGCAACCACGGCGACGTCAAGAAGGCGTCCGAACTGGTCTTCGACGTTCATGCCGAAGGCGCGTCGCTATCCCTCGTTCCCAAAGAACTCCCGTCGCATCCGATCCTCGCGGCCGCGACCGCCGGCGCGTTTTTCTCCAACGACGAGGTCTTCGATGGTGACGTCCGATTCGACTTCGACGCTTCGACGGGGGATGACCGCGTCGACGTTTTCTACCAGCCGTACCGTCTCGAACTGGCGGTCGCGGCCGGGTCGACCGCAACGGTCGGACTCGTCGTCGCGATCGATGCGATGCCCTCGGAATCCGCCGAAACGATCATCGCGCAGTATCGCGAGCGTGTCCGGGCACTGGTCGCTGCCGCCGGCATGGAGGATGACTTCTCGGCGCGTCTGGTCCGCGCCGCCGACCTCTTCATCGCCTTCCGCCGTTCGACCGGACGGAAGACCGTCCTGGCCGGACTGCCGTGGTTCGCCGACTGGGGACGCGACACGATGATCGCCTTCGAGGGCCTTACCCTCGTCACGAAGCGGTATGACGATGCGCGGGACATCCTCGCCTCATTCGCGCAATACGAAAAAGACGGCCTGATCCCCAACATGTTCCCCGACGCCGGCCAGGCACCCTACTACAATACCGCCGACGCGTCGCTTTGGTACATCCATGCGGTGATGCGCTACCTCGACCACACCGGCGACGAAACGTTCGTCAAAAGCCTGTTTCCGACGCTGGAGCGGATCGTCGCCGCCTATGCGGGCGGGACCGCCTTTTCGATCGGGATGGATTCCGACGGGCTCATGCGCGCCGGTTCCGGGCTCGACCAGGTCACCTGGATGGACGTCCGGATCGACGGCGTGGTGGTCACCCCGCGGCACGGGAAACCCGTCGAAATCAACGCTTTATGGTATAATGCCCTATGCGTGATGGGCAACCTCGCCCGCCGGTTCGGCCGGCCGTCGTCGCAGTACGACGTCCTGGCGAAACAGGTGCGCCTCGCCTTCAACCGGCGCTTTTGGAACGAGGAAAGGCAGTGCCTCTACGACGTCGTCGACGCCGACGACCCGTCGGTCCGGCCGAACATGCTCTATGCCTGCAGCCTGCCCTACGGTCTGTTGTCCGACGCCCGCCTGCGCAAGGTGGTCAAGAAGGCGACCGACGAGCTGCTCGACGTCTACGGGCTTCGCTCGCTTGCCAAGACCGATCCGCGTTTCGTCCCGGAGTATTCCGGCCCGCTCCGCAAGCGCGACTTCTCGTATCATATGGGCACGACCTGGGGGTTCCTGCTCGGAACCTACGTGGACAGTTATCTGAAAGCCTATCCGTCGATGGCGGCGAAGCTGCGCATGAAGGAGCTGTGCCTCTCGTTTGAGACGCATCTGCGCGAAGGCTGCGTCGGCGGCGTGGCGGAAATCTTCGACGGTCTCGACGGCCGCGTCTCGCGCGGCTGTTCCTCGCAAGCGTGGAGCGTCGCCGAGCTGCTTCGCACATACGTGATGAATGGGCTTGACCGGATCTGAGGTGGGACGATGCGACTGGATAAACTGCTCGGCAATCTGAAGTACGGAAGCCGCTCCGACATCAAGGATGCGGTCAAGGCCGGACGCGTGACGGTCGACGGGATCATCGCTTCCGATCCCGGTCTCGACGTGAATCCG
>CAIMSF010000077.1 GCA_903844055.1 uncultured bacterium
CGCTGGCGGTCTTTGGCTTCGTGGCCCTCGCGCTGGTGCTCGTCCCGTGGCGCCGCCTCGGCCCGGCCCTCTACCGCACGCTGCCGCTCTGGACGCTGCTGGCGGTCTACTGGGCGGCGGCGCTCACCTCCCACCTGAACATCGGGCATCGCCATGTACTGCTGACCTATCCGACGATCTATGTCCTGCTCGGCGCCATCGTCCCCGCCTGGCTGGCGCTGGCCGGGTGGCGACGCCGGCTCGTTGGCGGCGTGATCGCCGCGCTGCTCGTGGCCCTGGCGGCCGAAACGCTGGCGGTGCGGCCGCACTTCCTCGCTTTCTTCAACCGCGCCGCTGGCGGCCCCGCCAACGGCTATCGGCACCTGGTGGACAGTTCCCTGGACTGGGGCCAGAGCCTGCCGGCCCTGCGCCAGTGGCTCGCGCAACACGCCCCGCCAGGCCCGACGCGCCCGCCGGTCTACCTGTCTTACTTTGGCACCGCCAATCCCGAACGCTTCGCGCTTGACGCCGTGCCCCTGCCCAACTACGACCTGATCACCCCCGTGGGCGCGCCCGTGCACTTTACGCCGTTGCGCCCGGGCCTCTATTGCATCAGCGCCACGCTCTTCGCGAGTGTGTGCCAAGTCATCTCGGGACCGTGGAACGACGTGCCGGAAGGGTTCTACCAGGAACTGCGGCGGCCCTACGAGGAGCGGCTCGCGGCCGGCGCCGATCCGGCTGACGCGCGTGATCTGCCCCCGGGCCTGGCCCAGCGCTATGCCGTCTTCCCGGCCTTGCGCTTCGCGCGGCTCTGCGCCTGGCTGCGCGCCCAGGACCGCCCCCCCGACGCCCAGGCCGGCTACTCGATCCTGATCTTCCGCCTGTCCGCCGACGACTTGCGGGCCGCCCTCGCCGGCCCCCCGCCGCGCGACCCGTTGCGCCTCTGCGACTGAGGAGCCCGCGCCGCGCCCGGCGACAACAATTCTGTCGGGCAACCGCGCGCGTCGCGCGACAAAACTGTCGCGGCGGCGTCCCCCCGCGCCCGCCACGGCCGCGACGGGAACTCACGCCGCCGCCGGTTTGCTGCGCCTGCCGCTCACGCCCGTCGCCGCTGGCCGCAACGCACGCGCGCGCCGGTTCAGCGGCGGGTGCGATGCGGCGGGACCGGGGGCCCGCCGCACCGCTTTGGCATGAAAGTGGCTTGGCAGGCGGCGACGCATTTGGCTCTCACCGTCGTCTCAACTCATTCGAAAGGACTGGGACATGCGCAAGCGAATCATGGGTCTCGCCGGCGGCGCGCTGCTCTTGCTGCCGTTGCTGGCGTTGGCCGATACCCCCGCCGCCCCGCCCCCCGCGGACCCCGGCGTGACCTCGTGGATGCTCACTTCGACGGCGCTGGTGCTGCTCATGGTACCCGGGCTGGCGATGTTCTATGGCGGCCTGGTCCGGACCAAGAACGTGCTCGGCACGATGATGCACAGCTTCGCGGCGATGGCCATCGTCGGCGGGAAGGGCGGAAGCGTCGTCTTCCGCGCCGACGAAGGCCTCTCGACGCTCCTCGACCTGCGCTACCGCAAGGTGATCCAGGCCGACGACGGCGAAAAGGGCAAGACCAAGAACATGCACGGCCGCGACGCCGAGGACATCTACGTGACCGTCCCGGTCGGCACGATCGTCTACGAAGAACGCACCAACCGCGTCCTGTGCGACCTCACGAAGCATATGGAGACGGCCGTCGTCGCCCCCGGCGGACGGGGCGGCCGAGGCAACTGGAACTTCGCGACTTCGCGCAACCAGGCTCCCGAGATCCAGGAGAACGGCCTGCCCGGACTCACCCTCGACCTGCGCATCGAGCTCAAGCTGCTCGCCGACGTCGGGTTGATCGGCTTTCCGTCCGTCGGGAAGTCGACCTTGATCAGCGTCGTCTCCGAATCAAAGCCGAAGATCGCCGACTACCCGTTCACGACGCTCGTCCCGAACCTCGGCGTCGTCGACGTCGACGGGATCAAGAGCTTCGTGATGGCGGACATGCCCGGCATCATCGAAGGCGCCTCGAGGGGCGTCGGCCTCGGACTCCGCTTCCTCAAGCACATCGAACGCACCCGCGTGATCGTCCACATCATCGACATGTCGGCCGCCCACGGCCGCGACCCGTATGAGGACTATCTCGTCATCAACCGCGAACTCGCCGAGTACAAGTTCAAGCTCGCGCAGCGGCCGCAGATCCTCGTGGCCAACAAGATGGACATGCCGGAAGCCGCCGAGAACCTCAGAATCTTCCAGTCGAAGGTCGGACCGGACATCGAGATCATCCCGATTTCCGCGTTGACCAAGAAAGGCGTGCACGAACTGCTTCTGAAGATCGTCGAGCTGCTCGACAAGACGCCGTTCTTCGATGTCTACGACGACCTCGACATCGGCGCCGCGAACGCCTCCGCCGGACCGGATTTCGAGATCGCGCATCCTTCCGACAAACTCTGGGAAGTCGTCGGTCCGCTCGTCGGCCGACTGATCCCGATGACCAACTTCTCGATCGAGGACTCGGTCAAGCTGCTCGCCAAGCGGCTGCGCCGCGCCGGCGTCGACGACGCCCTGCGCAAAGCCGGCGTGAAGCCCGGCGATACGGTCAGGATCGCCGACTATGAATTCGAGTTCATCGACTGAGTGTCCCTGTTGCAAGGAAACGACGATCCCCTTGAGGCTGGACAACGGGACGCATCACCGATGTCCGGCGTGCGGCTTCATCCGCAAGGACCCCTCGCTCTTCCTGTCCCCGGACGCCGAACGGGCGCGCTACGATCTCCATCGAAACGCCCCGGGCGACGGGTACGACCGGGTCCTCGAGACCTTTCTTGCGAACGCCGTCGGACCGTTCGCGGCCGTCGGCGATGCGCTCGACTTCGGGTGCGGCAAAAGCGGCCGGCTGCTCGAACTGCTGCGCCGTCACGGCTTTTCGGCGACGGGCTACGATCCCTTCTACGCCCCCGATTCGACGGTTCTCGAACGCTCCTACGGACTGGTGACGGCGACCGAGGTCGTCGAGCATTTCCGGACCCCCGAAGCCTCATGGCGCTTGCTCTGCGGACGGGTCGCGGAAGGCGGGACGCTCGCCGTGTCGACGCGGATGATTCCCGCCGATTTCGAACACTGGTGGTACCGCCGCGACGAAACCCACCTGTGTTTCTATACCGAACGGTCGCTCGCGGCCATCGCCGGCCGGTTCGGGCTCCGGGTCGTTTCCACCGACTCGGTCGGCTACATGACGTTTCACCGGGATTGACCCTTGCGGTCGATCCTTTTTCATGGTTTTTTCGCGCATTTCGCGTAAACGCTTACTTGACAGAAACGATTCCCTCACCTATAATTAAGTTATCGGTAAAGTTACAAGCACCGGAGAGGATCATCCATGAAAAAACTCGCCATCTTCCTGTCCCTCGCGTTTTTGTCCCTCGGCATCGTCTCGTGCGGTCTTGCGACCACGGTTTCGACCACGACGACCGAAATCGTCACCACGACCACCGAGCCGGAGGTCACCACGACGACCACCCTCTTGACCGTCCTCGCCGCTCCGGAAAACCTCGACGTGGTCGACAACCTCGTCTCGTTCGCCGCGGTCGACCATGCGACCCGCTACCGGATCCGCCTCTCGCAGGGCGAAAGCGTGGTCGGCGAATGGTTCGTCGCACCCGGCTTCGACCTCTCCCTGATCGCCGACTACGGCGTCTACGACATCCAGGTCAAGGCGATCGGCGGCGGCGCCTACGCCGACTCCCCGTATTCCGCGAAGGTTTCGATCGAACTGGTCGATCCGGATGCGACCGACACCCTGGAGGCGGAAGGTTTGAACGACTACACGATGATCCGCTGGATCGGCAGAACCTGGTATGAGACGCTTTCCGGCCGCCGTTATTTCTGGAACACGGCGAGCGGCTTCGACGTCACCTTCTCGGGCACCGAACTGAAGGCCACCTTCTACGCCACCAACACCGCGGTCGCCGGCAAGCATCCCTTCCTGGTCGTCCTCGTCGACGGCGAAGAAGACCCGACCAAGGGCATCACGGTCGAACTGACCCAGGGTCAGGGCGAATACACGCTCGTCACCGGACTTCCCGACGGAACGCACACCGTGAAGGT
Source organism: uncultured bacterium (assembly GCA_903844055.1). Taxonomy (GTDB): domain Bacteria; phylum Bacillota_I; class Bacilli_A; order Izemoplasmatales; family Hujiaoplasmataceae; genus UBA12489. The sequence goes on from CAIMSF010000077.1 coordinate 4,114, forward strand.
CCTCAAGCGCAGCGAGGCGCAGGATTCCGACACGGCCGTCCTCCAGGTCGTGACCGACGGACGGTTCCTCGCCCCGACGCCCGTAAAGGACTTCCGGATCCAGTACATCGGCGCTTCGACGTCGGTCGGCTACGGCGACCTCGGCGGCTCCCCGAAGACCACGAACAATTCCAACGGACTGCTTTGCTACACGTATCTGACGTCCTATCTGCTGGACGCCGAAACGAGCATCTTCGCGTCCTCCGGCTGGGGTCTCACCCGCGGCTGGAACACCGGCGGACAGGCTTCCGCGACGCAAACGATCCCCGCCGCCTACGAATACTACGCGACCAACGCGCAAAACTACGTCGTCACCACCCCCGGCCAGTGGGACCATACCGACTACCAGCCGGACGTCATCGTGATCGCCCTCGGCGGAAACGACTTCAGTTCCAACTCCGCCGCCTACAACGCCTTGACCGACGCGCAGAAACTCGCATACCAGGAGACCGTGACCGACGCCCTCGTCGCGTTCGTGACCACCCTCCGCGCCTATCACCCGGACGCCTACGTCGTGCTCGTCTATGGTCTCATGAGCGAAGCGACGCACGTCCGAAACGTCTCGATCAACGCCGCCCTGCGGCTTTCGGGCGAAACCGACAAGGTCTCCTCGCTTGCCGTCACCGGCGCCGGCCAAAGCGGCACCGGGTTCGGCTCCGACGGCCATCCGACCGTCGCCGCCTACATCCTCGCCGCCGGGCAGCTCGCCGACCACATCACCGCGATCACCGGCCGCGAACAAGTCCGCACCGACATCGATTTCTGAGAAACGACCCCCAGGAGACCCCATGAACCTCAATCTGAACGGCATCTGGAACCTCACCGGCGGTCCCGCGGCGGACCCCGTCCGCGGCACCGTGCCGGGCTCCGTCTACGGCGATTTGCTTTCCGCCGGCCTGATCAAGGACCCCTTCGACCAGGATCACGAGTACGAAGTCCGCGACCTCATGGAACACGACTACCGCTATGTCCGCACGTTCGACGTCGAACCGGGCGCGCTGCAACAGCACGGTTTCCTCGTCTGCGACGGGATCGACACCTTGGCCGATATCCATGTGAACGGCATCAAGGTCGGTTCGACCGACAACATGCACCGCCGCTGGCGCTTCCCGCTGTCGGGCGTCCTCGTCGCCGGCCGCAACACGATCGAAGTGCTGCTCAAGTCATGTCTCGCGTTCATCCGCGAAAAAGACGCCAGGAGCCCGCATCGGCTCTTCCAGGTGGGGGATGCCGTCAAGGGCTACGTCCATCTGCGCAAGGGCAGCTCGATGTTCGGCTGGGACTGGGGTCCGCAGCTGCCGGACGCCGGCATCTGGCGCGACATCCGGATCGAATGGTTCCGCTCCATCCGGATCGAGGACGTCGCGGTGGCGCAGAAGCATGAATCCGACGGATCCGTCCGCCTCGGCGTGAGGATTTCCGCCGAACGCTTCGCCGCCGACGCCAGGCCGATGGTGGAAGTCGTCGTCAAGGATCCCCGCGACGCCGTCGTCGACGTGATCCGGACCTCCCTCAAGAACGGTTCGGTCGAAGTCGGGACCTTGCTCCGCAACGCCGAGAAATGGTACCCCGCGGGATACGGGGAGCAGCCGCTCTACGAAATCATCGTCTTCCTCCGCGACCAAGACCAGCTCGAGGACTCCCGCACCCTGAAGGTCGGGCTCCGCACCGTCACGGTCCGCCGCGAGGACGACGCCTACGGCCAGTCGTTCACCTTCGTCGTGAACGGCATCGACGTCTTCGGCAAGGGCGCCGACTACATCCCCGAGGACAACCTCCTCGGCCGCACGAACAAGGCGAAGACCCGTGCCCTCTTGTCCGCCGCGAAGGCCGCGAACCACAACATGGTCCGCGTCTGGGGCGGCGGCGTGTACCCCTCCGACGGATTCTACGAGGTCTGCGACGAACTTGGACTGCTCGTCTGGCAGGATCTGATGTTCGCCTGCGCCGTCTACGACATGGACGATGACGCGTGGGTCGAAACCACGAAGGCGGAGATCGTCGACAACCTGAAGCGGATCCGCCACCACGCCGCGATCGCCCTCATCTGCGGCAACAACGAAAACGAAGTCGCCGTCGCCTCGTGGGGCGTCCCCGATCCGGAGTACGCGAAGTCCTCGTACGTCCGGCAGTATCTCGAGATGATCGCCCCCCTCGTCGCCGAACACTTCCCCGGCATCGTCTACTGGCCGTCCTCGCCGTCCAGCGGCGGGGCGACCTTCGAGGATCCCAACGCCGACGGAAGAGGCGACATGCACTACTGGGGCGTCTGGCACAACAACGAGCCGATCTCCTGGTACCGCAAGTACTACCCGCGCTTCATGTCGGAGTTCGGGATCCAGTCGTTCCCCTCGATCAAGACGGTGCGGACGTTCGCCCGTCCCGCCGACGAGAACATCTTCTCGTACATCATGGAACAGCACCAGAAGAACAAGACCGCCAACGACAAGATCCTGAACTACGTCGGGAAGATGTTCCGCTACCCGAAGGATTTCGAG
>CAIMSF010000078.1 GCA_903844055.1 uncultured bacterium
CCAAATGGCTTGCTTCATCCGGATGCGGGTCGGGGGCTTCGTAGAGGTCCTTGGGAAGCAGACGGATCGCGGGGGCGAAGTGGCGGATCTTGCCTTCCTTGTGGTGGATCAAGAGTTCGCCCGCGTAGAACATCGCCTCGAGCGACGCCCTGGCGAGCGTCGTCTCGCCCCAGTACCAATCGGCTTTCCCGAGATCGAATTCCTTCGTCGAGAACGACTCTTTCTCCTGGAAGAGGTCGCGCATCGTCGGGGCGATCTGATCGATCGTCTCCTGCACGCGTCCCCACTGGCGGATGCCGTGGCGGTTCCTCGCGAAGGCGGGATAGTCTTCGATCGGGATCACCGACATCTGCTTGTCGAAATGGTCGTAGAGCAGGCGGTCTCGATAGAGCAATTGTTGGAGGTCTTCTTTTCGGTAATCCTTGACGCGCGCCTGGAGGACCAGGTCGGCGTTCATCCCGCAGACGTCGACGGGATCGAACTGGACGCAGCCGGCGGCGCGGACGTACTCGAGCACGCCCTGCTTGCCCGCGTAGCGCCACGGACCGAGCAAGCCCTGCTTGAGGAGGATGAAGCGGGTTGCTTCCGCTTTCGAGAACATGATCTTTTCCATCGGAAGCCCCCATCTGTGACATCATGAACATTATACACGAAAATGACTCTCGCGTGAACAACGGATCTTCGCATTCCCCGATTCGATCGGTCATGAAATGCCGCGAACGATCCATAAAACGCTGAAGATGGGACTTGTGACGGTGATCTCAAAGAGGGGTTTGCAACTTTATGCAGCTTTTCTGTCGCCGTTTTACAACTTTATACAGCATCTTCCTTGCTGCTTTTACACTTTATGCAGCCTTCGACCATCGTTTTTTTACACTTTATGCAGGTTATCTAGACGAGGTCGATCTGTCAGCCAAAATGAAAACGCCGGATCGGGTCCGGCGTCTGGTTCATTGCTTGGATTCATGAAGGTTTTTTGAGCGGATGGAGATCGATTTTCTTCCGAAGACCATTTAAATGCGAATACGGCAGCCGCCCTTCTTTTTGCAGGCGGCCGACGACGATTCCCGCATCGATGCCGACCGATGCGGAGAACGCAAGTACCGCGGCCTCGGAGTAGATCCCCGTCCCGATGAACGCCGCGTAGGGCTGCGGCGGGATCAGGACGTCGCGGGCGAACGCATCCGCCTCGGCCTCCAAGGCTTCGTCTTCGCCATCGACGATCAACAGGCGCTTCTTCATCTGCCGGACATGACCGAGTTCGTGGAACAGCGAAAACCAGAAGATGTCGGCGTACTTGCCCTTCGCGTTCAAGAGAAGGACGACATGGTCGGCGTCGATCCACTTGACGACGCCGTTCACGTTCGCGTGCGGCATCTCCGGCAGGATGACGAGGGCGATCCCGCAATCGGCCGCAAGACCACTCAGCCGTTCCTCAAGTCCATCGTCGAGCGTGACTGCCCGACGGGTTTCTTGCACGAACGCGTCGAAGCGTTTCCGATCGAACGCGGCCGTCTTCATCCCGGCGGCCCGATCCAGGCCGATGGTCATCCAGGCGTTCCGCGGGACGATCGTTTCGGGTCCGTCTTTTGGCGTCGCCTGTCGACACATCGCCAACAGGTCCGGTTTCGCCAGCGCGGAAAGCCGGGCGACGCGCAGCGCCTTGCGAAGATGCACGATCCGATCGTGCCAATCGGTTGATGCCGGAACCATCCCGCTACGGACGAAGTATGCATAATCGAGATGGTCGAGATACGGACGATCGGATTCGATGCCGTATTCTTCCGCCTGTTCGGCGACGTACATCTCATAGCGATTTTGCAGATTGATCCACAGTTCCGGCTCCGTGCCGAAGAAACCGCCCAGTTTCCGGGCGGTTTCCGCGGTCAAACCATGTTCGCCACTGATCAGTTCGCTCAGTTCCTTGTCGGACATATTCAGTCTGCCGGCGCATTCATGGCGCGTCATCGAAAGTGCGTCGATGGCGTCTTCCACATAACTTCCGGGATGATACATGGGACGTTTGCGTTCAATCTTCATAATGGTTCGATACCTCCGCTTCCGCGATCGTGCATTCGACGAGGATTTGATCGATCGGCCGTTCCCGATCTTCCGGCCGACCTTCGCGATCGAGCGGCGTCAGGATCAGACGCATTCCGCTCGTCTTCACGAGATCGACTCCAAAACAGGGATGAGTCCGATATTTCAGGGGATGAAATCGGAACTGCGGGACATGGACGAACTCCGACAGCGTCGACGC
>CAIMSF010000079.1 GCA_903844055.1 uncultured bacterium
GAAGGACCGCGAGGACCTCCTCTTCGGCGCCGAAAACGGCGTCGATATGATCGCCGCCTCGTTCGTCCGCCACGCCGACGACGTCCTCGCGATTCGCGAGATCCTGAAGGGCGCCGGCAAGGAAGGCATCGAGATCATCGCCAAGATCGAGAACCAGGAAGGCGTCGACAACCTCGAAGGGATCCTCGCCGTCGCCGACGGCGTGATGGTCGCCCGCGGCGACCTCGGCGTCGAAGTCTCGACCGCCCTCGTCCCGATCTACCAGAAGAAGATCATCGCGAAGGCCAACGAGGTCGGCAAACCCGTCATCACCGCGACCCACATGCTCGAATCGATGATGACCAATCCGCGGCCGACCCGCGCGGAAGCCTCCGACGTCGCCAACGCGATATTGGACGGATCCGACGCGATCATGCTTTCGGGCGAAACCGCCGCCGGGGAGTACCCGATCGAGGCGGTCCTGACGATGGATACGATCGCCAAGGCCATCGAGGAAACGATCTCCTACGACGAACGGCTCGCCAAGTCGATCAAGACCAGCCAGAAGACGGTGAACGACGCGATCGGCATCGCCGTCGCCCAGTCGGCCCTCACCCTGCCGAAGGCGGAAGTGATCGTCGCCTTCACGGAAACCGGCGGCACCGCGAAGCGCATCTGCAAGTTCCGTCCCTCGGTCCCGATCATCGCGATCACCGACTCGATCCACACCGCCCGCAGGCTGTCCTATTACTGGGGCGTGTTCCCGACCTTGCGCGACGACGTGATGGGCTTCGAGAACTCCGACCGGCTCGCCATCGAGGTCGCCAAGGACTTCGGCTTCAAGCCCGGGCAACAGATCATCATCTCCTCCGGATGGGGCCAGAAGCACGGCTCGACCAACACGATGCGGATCATCGAAATCCAATAGAAAGCGGAAGCGGCGTCCAAGCCAGGACGCCGCTTCCTTTCGTTATCGCAACCATCGAAAAACGACCGAAACGGGGCGTTTTCCAATATTCCGAGATCGTGTCGAAACGATTCGTCCGCAGTCTTCCGTCGAACCGAAATCGATCCGGATGGGCGACTTCGAGTGAAAAAAGTTATTATGCAATAATAAGCCGAAGCGCGACGATCCGGGGTCTTGCCAAGCGGCACGGACGGCGTTATAATGAACTCGGATCCAAGGAGGATAACCATGCTGAAAACCATCAAGACCGAACTTGCTCCGGCCGCCATCGGCCCTTACTCCCAAGGCGTACTCGCCGGCACGACCCTGTACGTTTCAGGTCAGATTCCGTTCATTGCGGCGACCATGAAACTCGCCGGCGACGACATCCAGAGCCAGACCCGCCAATCGCTCCAAAACGTCAAGGCGATCGTCGAAGCGGCGGGATACGCGATCTCCGACATCGTCAAGTGCACCGTCTTCATCAAGGACATGAACGAATTTCCCGCGATGAACGCCGTCTATCAGGAATTCTTCGGCGAACACAAGCCGACGCGTTCGACCGTCGAGGTCGCGCGACTTCCGAAAGACGTCAAGGTCGAGATCGACGCAATCGCCGTCCGATAAAAATCATACCGTTCGCAAGGACGGTTATTCTTTTCGCTTTCGATGATAAAAAATTCTCAAAATTGCTTGACAGTGATAAAAATTTCTCATATACTGTCGGTGTAAGCGTTTTTGAGGAGGCGTCGTCATGGGCAACAATCTCGATTTGCTGAAAAACTATTTCCCGATCGCGGATTTCATCGCCGAGATCAACGGCCCGAAGTGCGAGGCGATCGTCCACGATCTGAGCGATCTGCAGCATTCGATCGTCCACATCGTCAACGGCCATCTGTCCGGCCGTTGTGTCGGCGGATCGATTACGAAGTACGCACTCGACCTGATCATGAAGCAGGAAGACAAGACGCGCGACGCCTTCATGAACTACATTGGGACGAACGAAAAAACCGGAAAAATCCTCCGTTCCTCGACACTCTTCATCCGCAATCGCCAAAACGAGACGATCGGGCTATTGTGCGTGAACCTCGACGTCACCGAGATGATCCGGCTGCGCGACGAATTGAACGGCTACATCATGGTCCAGACCGAGGTTCCCTCCTCCAAGACCGACGCTTCGGAACGGTTCGACCTCTCCGCCGACGAAATCGTCGACGAGATCATCGACGGTCTGATGCAGGAGAACGGCGTCGGCGTTCCGACGGCCACGCTCGCTGAAAAGAAGGAACTGGTCGCCAAGATGGCCGCCCGCGGCGTCTTCAAGTTCAAGGGCGCCGTCAACCATGTGGCCGCCCAGCTCGACATCTCGCCGCAAACGCTTTACCGCTATCTGAAGGAACTGGAAAAATGACATGCGGCCATCGGCCGCACATCGATGGAAGGGAGACACAAGATGGACATCAAGTCGAAGATGAACGCCAAATTCGGGACCCTGCAGGGAGGGCTGTTCCTCCGGGTCACGAAGGCGGATGTCGGCGAAGGCGCCGGCAAATTGATGGAGCAAGGTTACAAGGTGATGGCTTGGGCCGACATGTTTTTCCCCGACCCGTCGCTGCCCGCGTCGGTGAAGAAGGCGATGGTCGAGGCGATCGAAGGCGGGATTCCCGCCCATTACGTGATGCCGATCGGAGCCTACGACCTGCGCAAGGCGATCGCCGAACGCGTCGAGAAGCAAACCGGCCTCAAACTCGATCCAAGCCGTAACGTGATCGTGACCCCGGGATCAGACTCTGGACTGCTCTACGCGCTGATGCCATTCCTCAACGAAGGCGACGAAGTGCTCGTCCCCGATCCCAGCTATCCCTCCAACTTTCTGGATCCGAAGCTGCTCGGCGGAATCACCGTCAATGTCCCGCTCCACGAGGTGGACGGCTATCAGATCCGCATCGAGGAATTCGAACGCCGCGTCACGCCGAAGACGAAGGTCGTCCTCGTCACCCATCCGAACAATCCGACGACGACGGTCTGGAACCGCCGTTCGGTCCAGGAACTCTGCGACTTCGTGATACGCCACGACCTCATCCTCGTCTCCGACCAAGCCTTCGAGGACCACATCTACGACGGCCGCGAATTCATCTCGCCGGCGACCATGCCGGGAATGTGGGAACGTACGGTCACGGTCTGCTCGGTCTCGAAGGGATACGGTCTCTCCGGACTCCGGATCGGCTACATCTACGCCGAGGACCACATCATGGACGTCCTCTATGGCGGCGCGGTCAACGTCCTCGGTGCCTCGTCGACGGTCTCATCGATCGGCGCAGTCGCGGCGATCAGGGACGAAACGCTCCTTCCGAGCCACTTCGAACGGCTCGAACGACGCCGCCGGCTGGCGTACGACATCCTGAGCAAGACGCCCGGGGTCGTGATGACGATGCCGGAATCGGGCATCCTCGCCTGGCTCAACGTTTCGCGGATCGGCACGGCCGCGGAAGCGGCGGCGCAGATCCTGAAGGACGCGCACATCATGGTCAACGAAGGCACGCCCTACGGCAAAGAGGGCGAAGGGCACATCCGCATCGTCATCGCATGCTTCAACGACGACGAGACCGCGGCCGAAGCGTACTGGGCGATCCGCCGTGCGCTCACGAATCTGGCTACCGCAAAAGGGTACAAATAAAAGAGGAGAAGAGAGAAATGCACGAAGAAAAGAACGAAAAGCTCCAGTTCCGGTTCGGATGGGGAATGTCCTTCATTCCCATGGTCGTCTTCACCATCGTCTGCATCCTGCTGTTTATCGTCTTCAAGGCCTTCGACATGCACGCCCTCGCGATGGGTGGGTTCGTCGGTCTTTCGATCGGCGCCCTGTTCGTCAAGAATTTCAAGGAATATGGCAAATTCTGGAACGCCGTGATGAAAGGCATCGCCAGCCCGACGAGCGTCGCCGTCGTGCTGATTCTGTTCATCATCGGCATGTTCTCGCAGCTCATGAAATCCGCCGGCGTCTCCAACGGCTTCCTCTGGCTCGCCAGCACGATCGGCATGAAGGGCGGCATCTACGTCGCCTTCGTGTTCCTCGCCTGCTGCGTCATCTCGACGGCCACCGGATCCTCGATCGGCACGATGTTCGCCGCCTTCCCGATCTTCTACTCCGCGGGCATCGCCCTCGGCGCAAGCCCGATGTTCCTCGCCGGCGCCATCCTCGGCGGCGCCGTCTTCGGCGACAACCTCGCCCCCATCTCCGACACGACGATCGCCTCCTGCGGAACGCAGGTCTACCGTGACGGAATCCGCACGGCGGAAATCTCCGGAGCCGTCGCCTCGCGCTTCAAATACTCGCTCGTCGCCGCGATCATCACGACCGTCCTGCTCGTGTTTCTCGGCGGCATCGGCGGCACCGTGAGTGGCGATCTCGCCGTCGGCGGCAGCCCGCTTCCGCTGCTCATGCTCATCCCCGTCGGGTTGTTGCTGTTCGTCGCAATCAAGACCCGCGACATCTTCGCCTCGATCACCGTCGGCCTCGTCTCCGGCACGATCGTCGCGCTCGCTTCCGGACTGCTCCAGTTCGGGGACATCTTCAGCGTCGAAAACGGCGTCACGCAAGGATTCCTTTCCGACGGCGTCGCCAGCATGATGGGAACCGTCACCCTCGTCATCTCCGTTTTCGGCATCATGGGCGTCCTCCAGGAAGCCGGCGCGCTCGACAAACTCGTCGATTGGATCCTCAAGAGCAAACTCGCCCGGACTCCGAAAGGCGCGGAAATCGCGATGATGATCGGCACCAACCTCACCACCCTCCTGTTCGGCGGCGTCACGAGCGCCTCGATCCTGACCTTTGGGCCGGTCGTGAACGAAATCGGCAAGCGCAAGAACATCCATCCGTATCGCCGCGCCAACCTGCTCGACGGCTTCGCCAACTCGATCGCCAACAACGTCCCGTTCCTGAGCTGCTTCGTCTTCATCGGCGTCGCGTTGTCCGGCCTCAACCCCGGCGTCGTCGCCCTCGGCCTCGTCTACACCGCAGTCCTGTTCTTCGTTCTCTTGTTCGCCGTCCTGACCGGATGGGGACGCCGCTTCGAAGGACCCAACGGCGAGGAAGTCAAAGAAGACCCCGCGCAGAAGTAACCGTCCGACCGCATCAAGACTCCCTTCCCCGGGGAGTCTTTTTTTAAATCAAAACGCGACTCCCGAAGGAATCGCGTCGGTTCATTCCGTCGCGAGCGAGGAAGGCTCGAGACGCAACCTTTGATTCAGTTTGGTGAAGCGGGCTTCCAGCCAGCCGACCGCCTTCGAATCCTTCAGGAGCCAGTAGGCCGCTTCGGGAAGGGCGATGCCGGTGATCATGTCGATGATGTAGTGTTGTTTGAGCGTCTGCGTCGAGATGCAGATGGCGATCGCGAGGACCCACGTCATGATCTTGATGCCCTTCGGCATCTTCTTGTCGAGCCGGACGCCGATGACGCACAGCCAGCTCATCAGGCAGTGCATCGAGGGATTGGCGTTGCGCGGCCCGGCTGCGGCGTAGATCCAGAAGGTGAGTGATTCGGAGAGGTTGAAGGTGGAAGGATCGCGGGCGAAGAGTCCCGAGGTCTCGCGCCACGCCTGCACGTCCGTCTGGAAGAAGAGATACCAGAAACCGCAGATCGTGAAGGTGACGAGGACCAGAAGCAGGATCCGGTACATGTTGGTCTTGTCGCGGTAGCCGATGTAGATGAACCCGAGGATCCAGAACGGATAGGCGATCACGTACGGCCAGATCGTCCAGGGAAGGAACGGCACGGCCTGATTGAATTCGAGGAAGATGACCGAAAGGTCCTTTCCGGGATTCCCGAACGTCTCCGCGTACCACTGGTTTCCCCAGTAGGTCGCAAACTGCATGAACATGAGTAGGACGAATGGCAAAACCACCCGCAAGAGCTTTTTCCAATCCATCGATGTACCCGCCTTTGATAAACTATAAAGATTATACTTGAAGCGCGTGATGATTTCAAGTTCTTTACCGAATTGCCTCAATTCGGCATCAAAACTTGAATTGGACCATGGGATGTGGTATCATCAATGCATACCGCTTTTTTCAGGAGGATTTCCATGTTCGGACGCAGAAGCGACGGCAAGCTGATCAAAACCATCGATCCCATCACCAAACTCATGCCCCACATCATGAAGGAACGCAACGACGCGCACGTGCTCGCGCCTATGGAAGTCGAATGCAACGGCATGGACGAGTGGATCTTCAAGGAACGCCGCCTCGGCCGCCGGTTCACCTATATGGACCTGATCGTCGCCGCCCTCGTGCGCACCCTCGCGATCCGGCCGAAGCTGAACCGCTTCGTCGTCAACAGCCGGTTCTACAAGCGCAACAAGATCCAGATCTCGTTCATGATCAAGAAGCAGCTCAAGGATACCGCCGAGGAAGGCGCGATCAAACTCACCTTCGACGGCACCGAGACGATCTACGACATCCACGCGAGGATGCAGAAGGAAATCGACGACAACGCCCACCTCAGCTCCGAAAACGATACCGACAAGCTCGCGAAGCTCCTGACGATCGTCCCGCACTTCATGATCAAGGGCCTCGTGAACTTCCTGATGTGGCTCGACCGCATCGGCCACCTGCCGAAGAGCGTGATCGACGCGAGCCCGTTCCACACCTCGCTCTTCCTCACCAACATGAAGTCGATCAAGATGGGCTACGTCTACCATCACATCTACAATTTCGGCACCTGCTCGGTATTCCTCTCGATGGGCAAGGAACGCTACGTTCCGATCGTCGTCGACGCCGACGAGGAGAAGCTCGGGATCCGCAAGATCATCACGATCGGCGGCGCCGTCGACGAGCGCATCACCGACGGACTCTACAACTCCAACTCGATCCGCGAGTTCGTCAAGATGCTGTTGAACCCGTCCGTGCTCGAAACCCCGCTCGAGAAGCGCGAGGAAGACCAGGAATAAGCAGAAAGGCACTCCGCGGAGTGCCTTTTCGCATCTTGGATTCCTTACTTGAGCAGGGCGAGGATGTCGTTTTCGAAGCCGAGCGGCTTGTCGCCCGGTTCGAA
>CAIMSF010000080.1 GCA_903844055.1 uncultured bacterium
CTAAAAAAACCTTTCCGATATCGGAAAGGTTTTTTTTCAGCTTCCGGCGCTTTCGTAGCGCGCCAGACCTTTGTTCCAGAGGGCAAGACCGAAGAAGATGAAGACGGCGGCGGTCACGACCGCCTGCAGGAGCATGCCTCCCGGCGTCTTCCAGAGGATCCAGTCCATCCCGTTCTGCAGGACGGCGGCATCGGCGAACTTCGACAGCAGGAAGACCGAGGGGAAGAACGAGGTGAAGCCGAACGGAAGCAGGTAGACGAGGACGAAGCGGACCCCCTTCGGGTAGATCTCGATCGGGTTCTTCGTGAAGATGGCGACCTCGTAGGCGGCCGACTGGACGGCCTGGGAGTCCATCGTCCAGAACGCGACCGAGGCCGTCACGAGCTTGACGCCGGTGTAGATCGCGGCGCCGGTGGCGATGAAGCCGACGAGCAGGAGCACGTCGAGGAAGGAGAGCGTGATGTCAAGCTTCGGGAGCGCGAAGGCAAGCAGGGCGACGCCGACGGCGAGTTCGCCGAGCGCCTCGAGCTGGAAGCGCTCGATGATCAGGTGGCGGAGGACCGACATCGGCCGGACCAGGTACTTGTCGAACATGCCCTGGCGGATGTAGAAGCCGACGAGCCAGAGGTTGTCGGTGAAGAGATGGTCGAATCCCCGCGGGATCTGGAACATCGCGTAGATCACGAGCAGTTCGTAATAGGTCCACGAGGCGATCCCGGTCGCTCTCACGAGGACGTCGAGGAAGATGATCCCGGCGGCCTGCTGGACGGCGAAGGAGAGGATCCCGATCGCGAAGTCGGCGCGGTACGCGAGCATCATCTTGAGATGCTGGGCGACGAACATGAAATACAGACGGATGCGGCGCTTCATGTCAGCCTCCCGAGACGACGACCCGGCGGACGGCGCCCTTCCAGGCGAGGGTCGAGGCGGCGTACATGATCGCGATCCAGATCGCCTGGACCGCCAGGGCGGCGAGGGCGGAGGGAATGTCGCCGTTGTATTGGCCGAGGAAGAAGGTGATCGGGACGTAGCGCGTCTGCGCGAACGGAAGCAGGTCGGAGATGCCCTTGAGCCAGTCGGGGAAGAGCGCGATCGGGATCAGGCCGCCGGCGAGGAGGCGTTCGATCGCCCCCTTGAGCTGCCACATCCCGAAGCTGTTCAGGGTGAAGAAGATGATCATCCCGAACAGGAAGCTCGTGAGGAAGAAGATCACCCCGCCGAAGAGGATCGAGACGATCCCGAACAGGATCGAGGGGACGTCGGCGATGAAGGGGAGGGCGACGAAGCGCGAAACGACGAGCATCCCGATCGCGAAGGCGGAGGCGAAGATGATCGCCGAGACGGCGGCGTATCCGAGCGCCTGGGCGAACAGCTGGGCGCGGTAGTCGATCGGCTTGATCAGCCGGAGGGCGATGTTCCCGCCGTGGATGTCGTCGTCGATGAAGTTCTCGGCGGCGAGCGCGGTGAGGCTGCCGACGATCTTCTCGAGGAAGACGTAGAGGATCATCATCGCGAAGCCGTAGCCGCCGATCGTGACGAGGTCGTAGGTCACGCCTTCGGCGACGGCGCGGGCTTCGTAGACGCCCTTCCAGAGGAAGTAGGCGATGATGACGTAAAGGAATTCGAAGAGGATCCAGAAGATGAAGCGGAAGCGGTACTGGACCGCCCCGAGCATCACACTCCGGGTGAACGGCAGATACCTCCTGAGGAGGGATCCGAAACGGCGTCTCATGCGACCACTTCGCCCGTCTCGTAGATGTTGGCGACGAGCGTCTCGATCGGCGGTTCGGAGACCGACATGTCGAGGACCTTATAGCGCTTGAGGACGAAATCGGTGATTTCCGAGACGTTCAGGCGATGCTTGTTGAAGCGGATCGTGAGGGTGCGGAAGTCGGCCTCGGCGGAAAGGTCGGCGGGGGCGAGGCCGAGCGGGGAGAGGTCGGGGACCTCGACCGCCTCGGCGCATTCGAACTTGATCGTCTTCATGTAGCCGTAGACGTCCTTGATCTCGTCGAGGGAGCCTTCGTACATGATCTTGCCCTTGTCGATCATGATGATCCGGCTGCACAGCTCCTCGATGTCGTCGAGGTCGTGCGTCGTCAGGATGACGGTCGTCATGAAGGTCTTGTTCATGTGCTTGATGGCTTCGCGCATCTTCATCTTGGCGACGACGTCGAGGCCGATCGTCGGTTCGTCGAGGAAGAGGATCTTCGGGTTGTGGAGGAGCGCGGCGGCGATGTCGGCGCGCATCCGTTGTCCGAGCGAGAGCGTGCGGACCGGCGACTTGATGAAGGAATTGATGTCGAGGATCTCGTTGAAGAACTTCATCCGCTCCTTGAAATCGGCTTCCGAGACATTATAGATCTCCTTGAGGATCGTGAAGCTCTCGTTGAGCGGGAGGTCCCACCAGAGCTGGGTGCGCTGGCCGAAGACGACGCCGATGTTGAAAGCATTCCTGATCCGGTCCTTGGCGGGGACGATGCCGTTGACGAGGATCGACCCGGAGGTCGGCGTGAGGATGCCCGCGAGCATCTTGATGGTCGTCGACTTGCCGGCGCCGTTGGGGCCGATGTAACCGACGATCTCGCCTTCGTTGATCGTGAAGGAGACGCCGTCGACGGCTTTCGTGATGATTTTCTTCGCGTTGAAGAAGGATTTGATCGAACCGATCAGACCCGGTTTACGTTCGTATTTGATGAAATCTTTCCTTAAATCCTTGACCGTAATCATGGGACCACCGACCTCCGTTTGCATTTCCGATATCATTTTATCATCTTTACAATGGATTTGCATCATCCAAAATCATGGTTCGATGGATGGAATACCGGTTCTCGTTTTGATGCTAGGATCATCATATTTGATATTGGAAGGACGCTTGGCAATCCATCCGCTGAACGATACCGAAGATATTCAAAATAAGGTTTTACTATCAGTATCAAAAGTGCTATCATTTTGTGTGGAAGATCACCCGAAACGTTTATGAAAGACGGCACGGATATGCGAAATCACCGTCTGCCGAATCCCTTTGCGATGGTATCAAAACGGCACGACAATCCTTGATAAACGGAGATATCCTATGTATCGAAGAATCATCATTATCATCGTCATCGCTACGTTCATTGTCATTCTTGCATCTTGCGACCGTCTGTCGACTGGATCAACATCAGCGGCTACCACCGGACTCGTTACGACGACAACGAACGACGCTACGACAACGAACGCCGGCAGTACCGACATGACCGCTGCCACGACGAACACCGCCGATACCACGACGAACGCCACCGTAACCACGACGAACGCCACCGGGACCACGACGGACGCCACTACGACCGTCGCAATCATCACGACCACGACGTTTTCCATGCCGACGCGTATCGTGACGTTCGTCACCAACTGCGGGACCGTCATATCGGACCTTGAAGTCGTGTCGGGCGGAACCATCGTATTACCTGTGGTCGAAAAGGCGGGATATGTTCTGTTGGGCTGGTACTCGTCGTCCGATTACGCCGGCACTGAATTCACCAGTCAGACGCCCGTGCAAAGCGATATCACCCTGTATGCCAAATGGAGCGATACCAAGATCGCGGATGGATTTTCGACGTTGACGGCATATCCAATCTCGATGGGGGATATCGTGACTTGCGATATCGGGGTGTATGATCAACGGATCTTCTATGAATTCGTTCCGACCGTAAGCGCGACGTATGATATCGTTTCGAGCGGCGTTTTCAATCCGTTTTGCTGGCTCTATGATTCCGAATCGGTCGAGATCGGTTCGGCCGATGGCGGCGGGTCCGGCGAGAATTTCCTGCTTTCAGCGTATCTGGAGGCCGGACATACGTATTATATCGAAGTATCCCTGTTGTTCGATGAAGCGAAGATCGGGGTTTTTACGATTTCGATCAATCCGCAACCGAATTGACCTTAAGTGATCGGTCGCTTCCCCAATCGGATAGGATTGCGAGACGTAAAAGATTTCATCTTTCGCCGAAAGCGTATTCATTTTCCTTGGTCGATGTGATATGATGGGAAACAGCGGAGGAAAAACGATATGGACAAACTCAAAGGAAACCTGCTTTACGGGCAATCCGGCGGACCGACGAGCGTCATCAACTCGTCCGCCTATGGCGTCATCAAGGAAGCGCTCAAGAACAAGGATTTCATCGGCGAGATCTATTGCATGCGCCACGGCATCCAGGGCGTACTCAAGGACGACTTGATCAAGGTTTCGGACCTTTCGTTCGAAGACGTCGAGCTGCTCGTCAACACCCCCGGCGCCGCCTTCGGCACGATCCGGTACAAGATGAAGGAATGGGAAGAGGACGAACGGGAATACAAGATCATCCTCGCCACCCTCAAGAAATACAACATCCGGTATTTCCTCTACAACGGCGGAAACGACTCGATGGAGACCTGCCGCGAAGTCGACGAATACCTGAAGCGCGTCGGCTACGAATGCCGCGTCATCGGGATCCCGAAGACGATCGACAACGACCTGCCGATCACCGACCACTGCCCCGGCTACGGCTCGGCCGCGAAATACATCGCCAACGCCTGCATGGAGATCTCCTGCGACTCCTCCGGCTACCCGAAGGGAAAGGTCACGATCGCCGAGATCATGGGCCGCCATACCGGCTGGCTCACCGCCGCCTCCTACGTCGCGAGCGCTTCGAGCTTCGGTCCCGACCTGATCTACGTCCCCGAAGTACCGTTCTCGATCGAGAAGTTCAAGGACGACATCAAGAAGGTCATGACGCGGAAGGACCATTGCCTCGTCGCCGTCTCCGAAGGCATCCAGGACGGGAAGGGCAACTTCATCGCCGCCACCTCGGGATCGAAGGA
>CAIMSF010000081.1 GCA_903844055.1 uncultured bacterium
CGCAGGGCGCAGGAGACGCTGGCCGTCCTCGGTTACCGCAACGTGCGCTTCCGCACCGGCAACGGCGTCCATGGATGGCCTGAAGGAGCACCCTACGAGGCGATCGTGGTCAGCGCCGCGGCGCGGGCGATTCCGCCCGCGCTGCTCGACCAGCTTGCGGTCGGCGGACGGATGGCGATCCCCCTCGGCGACGGCTTCTCGCAAACGCTCACGCTCGTCACGAAGACGGCGGACGGCTTCGCGACCGAAGCGCTCTGCGGCTGCCGGTTCGTTCCCCTGATCGACGCCGAGTGAGCGGGCGAATCCGTTGCGGACCGTCCGCCGGCATGGTATAATCCTCGCGAAAGGACTGATCCCGATGCGTCTGACCACGCTCTTCTTCACGTTTATGTTCGGCTTCTCGCTCTTCGCCTGTTCCTCCGCTTCGCCTTCCGTCATCTCCGCCCGCGAGGGCAAAGCCATGCTCGACGGGGACGACGAGGTCATCCTCGTCGACGTCAGGACCCTCGAGGAGTACCAGGGGGAGCACATCCCCGGGGCGATCCTGATCCCGCTCTCCGACCTCGCGGCCGACGCGGAGACCTTGCTTCCCGACCGGGACGCCAAGATCATCGTCTACTGCCGCAGCGGGAACCGTTCGGCCCAGGCGGCGACGATCCTCGACGGCCTCGGCTACACCCGTATCTACGACATGGGCGGCATCATCGACTGGCCTTACGAAACCACCGCAGAATAGAAAAGCGATCCGTCGCGGATCGCTTTTTTTCATTTCGCTTGACGGAAGACGGCCATCGTGGCGCGGATGCTCTCACGGACGTCGCGCCCGCCGGCGTATCCGAGGCCGGGATAGTCGAGATCGCAAGAAAGCCGCCCGAAGTCGATCGAGAAGTCCTGCGCGAGGATGTCGCCCATCAGCTTCCCGTGGTCGAGGCCGGCCTCGCGGCCCTGCCTGCGGTAGTTCCGGTCGATGGCGCGGCCGCCGATCGCGGCGATCCAGGCGGGGATCGCGAAGACCTTCTTCTTCGCGCCGACGGCTTCGAGCATGAGTTCCAGGATCTCGCGGTAGGACAGGTTCTCCCTTCCGATGGGATAGCCGCGGCCGTTCGCACCGTTCCGGGCGGCCGCGACGATCGCTTCGGCGACGCCCGAGACGTCGATGCAGGCGGTGATCCCGCCCTTGGGCAGAAACGCCGCGGGATACTTCGCGAACGCATCGAGGAAGAATTCCTTCCACAGCGGGAGCCGGCCGGGCATCGTCCCGAAGATGAACGGCAGTTCGAGGAACATCACGTCGAAGACGCCGGCGACGCCAAGCCGGCGGAGCGACTCCTCCTGTTCGACGCGGGCGCGTACATACGGATGGTGCGCCGCGAGCACGCCGTCCTTGAGACGGTCGAAATGGGTGAAATAGGAATTGAGGACGACCGCCCGCGCGATGCCGGCGCGGCGTGCGGCGCGGACGATCTTTTCCGACTGAACGACGAGCTTGTCGCGGAAGAATGCGGCGGCGGGCGCCTTCGGGACGACCCGGTCGTCGGGTCCGAGGGCGTAGACGAACGTATCGTACCCCTGCCCGGAACACAACGCGGCGACCTCGTCTTCGCTCATCGCGAACAGGTCGCCGAAGCGGATCCCGATCTCCTCGGGATACCATCCGGACAGGTCGATCTCGCGGGGCAAGGCGACGGCGTCGACCTTGACGCCTTCGGACAGGAACTTGAGCGCCGCGTGGTAGCCGAGGAAGCCGGTGCCGCCGGCGATCAGGACCTTCTTCACGTCATGGACCATCATCGCGCCTCCTTGGCGGAGATCGCCGCGAGCGCCAGGTAGCGGTCGACGTTCTTCCGGTTGTCGAGCCGTTCGGCGTCGGTGAGGGGGCGGACGAGGCGCATCGGATTGCCGATCGCGAGCATGCCGGCGGGGACGGTCTTGCCGGGCGGCACGAGCGTGCCGGCGCCGACCATCGCTCCACTTTCGACGACCGACCCGTCGAGCAGGATGCTGCCCATGCCGATCAGCGCGTCGTCTTCCACGACGGCGCCGTGGATGATCGCGCCGTGGCCGATCGTGACACGCTTGCCGATGACGGTGGGTCGGTCGTGGTTCACGTGGATCACGGCGTTGTCCTGGACGTTCGTGTCCTCCCCGATCGAAACGGAGGCCATGTCGCCGCGGACCGTCGCGTTGTGCCAGACGCTCACCCCTTTGGCGAGGGTGGCGTCGCCGGTGACGACGGCCGACGGGAATACGATGGCGTCGGGATCGATCTTCGGAGTGCCGTATTCAGTGGGGATGATGGGCATCGCGGATCCTCCTAGGGACGCGGACGCAGCGGCTTCAGCGCGAGCGTCGCGAGATAGACGGGAATGTGCCGGTCGAGCGGATCGTCCCAGCCGGACACATCCTCGTAGAAGTCGATGAGATGGAACCCGGCGGCCGTCTGGCCGCCGATCTGGTCGGCGAGCGAATGGCCGAATTCGACGGGTTCGAGGGCGTCGAGGCGTTTCTTCAGTTCCTCGGGGGGAAGCTGCTCGACGTCGGAATAGGGGATCTTGTAGCGGACCGAAAACGTCCCGGTCGTGTCCAAAAGATCCAGGTCGAAGATGTAGGCGATGGGGTTCATGAAACCGGACGCGAGCCTGCCGCCGTCCTTGAGGACGCGGAACGCCTCGCGCCAGACCGGCTTCACGTCGGCGCAGAAGACGTTGGAGATCGGGTGGAAGACATAATCGAAACTACCGTCCGGAAACCGCGAAAGATCGCGCATGTCGCCTTGTTCGAGGCTGATCGCGAGGCGCTCGCGCTTCGCCACTTCGTCGTCGCGCGCGAGCTGCGCCGGCGAGTTGTCGATGACCGTGACGACGGCGCCGAGCGCGGCGAACAAGGGACCTTGCTGGCCGCCGCCCGAGGCGAGGCAGAGGACATGCTTTCCGACGATCTCGGGAAACCATTTGCGGGGCATCGGCTTGGTCGGCGTGAGCAACAGCTCCGCCGTGCCCTTGCGGGCCGCTTCGACGGTTTCGGACGAGACCGGGACGGTCCACTTGTTGCCGATCCGGACCTCGTGGTCCCACGCTTCGCGGTTGTGTTTGAGCCAGTCCATGGGCAGACTTCCTTTCTTTCGTCCTTCGTCAGATGACCATGCCGATCAGGACGATCGCGATCAGATGGAGCGGATAATAGGCATAGAAGAACCATTTGTTGAAACGGCCGCGCGTCCCGTCGTAGAAGCCGATCGGGATCAGCGAGGCGAGCGCGACCCACTGGTACCATTTCTCGAAAACGTGGATCTGGCTGCCGTTGGCGATCCCGAGCAGTTCCGGGAGCGGCCAGTCGATGAAGACCGCCGACAGGAGGACGAACCCGATGGTCCGGATCGGGAGCGACCCGATCAGTCCGAACAGGACGATCAAAAGGATGCCGTACGCCCCGTAGGACGTATGCACCCATTCGGCGAAGACGACGATCGGCAACACGGCAAGACAGGCGTACCACTTCTTCGTCGAGAAGAGCATGAGCGCGGTCAGGCCGAGGACGAGCGGCAGGAAGACGTTCGCCTGGAGGAAGAAGTTGATTCCGAAGGAAAACCAGATGACGGCCATGACCGCTTCGGAAATCGCCGCGCCGATGAGCAGACGGATGAAATAGCCTTTGACGTCATGGGTGTGGCGGTATCCTTCCGCGATCATGAGGGCGAACAGCGGATAGGCGATCCGGCCGATGACGCGGCAAACCAGCCGCGCGGTCTCGTCGGCGATCAGGAAGGCGCCGACGTGGTCGATCGTCATCGTGACGATCGCGATCCACTTGATCCACTTCATGCTCACGATGGACCGTCCCCGACTTCCTGCTTGCCGTCCAGCCGCATCAGATGGTTGTATTTCCCGATCGGCGCCACATAGGCGAATCCATGTTCCTCATACATCTTGATCGAACCGGTGTACTGCGGTTTCTCGACGCCGGGAACCAGGAGCGGGAACGCTTCGACGATCCCTCCGCCCGCGGCGCGGATCGCGAGCAGCGTTTCCTTGAGGAGCAGCTTCGAAAGGCCTTCGCGTCGGCGCTCCTTGTCGACCACGAAGCAGGTGATCCGCCAGGAGGGGCGAAGCGCTTCGGGTATCTGCAACTTGACGTAATCGCGCATCCGGTCGAACGCGTAGAACTCGGGTGCCCTGCCGTACTGGCACCAGCCGATCGGATTTCCGCCATCGTACAGCAACAGTCCTGAGGCTTTGCCCGCAAACACCAGGTCGCGATGCATCGCCTTCCGGCCGGCCTTCGTGGATTGGATGAATTCGGACATCGTCATCCGATGATAGACGCACCAGCAGCCGCCGTGCAGGCCGTTGTGCCGCTCGAACAGCGACTCGAAATCCGGCCAGGTGGCCTGTGACAACGACTTCGTCTCGAACATGGCGATTCCCCCTTTGCGCGATCGATGATTCCATTATAGCATTCCCGCCGCCGTTTGATCACCGCGCATCGGAAAAAAAAGGATGTCGATCGACATCCCCGTTCCGCATCGTGCGGCGTCATTTGCGTTTTTCCTTGAAGTCCAGGAGGTGACCCATCTTCTCCTTCTTGGTCCGCATGTAGAACTCGTTCTTCTCGTTGTGGTTGAGCTGGATCGGCACGCGGTTCTCGATCTCGATGCCGTAACCCGACAATCCCTTGATCTTCAGGGGATTGTTCGTCATCAGGCGGATCTTCTTCACGCCGAGCGCCGACAGCATCTCGGCGCCCACGCCGTAGTCGCGCAAATCGTCGGGAAAACCGAGCGCGAGGTTGGCCTGGACCGTGTCGAGGCCGCCGTCCTGGAGCTGGTAGGCGCGGATCTTGTTGATGAGGCCGATGCCGCGGCCTTCCTGGCGCAGGTACAGGATGATGCCCCGACCGGCCTTTTCGATGCGGCGCATCGCAGTGTGGAGCTGTTCGCCGCAGTCGCAGCGCTTCGATCCGAACGAGTCGCCGGTCAGGCATTCCGAATGGATGCGGACGAGCGTCGCGCCTTCGGAGGCGACGTCGCCCTTGACGAGCGCGACGTGGTGTTCGCCGGTCAGGCGGTTGACGAACCCGACCATCTCGAAGGTGCCGTATTTCGTCGGCATCTTGGCGGCGGCGATGCGCTCGACCAGGATGTCGGTCGCGCGGCGGTGCCGGATCAACTCCGACACCTCGAGGACGTCGAATGCCTCCTCCGCCTTCGCGAGTTCGGCGTAGGTGAGCGAGCGGCCGTCCGGATCGACCATTTCATAGAGGAGCCCGGCGGCCGGAGCGGAGGCCAGGCGGCACAGGTCGACGATTGCTTCCGCCGGCGCGGCGCGGCGCAAAACGCCGCCGTTCTTCGAGGAAACGACCTGGAATTCGCCACCCATGCGGAACCGCTCGGGATGGGCGTCATCCGCGATGATCGCGCGGATCAGCCGGGCGAGGCGGACGGGCGGGGGTTCGTGGTCGATCTCGCGGGCGCTCATGTTGACGAAGTCGATGTCATATTCGAGCGCGGCGTTCTTCTTGATTCCCGTCACCGCGCCGAATTCCTCGTAACCGAGGACGATCGACGGCATGATCCGAAACGGACAGAACGCGCCGATGCATCCGTTCGCGTCGGACTGGGCGGCGATCGCCGCGTAATGGCAGACGTCGTCGGGCGCGCCTTCATCGGTCAAAACGATTTTGCCGCCTTGTTTGAGGATGTCGAGCGCGGCTGATACGCTGAGTCGGTTGAACATGGTGTCAGGCTCCTTCTGGTTTGGATTCGACGGAATGTTCCGGGACGGCTTCGAGGATCAGGTCCGCGCCGGCGCGGATGCGCCGCACGAAACGGAGCCGCGCCGCATCGGCGATGGTCGCAAAACCGCGTCCGCCGACCGCCGGCTTGGCCGTTTCGCCGCCGATCACGATGGGTGCGATCGTGACGAAGACGCGGTCGAACAGACGCTGTTCGATGAACGAGGAGTGGACCGTCCCGCCCCCTTCGACGAGGATCGACCGGATTCCCATCGCCTTCAGCCGGACCATCGCTTCGCGGAGGCCTTCGGGTGCATGCGGGTCGGGGATGCCGATCACGACGACGCCGAGACGTTCGAGCGCCGCCTTGCGTTCCGGGTCCGCGTCCGTTCGGCAGATGACGACGGTCGGTGCGGGCGACGCGAGATGCAGGACCGGTTCGTCAAGCGGGATCCGCAGCTGCGAGTCGAGGATGATGCGGGTCGCGTCACGGCCTTTCCCGTCGGGCAGCCGCGTCGTCAGCCGGGGATGGTCGGCGAGTACCGTGTTGATGCCCACGAGGATGCCGTCGTGGCGGTCCCGCAGGCGATGGACGAACGCCATCGACTGCGGTCCGGAGATATGTCGCGACTCCCCGGTGCGGGTCGCGATCTTGCCGTCGAGCGACATCGCGAAACTGAGGGTCACGAACGGGAGATCCCGTTCCGTCTTGATTGTTGCTGACTGATTCATCGTCTTCCCCATCGGGATGCCCCTTTCTTCGCCATTTCATGTTGATTATAGCACAAGAGCACGCCGATCTGACCGTCGACGCTTTTTTTCAGCGCCGTGCCGCCCCGATCGTCGTGCCCGTATTCAGCGGAGATGTCGCTTATGGACGTAGCTCGACGTCATCAGCCGCAGCAACCCGGCATAGTCGACGTCAAACGACAGGATGTCGCCGACGCCATGTCCGGTGTCCCCGAGATCGACGATGAGGTGGTCGCTCGAAGCCCCGACGATCCCCACGCCGGGATCGCGCGGCGTCAGGTCCGCCGCTTCAATGTCCTGGCGTCCGATCGCGAGGATGCCGCGTTTCATCGGACCCCGGTCGACGATGTCGGGATGTTCCCCGAACGAATTCATGCCGATGCGTCCTTCCGGGAAACTCGGTTTCACGGCGACTTCGACGAGTTCCGCGCGAAGCGTGAACGCATCGCGGTGCATCGCGGGGATCGGCCGGCCGTAGGCGGTCTCGCGCCCGAACAGCACCGCTTCGCCGATGCGCAGTCCGTTGACGCGGGCGGGGATCCTCCGGGTGCCGAGCAGATGGACGGACGAGGAGTTGCCGCCTGAGACGATCGCGAGCCGGATGCCGAGTTCGCGTTCGATCCGCTCCGCGATCGCGACGAGCGCGCCCTGGTTGATGTCGTCGGGAATCACGCCGCCGTAACAGGTGAGGTTCGTACCGATGCCGGCGAGGCGGATGCCGGCGGTTCCGGCAGCCGCACGGACGACCGGCATGTAGTCGCTTTTGTACCAAATGCCTTCGCGCAGGTCGCCGACGTCGAACATGAGGAGGACGTCATGGGTCCTTCCCTGCCGTACCGCCGCCTCTCCGAGGGCGCGGACGGTGTCGA
>CAIMSF010000082.1 GCA_903844055.1 uncultured bacterium
CGATGAACCGGCTGCATGCCCTCTGCGACGGGATGATCGCGCTGGCCCTGCCGGTTCCGATCGAACGGAAAAGCCCTGAATCGGCGCTTCCAAACGACCATTGAAACCTTTGCGTTTCCGCTGGAAATCGACTTATTTTTACGAAAAGAAAACCCATCCGCCTTGTATCCCATCTCTGCGAGTGCTATCATTGAAATAGATAGATATTCATTCCAGGAGGATTTCCATGGCAAAAATCCGTGCACTGCTCGGAAAGGTCCGCATCGAGTATTTCGCGATCGGTCTTTTTCTTTTGACACTTGTCGTTTTCTCGTCCCGCCTCTATGTCTGTCGCCTCGATGGCGTTATCGTGATGCAACAGTATTATGGATCGTTTCCGTTGGGCTTCGGAACCATCTTGCGGGCGCTCATCCTCGACGCTTGTTTCGCGACCATCGGCTTCATGGTCTTCGACCGCGGGTATTCGAAGATGGCGAAACTCGTCTTCCGGATCGGCTTTTGCGTCGCAGTCGCCGCATGGATCTTGAACCTGCTCGTGATCGTGACCGACGCGACGTCAGACGTCGACGTCTATGCGACCTATTTCCTCGGCCGAGCGGTCTCCCCGGATGGTACTCAGGTCCTCATCGGTGGATTCGGCATCGGTTTCTATCTCCACATTTTGCTGTTGCTGGCGTATGGCGTCGCGGTGTTCCTGTATCCCGGATACGCCGGAACGGATGAACCGACGCTCTACGGGTACGTCCTGCGCCGCATCAAAAAACCCGACCCGCTGCTGCGGATGGACGCCGTCGGCGATCCCGACCTGGTCCGAAACGTCCCGCTCGCCGCTTTCTATACGATCATCAGCTTCGGCGTCTATTATCTCGTCTGGATGTATGGGCTGATCAAGGCGATGCACAAGTTGACGAACGATGCGTCGACCCCGACGAAAGACTTCCTTCTGTCGATCTTCGTGCTTCCCGGTTTTCAGATCATGTTCGCCCTCAAGCTGAAGAAGTGGGAGGAATACCTCTTCGCCCACCGTGCTGACCTGCACGTCCAAAAATCCGACTATTCGCTTCCCTATCTGCTCCTGACGATCTTCGGACTCGGTCCCGTCGCCGTCCTGATGATGCAGCTCGACCTCAACAAGGCCGGGTCGCTCCGCGCCGCCCCGTCGGCGAACGCCGAAGCGCAGGCCTGAGCGTTCCCGTGCGCCTGTTCGTCGCCGTCCGTTTCGCCGATCCGGTGAAGGACGCCATCCTCGAGCGCGCCCGGATCGTGCGCGAGCATGCGACGAAGGGGACCTTCACCACACCGGAAAACTACCATCTCACGCTCGCGTTTCTCGGCGAGACCGCCTTCGCCGACCTGACGGCGCTGAAGATCGTGCTCGCATCCGTCCGGGTCGTCCCGTTCGATTTCACGCTGTCCGGCATCCTCCGCTTCGAACGCGCCGATGACGCCGTCGTGAGCCTGCGCGGCGAGGGCGGAAGCGCCCTGACGGACCTTGCGGCAGGGATCCGCGCGGTCCTCGAAGGGGAAGGGTTCCCATGCGATCCGAAACCCTTCGTGCCGCATCTGACGATCGCCCGCGGGTGTGATGCGACCGCTCTCGGCCTGGCCGCGGCCGCGGCGCTTCCGCCGATCACGACGCGCGTCGAAGGGTTTTCCCTCATGTCGTCGGACCGGGAATTCGGCGCGCTCGTCTATCGGCCGCTCTGCACCTTCCCGGATCGGTCGTGACGCCGTGAATTTTGCTTTTCACGATCAAAAATTCTCGACAAATCGGAAAAAAATGATATCATATCTTATGGACACGCAGAAATGCGGGTCCGCCATTGGGCTATGGCCAAGCGGTAAGGCATTGGACTCTGACTCCAAGATCGCTAGTTCGATCCTAGCTAGCCCAGCCATTTGAAACCTGCAGGTCGCGGATGAAAATCCGCGGCCTTTGCTTTTTTTCCGGATGGGTCTGCTATAATGGAAGCGGAAGGCGGTGATCCCATGCGCGAAGTCCTGGCGAAAACGCTCATACTCGGTCCGTACCACAACTACAACGTCTACCGCGGCTGCACCCACGGCTGCATCTACTGCGATTCGCGGAGCGCCTGCTACGAGATCGAACTGCCCTTCGAGGACATCGTCGTCAAGGTGAACGCGCCCCAGCTCGCGGAAGCGGAGCTTTCGACCAAACGCAACAAGATCGTCTGCCGGTCGGGTTCGATGTGCGACCCCTACATGCCGATCGAAGCGGAACTCGGATTGTCGCGCCGCGTCCTCGAGGTCATCCTCAAGTACGGCCACGGTGCTTCTTTCCTCACCAAGAACATCCTCGCCCTGCGCGACCTCGACCTGATCGAACAGATTGCCAAGAAAGCCTGTGCGGTCGCCTGCTTCACCGTCACGACGACCGACGATCAACTCGCCAGGCGGATCGAGCCCGCCGCCAGTCCCCCTTCGGAACGTCTCAAGGCGCTCATGGCGTTCGCCGACCGCGGGGTTGCGACCGGCGTCTGGATGACCCCCGTCCTGCCGTGGATCACGGCCTCCGAAGAAAACATCCGGGCGGTCGTCGCGGCCTGCGCCGAAGCGCGCGTCAAATACATCGTCGGGACGACCGGGACGACGATGCGCGACGGATCGCGCGAGCATTTCTACGCCCGTCTCGACGAGGAATTCCCCGGCTTGCGCCGCCGGTACGAACAGCGCTACGGCACCTCCTACATCTGCAAGGCCTACGACAGCGATCGGCTTTGGGACGTCTTCACGTCCGCGTGCGACGCCGCCGGGATCGCCTGGCGGGAAGAGGACATCGCCCGCTTCTTCACGATCCGCGAACGGAAGACGCAGATGTCGCTCTTCGACGATTTGTGAAGGAATTTCGACGGCAACGGTGGAAACCCTCCCCCGACCGCGCTATAATGGAAATCGGTGGTGATCCCCGTGAATCGGAAACTGCTCCTCATCAATGCGGTCATGGTCTCGCTTTATCTCGTGTTTGGCACCCTCTACTACCTCCTCGCCGCCGGCGACGCCTACGCCGAACACCCCGTGTTCGCCTCGCTCTACGTCGTCTTCGTCGGCGTCCACGCCGTCCTCGTCTTCCTTGCGGTCCTGTTGGAATGGTGGGGATACGCCGCCGGCAAGGTCGGACCGCTGCTCTTCGCGAACATCCTGTTCGTCGTCGCGGGGATCGAACTCGCGCTCTTGCTCCTCGGTCCCGCGGTGATGCTTCTGGCGCTGATCCTCAATCTGGTCGCCGCCCGTCCGCCCAAAATCAAAACCGTCTGAGACCGGCTTTGTTCGGTTCGTTGATTGACAGACGCCTTGCGCGATGCTATGATGATACCGTGACTGGTTTCATCGCATCGCGCTTTTTCTTTTAGATGAACCATACCAGAAAGAAGGAATCATGATGCTCACGGTATTCCTCGACCCTCGCGGCGCAACGCCGCTCTACGAACAGCTCTACCGCCATATCCGCGCCGACATCGAAAGCGGCGCGCTCGCGGAAGGGACCCGCATGCCCTCGAAGCGGGAACTCGCCCTCCGCCTCACCGTGAGTCCGGTGACGGTCGGGACCGCCTACGCCCAGCTCGTCGCGGAGGGATACCTGAGAAGCGTGCTGCGGAGCGGCCATTTCGTCAATCCGCTCGGCGACCGACCCGCGGGATCCCCCGCCGCGCAAGCGGTTCCGCCGATCGAACCGAAGCCTTACGCGAGACCCGCCTTCGACCTTTCGACGAACGCCTTCGACGCGACCCTGTTCCCCTTCACCGTATGGGCGCGGCTGGTCCGCGCGACGCTTTCCGATTCGCCCGTCGACCTCCTCACCGCCGGCCATCCGCAGGGATCCTACGCCCTCCGCAAGCAGATCGCCCGCCATCTCTCCGACTACCGCGGGATCCACGCCGATCCCGAACGGATCGTCGTCGGCG
>CAIMSF010000083.1 GCA_903844055.1 uncultured bacterium
ATGATCTCGCCGTTCCGCTACGGGGGCTCGATCTCCCCGGCGATGTTGCCGATCTTCGTCCTCGCGTACCGCCGCGGCTGGAAGGCCGGGGTCCTCGGCGGCGTTGCCTTCGGCGTCGTCTCCTCGCTTTTGAACCTCTACTACCTCAATCCGCTCCAGTACGCGCTCGACTACCCGCTCGCCTTCGGCGTCCTCGGCCTCGCCGGTCTTGTAAGACGGGGCGACGCGAAGGTCGGACCGTTCCTGCTCGGCGTCCTCGGGGCTTCCTTCCTCCGGTATCTCTGCCACGGCTTCTCCGGCTATTACTGGTTCGTCGCGTACCCGTCGATCGCCGACGAGGTGACGCCCAGCTGGTGGCTCTATTCCTTCGTCTTCTACAACCTTCCCTACATGGCCGCCTCCGCCGCCTTCTCGGCGGCGCTCGGGCTGATTCTGCAGAAGCGGGGATTGTTGCGCCTTTCTCAGAACTGAGTGTCAATCGTGTAAAAAATGAAGACCGTTAGCACTCTATGCTTGACTCTGCTAACGGTTTTTTGTATAATAATCAACGGGAAACCAAATTCCAACCACGGAGGCATGCGACATGAAGGAAAAAATGGAATTCAAAACCGAGTCGAAACGACTCCTGCACCTCATGATCAACTCGATCTACACGAACAAGGAAATCTTCTTGCGGGAACTCATCAGTAATGCGTCGGACGCGATCGACCGGTATCACTTGACCTCGCTCACCGACGAGAAGCTCGAAAAGACGAACGACTACGAGATCGGCCTCGCCTTCGACAAGAAGAAGCGGACGATCACGATCACCGACAACGGCATGGGGATGACCTACGACGAACTCGTATCGAACCTCGGCACGATCGCGAAGTCCGGCACGCTCGAATTCCTGCAGAGCTTGAAGGACAAGCAGGCGGCGACCGCCGATTTGATCGGCCAGTTCGGCGTCGGCTTCTATTCGGCCTTCATGGTCTCGACCAAGGTCGTCGTCGAATCGAAGTCGGCCTACAGCGAGAAAGCCTACCGCTGGGTCTCCGAAGGCGAAGACACCTATACGATCGAGGAGTGCGACAAAGCGACGCGCGGCACCGAGATCACCCTCCATCTGCGCAAGGACGAAGACGAGGAGAACTACTCCGAGTTCCTCGACGACTGGAAACTCGGCAAACTCGTCAAGAAGTATTCCGACTACGTCAAATATCCGATCCGCATGGACCGCGAGAAGCAGATCCCGAAGAAGGACAAGGAAGGCAAGGACATCGAGGACAAGTTCGACACCGTCACGGAACGAGAAACGCTCAACTCGATGACCCCCATCTGGAACAAGAACAAGGCCGAACTGAAGGACAACGAGCTCGCCGAGTTCTACAAGTCGCAGTACGCCGACTACGAGGATCCCGCCTTCACCGTGTGGACCGACGTCGAAGGCGCGATCACCTACAAGTCGATCGTCTTCATCCCCGCCAAGGCGCCCTACAACCTCTACAGCGAGAAATACGAAAAGGGCCTCCAGCTCTACGCCAAGGGCGTCTTCGTGATGGACAAGTGCAAGGAGCTCGTCCCCGACTACCTGCGCTTCGTGAAGGGCCTCGTCGTTTCCCCCGACCTCTCCCTGAACATCTCCCGCGAGATCCTGCAGCACGACCGCCAGCTCAAGAAGATCGCCGCGAACCTCGAAAAGAAGGTCCTCGCCGAACTCGAGAAGACGCTCAAGAACGAACGCGAGAAGTACGAGAAGTTCTGGAAGGAGTTCGGCGTCAACCTCAAGTACGGCGTCTACGACGGCTTCGGCGAGAAGAAGGACCTCTTGAAGGACCTCGTCCTCTTCGCGACCGTGAACCAGGAGAAGCCGGTCACCCTGAAGGAATACGTCGAAAAGATGCCGGAAGGACAGAAGGACATCTACTATGCCTCCGCCCCGACCCGGGACCAGGTCAAGGTCTCGCCCCAGATGGACATCCTGAAGAAGAAGGGCTACGACGTCCTCGTCACCTCCGACGACATCGACGAATTCATGATCCAGATCCTGCGCGAGTACGACAAGCACGAGTTCAAGTCGATCAACCAGGGCGACCTCGACCTCCTCGACGACAAGGAGAAGGAAGCGATCAAGTCGAAGGAGGACGAAAGCAAGGACCTCCTCTCCGCCCTTCAGGACATCCTCAAGGACGAAGTCAAGGAAGTCAAGCTCTCCACCCGCCTCTCCGACTCCCCGGTCTGCCTCGTTTCCGGCGAAGGCCTCAGTTTCGAAATGGAGAAGGTCATCCGTCAGATGCCCGGCGACAAGGACATGAAGGCCGACAAGATCCTCGAGATCAACCCGAACCATCCGCTCTTCCAGGCGGTCGAAAAGGTCTTTGCGAACGACAAGGACCTGCTTTCCGACTACGCGTGGATCCTCTACGACCAGGCCCTCCTGATCGAAGGCATCGCCGTCAAGGATCCGGTCGGATTCGCCGACAAGATGGTCCGCCTGATGATCAAGGCCGCCAAGTAGGTTCATCGATAAAAAATACCGGGAATGCCGCGAGGCAAACCCGGTTTTTCATCGTTTGGATTCAGTCCCGGACCATCGCCGGAAACTTGAAGACCCAGCGCTTCTGGACGAAGAAGCTGAAGAAGAAGAGCAAGAGGTCGACGAGCACCTTGATCAACGTGAGGCTCAGGGGGAGGAACGCAAGCAGCGCGACGAAGGCGGCGCTGAGCGCGAGCTGGACCAGATACAAGGCGAAATAGCGCAGAAACTGGCGGCGGATCGAACCGGGATTGCGGAAACTCCAGTGCCGGTTCAAGAGGAAGTTCGAGACCCCCGAGACGATCCGGGCGGCGACCGTCGCGATCACGACGGTCCGGACCACGGTGTCCTCGAGCAGGTTGGTGAGGAGGTGGAAGAGGCCGATGTCGATCCCCGTGCATAAGACCGAAGCGAGCGCGAAGCGGATCGGCTGGCGGTAGATGCGGACGGAGTCGACGAACGGCCGGAAGTGCGAGGAGGCGTTCTGGTCGAGATAGACGGTCGCGATCGGGACCGGCAGGATCTTAACGCCGCTCTTGGCGGTCGTCAGCAAGAACGTCATTTCGTAATCATAGCGGTTTTCCGTGAGCGCGAGCGCCGCCGTCGTCAGGTTGCGGGGAATCCCGCGCAGGCCGGTCTGGGTGTCGTTGCAGGTCATCCCGGTCGAAAGCTTGAAGAACCAGGCGGAGAAGCGGTTCCCGAGCCGGCTGTTGCGCGGCACCTCGGGTCCGGAGAAATCGCGCGTCCCGAGGACGAGCGCGGCGGGATGGTCGTCCAGGGCCGTTCCGATTTTCAGGATGTCGTCGGGCCGGTGCTGGCCGTCGGCGTCGCAGGTGACGTAGCCCGAACAGGCGGGATAGGTTTCGGAAGCGTAGCGGATGCCGGTCTTGATCGCGGCGCCCTTGCCTTGGTTTTGGGGATGACGAAGGACGCGGCACCCGGCCGCTTCGGCCGCGGCGAAGACCGGCGCGCAGGCGGGATCGCTGCCGTCGTCGACGACGACGATCGGGCCGCTTTTAAGCGCGATCAGCCCGTCGATGAGGCGATTGAGTTTTTCATCGGGCTGATAAGCGGGGATGATGATGACGTTCATGACAGACCTCACGGGTGCGGCTTCGATTGCTTGTTCGGGGATGGGACGAGCGGGAGGATGTAGAGGATGCCTGTGATCGACAGGAGGATGACGCCGGCGTAGAAGAAGACGTTGACGAGTTCCTCCTCCGTGCCGTAGATGTCGAACACTCCGTGCAGCAGGAATCCGACGGAAAGGGTCGCAAGCCCCATCGGCCAGACCGCCTTCACGATCGCGTTGGGATAGGGAAGGAAGAACAGCAGGAGCGATACAAGGCTTCCGCCGA
>CAIMSF010000084.1 GCA_903844055.1 uncultured bacterium
ATCCTCTTCGACGCCGGATCGATCTTCCACCGGTATTTCTGGCAGGGGCTCGGGAACACGGTGCTCTTCGTCGTGCTCGCGGTCCCGCTCTTGATCGCGATCCCGCTCTTCTTCGCGATCCTGATCGACCTCGAGCCGCCGGGATACCGGTTCTTTAGGACGCTCTTGTTCCTGCCGACGATCCTCTCGATCTCGGCCGTGATCCTGATCTGGAAGTGGCAGTTCTACAACAACGGCGGGTTCCTGAACTCGCTGCTCGTCAAGCTCGGGTTCGAGGAGGTTCCCTTCCTGATCGCCCAGCCGTGGGCGTGGATCGCGATCCTCGTCGTCACCGTCTGGTGGACGATGGGGACCAACATGGTGATCTTCGGCGCCGGCCTCAAGAACATCGACAAGTCGCTTTACGAAGCCGCCGCGATCGACGGCGCGACCTACGCGCAGACGCTTCGGCACGTGACCGTGCCCTTGCTTGCGCCGCAGATGTTCATCGTCGCGCTCACGACGATGATCGCGAGCTTCAACATCTACGGCCAGCCCGACCTGCTCACGAACGGCGGCCCGCAGTTCTCCACGACGGTGCTGATGATGCGGATCCGCGGCCTCGCCTTCGGGGCGAACGCCGATCCCGGCGTCGCCACCGCGATGGCGCTTTGCATGGGATTCATCATGATCGTCGTGTCCGTCGTCCAGGCGCGGTATCTTCGAAAGCGGGGCGAGTGAGATGGCGATCAAATCCGTCGCGAAGCGCCGCAAGCGCGTCGCCTTCATCATCCTCACGGTCGTCTCGATCCTGTGGATCGTGCCGCTCCTCTGGGGACTGGCGACCTCGTTCAAGTCCGACATCGACATCGCCACCCGGCCGACGTCGCTCTTTCCGCAGCCGTTCGACCTGTCCAACTATTCCGAGCTCTTCGACAAGCCCGACACCCCGGTGCTCCGCTGGATGGGAAACTCGCTATTGATCGCGACGATCCATACCGGGCTCTACCTCGTCGTGGCGTCGCTCGCGGCGTACGCCTTCGCGCTCCTCAAATGGAAACGGCGCGAGAAGCTGTTTTGGCTCGTGCTCACGACGACGATGATCCCCGCGGTCATCAACCTCGTCCCGCTCATCACGATGATGATCGATTTCGGCTGGTTCGGTTCCTGGGCGGCCCTCATCATCCCCGGCCTCGGCGGCGTCTTCGGGATGTTCCTGCTCCGTCAGTTCTTCATGGGGATCCCCTCCGAACTGATCGACGCCGGCAAGATCGACGGCCTCGGCTCGTTCGGGATCTTCCGCAGGATCGTCATGCCGCTGTCGAAGTCGGCCTTCATGGTCACCGGCATGTTCGCGTTCCTCGGTTCGTGGAACGACTACCTTTGGCCCCTCATCGTGATGACGCCGGCGGAGACGGCGTGGCAGACGCTTCCCGTCGGCCTTTCGAAGATCGCCAGCACCTACAACTACGACTACGGCCTTTCGATGGCGGCGGCGATCCTCTCGATCGTCCCGGTCGTCATCGTCTACATGTTCACGCAGGACAAGATCATCGAAGGCGTTTCGCGCGCCGGCATCAAGTAGGAGTGACATCATGAGAAGAAGCGAATATCCGCGGCCCGACTTCGTCCGGCCGCTGTGGCAAAACCTGAACGGACCGTGGGAGTTCAGGTTCGACGATGACGACCGCGGCCATCGGGAACGCTGGTACGAGGACGCGGCGTTTGACAAGACGATCGAGGTGCCGTTCTGTTTCCAGTCGCCCTTGTCGGGCATCCACGACGAGACCTTCCACGACCGCGTATGGTACCGGCGGACGGTCGAAGTCGATCAGGCGCTGTCGGGAAAACGGATCCTCCTCCACATCGGCGCGTGCGACTACCAGTCCGAAGTCTACGCCGGCGGCATCGCAGTCGCCCGCCATACGGGCGGGACGACCGGCTTTTCCGCCGACGTCACCGACCAGGTCAAGGACGGCAAGCTCACGATCGTCGTCTTCGCGTTCGATCCCTCGACCGACGAGACGATCCCGCGCGGGAAGCAGTACTGGAAGGAACAACACGAGATCATCTGGTATCCCCGCACCACCGGCATCTGGCAGACGGTGTGGCTCGAAGCGGTGCCGGAAGTGCATCTCGAGCATGTCGGGACCGTCCCCGATTTCGACGCCGGCACGGTCACCTTCGAGGCCCGCCTGTCGCGGCGCGTCGACGCCGACATGGCGGTCGAGATCCAGGCCGAAGGGAAACCCTTCGTTTCGGCGCGCATGACCATCGCCCGCGGCCGCGGGCGGATCACCGTCGCGATGAACCGGCCGAAAGCCGATTTCCGCGCCTGGAGTCCCGAAGACCCGTTTCTCTACGATGTCGTCTTCACCCTGCATCGCCGCGGCCTCGCCGTCGATCGCGTCACCTCGTATCTCGGGATGCGCAAGGTCCATACTGAAAACGGCCGCGTATATCTGAACAACCGGCCGTATTACCTCCGCCTCGTCCTCGACCAGGGGTACTGGGAAGAGGGCTTGTTGACGGCGCCCGCCGATGCCGATTTCCTGACCGACATCCGGCTCGCGAAGGCGATGGG
>CAIMSF010000085.1 GCA_903844055.1 uncultured bacterium
ACGTAACGTTCGACATCGCTCGGTCCGGCGATTCCGCCCAAACCGGCAAAGACGGCGGCGACGGGATGCTTCTCGGGAAGCGCCGCGTAAGTCGCAGAGAGGCTGGCAAGGGACGTTTCGAGGGGAACGGTGTCGATCGAGGAGGCGGGGCCATAAGCCTCGCACACGATGTGGTCGAGATCGTCCATCAGACAGGCGTGGGTCTTCGTCCCGCCGCCGTCGAATCCGAGATAGTATCGGGTATCCATCTTCATTCCCCTTCACAAAAGATGATACCATGACAGGCATCATCTTGATTTCGTGGATCCGGAGCTGTCAAGCCATGCCGTCCGATCATTTTTTCTCGGTGGCGATGACGTATTGCTTGAAATACGGAAGGATGATGAAGAGCGAGAGGAGCACGCCGTAGAGGACTTGCAGCCCGACCGCCAGGATCAGCAACCAGACCTCGGAAAAGGCGAGCCCGGCGACGATGTTGTCGATCAGGACGCCCGACAAGAACGCCGGCGAGATGATCAGATAGTACTGGAACCGGAGCGGGATGATGCCGTTGGAATAGAGGATCGCGGTGAGCGAGAAGATGATGATATAGGCGATGTAGGAAAGCGAGAGAATCGACGAGGTCTTGCTGATGATGGACAGCGAGATGCCGATCAGGATGTGCAAAAGCGCTCCGAGCAGGTATGCCAGGAACAAGAGCAGGAAATTGATCTCGTACTGCGCGACCGCCATCGCGACGATGAAGCAGACGATCGGGATCGTCATCACGGCGAGCGCGGAGATGACCTT
Organism: uncultured bacterium; assembly: GCA_903844055.1. Lineage (GTDB taxonomy): Bacteria > Bacillota_I > Bacilli_A > Izemoplasmatales > Hujiaoplasmataceae > UBA12489. The sequence goes on from CAIMSF010000085.1 coordinate 790, forward strand.
GGAAAACACCAGGAAAACCGACTTGAGCGGTGAGAAGATGAAGGGCAGAAGCGTCCCTTCCTCGCGGTCGATGAAGAGGGAAATCGAAAAGACCACGACCGGCAGGATGAAGATGCTCACGTAGATGAAGTTGGTCGGGTCGATCAGCGGGAACAGCACGATCGCGATCGAAAAGAGAAAGGTCAGGACCATGATGAAGAGGATGATCCGATAACTCCAAAGCCGCTTGAGGTCGCTCCAGACAAGATTGAAGAACGTTTTGGTCATGAAAGTTCAGCCCCCGTTTCCATTTTGAAGATTTCCGCTCCCGACATGGCGCGGGTTTCGATCCCGAGAATCCGATTGCCGGCGATGAACTCGCTGAACGCCGTTCCCGATAACGCATCCCATGGAAATCGGGTGCGATGCGCGAGTCCGTCTTCTTGATAATCGACGACGATCGACTTCTGTCCGTACTTGCGGTTCAGTTCCTCGGCGGAAACGACCCGGGCGACGCCCTCCGCCAGGAGGAAGGCGATGCGGTCGGCGATTCCGAGCGCTTCTTCCATGCTTGAAGTATACAGTATTATTGTATTTCCAACATGCCTTCTTTTCAATAGCATTCGGCAAATTCGTTCCCGCGCATCGGGATTCAATCCTCCCAGGGCATCGTCGATCACGAGGACCTTGGCGTCGCTTGCGAAGAGCCGGGCGAATTCCGTCTTGGTCTTGGCGGCGTCGGGAAGACGGTCGAGGCGGATGTCGGCGACATCCTCCAGCCCGAGGTCCGCAAGCAGTCCGGACTCCCGCTCCGATCCCGGCTTGAGTCCAACCTGACGGAGATGCCAGCGCGGGCTTCGGTTCAGCCTGATACCGGAGGGAACGGTCGCAAATCCGTCCGTCCCGCTCTTGACGAGGTCCGGCGAGAGGAAACGGACCTCTCCCGACCGCGGGCTGAGGACGCCCGTCAAGAGGGTGCGCAAGGCCGCCTTCCCCGCTTGTCGATCGCCGACGAGGGCGACGATCTCGCCGGATGCGAACGAGAGATCGAAAGGTAGCGGCGATGTGCCAGCGGGATCCAAACGAGGAACGATATGCGCGGAATCCCTCACCCTGCGGGGAAGCAACGAGTCGTCTGGGAATGAGGACCGAATGATGGCATGCGCCATGCTCGCCGCATCGATCCAAACGCCGTCGATCATCGCCACGCGATCCAGATGATAAAGCGTCATCCGTGCCATGCTTGCGAAAAAGGATGCGTCGCGATCGGGGACGCCTTCCGACGACAGCAAGCTCGAAAGGTCCGTAAGCAAACGTTCGATCGGGGAAGACCGCAGGATCTCCAAGAGATTCGCTCGATGTTCGCCGAGTTCGTCGAACAAGCGGCCGTAGAGCGCCAGATGACGGGGATCCATCGCATGGAGCCGGACGATGGAGGAAACCATCGCCGTCAGGCTCGTCTCGACGCCGCGGACGTCGATGATCGTCTTCGTGCCTTCCTTGATGAGTTCCGCATGACGCGAAAAAACCGTTTCGAGAAGCGCGGCATAGAGCTCGAACTTATCAGAAAAGCGGTAATAGAAACTGCCCTTGTTGAAACCGGAACGCTTCAGGATCTCGTTCAACGACGCAGCTTCGAAGTCCCGCACAGAAAACTCGTCGAGGGTCGCGTCGAACAATGTCGCGTTGTTCTGCAAAACGTAGGACCGGTCGGTCACCGTACTTTTCATCGAATCCCGCCTCTTCTATACCATGTGGTCTATACCATCTGGTATAATTGTATGACGACGAGTGAAAAATGTCAACCGGATGATGGTTTTTAGCAGTATTTGTACGATTTTTACTGGCTTTTTCGGAGTAAACAAGAAAAAAGCATCGCCGCGGCGATGCTTCTCATGTGACGATCAATGATATCGTTTCCCCAATTTCGAGGCGAGGAAGATTTTCAGTTCCTGGTATTGCTCAGGGGTTTCGAAGGAAGCCAAGTTGACGAGATACGTACGTTTTTCGGTATCGTAGATCATCATGAATTCGGCTTTCGTCTGAATCCGCACGATTTCTTCGTACTTGATGACGCGATCCTTCGGCCGGATCACGCCGGGATCGACATCCTCCGGCTTCACGAACCGTCCGTTGACGAGGATCTGCTGGTCGTCGAACAGGTAGGACCGGATGATCGGATTCTCGACGATCGGGCTGTTCTTGAGCGCTTTCTTCTCCGATGTTTTCTGGATGACGACCGTCATGACCGCATATGCGACGATCATCCCGATGATGAGCAGGCCGGTACTCCATTGTGAAACGGCAAAGGAATAGGTTGCGGCCGCGGCGGCGCCGACCGCGATGATGGAGAAGTTCCGCTTGAAGAAATCGGCGAGATAGTACTTGTTGTACCGGATGATCATGTCCTTGTCATAAAGCGTTTCGTTGTAGGCTCTCATGCGCGCGCCCCCTCCTCCGGTTTCGGTTTCCTGAACGCCATCGGATAGATCCCGATGGCGATATAGACCATGGCGAAGTAGCGGATCCCGCCGAGCAGAACGGCGATGGCGGCTTTGACTTTCTCTCCGGAAAGCAGGGCTTCCTCATCGACGATCAGGCCGAATACGGCTTTCAAACCGTACCTGACCCCCATCACGACGGCGACGCCGAGAACGAAGCGGATCAGGTTCTTCCAAAGGACGCGGTGATTGACGAAGTTGACCTTCTTCGCTTCGAACCGGACGCCCAGCACGAAGCCGATCATCGCGCCGACCATCTTGAAGGTGCCTTCCATCTTGTCGTACAGGTTGGCGGCGTCGGTGAGGACGCCCTCCGCCTCGATCGTCGCATAGCGCCAAGCGAACACGATGACCGCGAGCGCGACGCCGACGATAGCGAGCAAGTCATAGAATTTTCGCGTGTGGTCCTTCAGTTGATGGAATACCGCCTGCAGGCCGACCGCCAACCCGATGCCGAGTCCGGCGCCGACGAACACGTCGGAGAGATAATGGGCTCCCAGATACATCCGGCTGAGCGCCACGACGACGATGATGACGCAGGATGCGATGGTGAGCCAGCGCTTGCGGATCCAGGTCGCGAGGCCGGCGAACACGGTCGCCGCGCCCTGCGTATGGCCGGACGGGAACGCGTAGCCGGTGGCGGTGGCGGGACGGATGTTCTCGATCCCCGCGGGGTCGGCCACGAAGGGACGCGGCCGCTGCACGATCGTCTTGATCGTCGAATTCAGGAAGAGCGAGATGAACACCGTGACGCCGACGTATTCGCCGACCTTCTTGTCATGGCACCAGTACAGATACCCGAGAGCGCCGATGATGACCAGTTCCTCGCCGAACATCGTGAAGAACTGAAACAGCGTGTCCAGAAAGCCGTTTTGGAAACTTTGCATCCACCTGATCAATTCCAGTTCAAACTCCATGCATGCCACTCTCCTTGTCGAAAACATATTTGTCGATCGCGGCGGCGACGCCGTCGAATCGGTTGGACAGGGTTTGGTAGGGTGCGATTGCCTTGACGGCGGGTTTGGCGTTGCCCATCGCGATGCCGATGCCGGCCGCGCGGATCATCGAGATGTCATTCTCCTCGTCGCCGATCGCGATCACGTCCGTGCGCGGAATCCGAAGGATGCGGTAGAGGTTCTCCAGGGCCGCTCCCTTCGAACCGTCGCGGTGGACGAACTCGAGCAGGCGATCCCAGGATTTGAAGACCGCGAACCGATCCGAGAACACGGACGGGAGCGATGTCTTGAGATGGTCGAGGCGGTCGGCGTCGTCGAGGATCAGGACTTTGTAGACGTCGTCGCTATGGTCGTAGTCGGCCATGTCGGTCCGGATGAGCGGCTTCTTCTCTTCCGGCGAAATCTGCAGGTGCTGGACGATGTCGTCGGACAGGTAGATCTTCGTTTCGGCGTAGACGTGCAGTTTGAACCCGCGCGGCAGGAGCTCGGACGCGATCATGCGCACATCGTCGCGATGGAGCAGTTTCTTCATCAGGACGGCGAACGGAAAGGTCCGCACCGTAAGGACGCCGTTGTAGGAGATGAAGAAGGCGCGGTCGTATTCCATCAGTTCGAGCGGAGCGACGATCTTGACGATTTCCGCATATGTCCGGCCGGAGGCGATCGCGATGTAGTGATGGTCCGCCTTCAGCCGCTCGATCGCATGGCGGTTGGCTTCGGTGATCTTCCCGAATTCGTTCAGGAGGGTCCCGTCGATGTCAAGACAGACGATTTTCGGCATGGCTTCCTCCCGTGACAGGCAATATGTTCCATCTCTTATTGTAACATCATTCCTTTGTTTTTTATAAAAAACCGCCATACCGAAAAACGGCAGGCGGTCGAGTCATGCTTGATGCGACGGCGTCGGATACAGCCGTTTGAATTCTTCCATCTTCGCACCGACGATCGTCTCGACCTGCTTCGCCAGTTCGACCGTGTCGGTCCCGGCATAGTCTTGCGCGGTGATCGCCGGGAAGACGTGCAGACGCACCGTGCAAGGCAGGATGCGGCCCTTCCGGTTGATTTCGTGCATGTCGTAGACGGCGACCGGGATGATGTCGGCGTCGGCTTTCGTCGCGAGCTTGAAGGAACCCGGTTTGAACGGGATGATGTCGTTGCAATAGGTGCGGCGGCCTTCGGGGTAGATCCCGAAGGGTTGACCGCCCTTGACGCGTTTGATGCCTTCGAGGATCGAGTTCATCGCCGAACGGTCGGCGCCGGGGGAAATCGGGATGCAGCCGACCGAGCGGAGCATGTCGCCGACGAGGAACTGCTTGAAGAGCACTTCCTTCGAGATGAACGCGATCGGGAAACGCCGGAAGACCATCTTGAGATACATCGGGTCGGAAGCCTCGATGTGGTTCGAATAGATGACGAAGAGGTTGTGTTTCGGCAGGTTCTCCCGGCCCGTGACGACGAGCCGCACGCGCAGGATCAGGCAATAGTAGTATTCGGCGAAGGCGATCATCACGCGATGCTTGAACATGCGTTTGGGATCCGAGTCGCGGAATCCGACCATCACGACGATCAGGAACAAAAGGGAGACGGCGATCGAAGCGACGAGCGCCCCAAGGAAGACGCCGGCGACCGACAGCGCCCCGACGAAACCGGAGGGAACCGGCCCGAGGAAGGCGTACAGGAGCGTGACGGCGAGGGTCAATACAAGATGGAGGATGGCGAGCATGG
>CAIMSF010000086.1 GCA_903844055.1 uncultured bacterium
ACGCGCCGGCAAGGAGGCGTATACCGCCTTCTTCTATGGAGCCGTCGATTTCCTTCCGCCGACGGTGTCTTCGATCGCCTACGACGCCACGACGATCACGATCGCCTTCGCCCACGTCGCGCGCGGTTTGAAATTGTTCAAGGACGCGTCCCTGGGCATCGTCACGCTCGAGGCGTTCCGCGCGAACGGGACGCGGTTCACGCTGTCGGGAACGATCCTCGATTCCTCCCACGTGCTGATCACGGGCGTCGACACGAGCGAGATCGCCTACGTCGCTTATGGCTACCGGTCCCGCAACGAGGCCGCCAACCTGGGGTCGAGCTACAACATCCCGGCGCTTCCCTTCAAGCTTCCGCTGGCCTGACGAATCCCTCCCCCGCGGGGGATTTTTGTTTTCCGTGGCGCGTGCATTCCGGCGCGCGCATGGTGTATAATGATATCGTCACGAATGATGCGACGGGAGGACTTTCCATGGAACGCGACAGCGACATCGTCAAACGCTATTACGACACGCACGCCGAAGAAGAATGGGAGCGTCTTTCCGGGCATTCCTTCGAGTTTTCGGTCACGACCGCGATGATGGAGCGGCACGTCGGGCCGGGGCAGAAGATCCTCGACCTCGGCGGCGGACCGGGACGCTATGCGATCCACTTCGCGAAGCGCGGCTGCGACGTCACGCTCGTCGATTTGTCCGAAGGAAACGTCGACGTGGCCTTGCGCGAAGCCGCCAAGGCGGGCGTATCGATCCGCGCATCCGCGAAGAACGCCCTCGACCCGTCCCTGCTCGAACTTGGAAAAGGCACCTTCGACCACGTCTTCGTGATGGGACCGCTGTACCATCTGTTGGCGGAAGCCGACCGCGAGACGGTCGTCAGGCACGCCATCGCCCTGTTGAAGCCGGGCGGAATGATCCATGTCTCCTTCCTCCTGATATTCGCAGGGATGATCTACTACATGAAAAACGATCCCGAAGGCATCCTGACGGATCCGCAGCGCGAACCGTATCTGACCGACGTCACGGAGGGCATCCCTTACGCCGGCGAGGCGTTCACGCAGGCGTTCTTCATCCCGCCCCACGAGATCCTCCCCTTCATGTCCCGCTTCGCGCTCGAGCCCGTCTCGCTTTTCGGACAGGAAAGCATCCTCGCCCCGCAGGAGAAGAACCTGCTTGCGGCGAGCGACGCCGCCCGCGCGGAGTGGCTTCGGGTCGCCCTCGCGGTCGCGGAACGGCCCGACTATCTCAGTTATTCGGAGCATGCGATGTACGTCGGCCGACGGCCGGTTCCGGACCATGACACCAACCCTGACGTCGAAGGAGCGTTGCGATGAACGGCTTCCTCGACTCCCTCAAACGCGCGTTCCGGATCACTCCGGTGACGGCCGACCTGATCGTGATCAACGCGATCATGTTCGTCGTCACGCTCTTGACCGGCGGCTTTGAAACCGACAACCTCGTCCGTCTCGGCGGACTCGTCCCCGCCTTCGTGACCGAAAACGGCGAATGGTACCGCGTCCTCACGGCGATGTTCATGCACGGCGGCGTGCTCCATTTCGCGATGAACATGATCGCGCTCTACTATCTCGGCTCGGCGATGGAACGGAGCATCGGTCCCGTCCGATTCCTCGGGCTATATCTCGCCGCCGGCCTCGGCGCCGATCTCACGATCGTCTTCCTGGGCGCCGCCAACGAACTGACGATCGGCGCTTCGGGAGCCCTCTACGGCATCATGGCGGCGCTCTTCTACATCACCTTTTCACACAGGAACTGGTTTACCCCGGCGTCGGTCGGATCGATCCGGAAGATGATCGCAATCAACTTCGCGATCACCTTCCTGATTCCCAACATCAGCATCGTCGGCCACCTCGCGGGCTTCGCGATCGGCTTTTTCGCCGCCGTCGCCCTGGTTCCCAAGATTCCCTATTTCACCCGCCGGCATCTGCCCAAACCGCAACCCGACGAGGATGCGGACGACGACGGAACGCCGCAGGCTTGACGCCCGAAAGCATGAGTTCGCGCAGGATGCGCGTTGGAACGACACGAAAGGACGGACGACGACATTGACGACCCTCTCGCCGCGCGAAGCGCGCCGGCGCACCTTCATCCTGAACGGCAACCTCTGGAACGTCGTCGTGACGA
>CAIMSF010000087.1 GCA_903844055.1 uncultured bacterium
ATGTCGATGTCGGCTCCGTGGTGCCGGAGGTCGTATCGGCCGTCGTGGCCAGGGTGCAGGACAGGATGGAAAACGCGGCGATGGCCGCGATGACCGCAATCAGGATTTTTCGCATTGGTCTACTCCGATGTCGGGATGGTCCAGTTCACGGAGACGAGGGCGTTCGCCGGGAGCGGGACGGTGACTTTCTTGCCTCGCCAGAGGATGCTCGCGACGCGTCCGGCGCCGTCGTTCCAAAGGACGAGGGTGATCTTTCCCGCGCCGTCGAGATAGCCGACGGCGAGGATGTTCGCGTTCGAAGAATCGGTGTGGATGCGGCGCGCGCCGACGTTGACGTAACGGGCGAAATGCGCGGTGACGTATCCGTCCGCCTCGAGCCGGAAGGACGAGGACAGCACGGAGACGAGGCCGGTGCAGTTCCCGCATCCGCCGAGATGGGTGGCGCCGAGGGCGTCGAGGGCGAGATTCCAATAGGTGGTGCCGACGGCGTGACGGTTGTACGCCTCGATGTACATCCGCCGGACGCTCCACTCCATGTTCTGTTCGAGATTGGTATAGGTCGTGACGGCGGTGCATTCGGTCATGAATACTTCGACTTCGGGGTTGTTCTCGTAAAGATAATCGAGATAATTGCGCATATCGATTTCGTCGCCGCTGTAGCAGTGCACGCCGATCGCGTCGACATAGGCGGCGGTCTCGTCGCTGCGCAGCACACGGACCGGAAAATCGATCAGGTTGCCGGAACCGTCGACCGTGTTGTGGTCCCAGATCATGATCTTGGCGTCGTTTCCGACCATCTCGAGGTCGGGACCGAGGAAATCGCGGATGAAGATCTTCGTCGTGTCGACCGTCCAGGTCATGCCGGGATAGTCCCCCGGACCATAATAGGGTTCGTTTTGGACCGAGAGGTAGTCGATGTCGATGCCTTCGGCGGCGTAGGCGTCCAGATACTTGATCAGATACTGCGAATACAGCCCGTAATAGCTGGGCGACAGCGAACCGCCGTACAGGCTCCGGTTCGTCTTCATCCAGGCCGGGGCGCTCCACGGCGCGGCGATGAAGACGAGGTCCGGATTGATTTCGAGGGCATCCTTGAGGATGTCGATGATGATCCGGTCCTTTTCGATCGAGAATTCGGAGAGATCCGAGTCGGCGACGTTCCCGACGGTGTCGTTGTAGGTATAATGCCCCATCGTGGCGGTCGTGAAGTCGGAAGCCCCGACCGTCAGGCGGACGAGTTGCACGCGCATCCCGTCCTCGCCGAAGATGTACTCGATGATCTCGTCGCGCTGGGGCGACTGGTTGATCACCCACGCGGCCGAATAGGTGAGGGCGGCGCCGACGCCCCGATACGCTTCGTATTGGATCAATTCGTCGACGGCGATCGTCCCGGTCGTGCCGTCGACCCATCCCGAAATGCCGTTGACGGCGGCGAGTTTCATCAGGTTGTTGGTCGCGTACGCCGTGACCGGGATTTGGGTGAAATCAAGCGAGGTCGCGGTCGATGTCGTCGACGGCGGGAGGGTGGAAGTCGGCTCGGTCGTCGTCATCGTAGGAGCCGTCGTCAAGGTCGTCGGGTCGGCGGTGCAGGAAGCCGCGGAGACGAGAAACGCCGTGAACATGAACAGGATCAGAAATCGTCTCACAGGTCGATGATTCCCCTTTCGACGAGACTGCGGAAGTTCCAGCCGCTGTTTCGGGTGGTGATCTTGTAGGCCCAGAACACCCATCCGGTCAATTTCCCGTACGCGTCGAACTGGCTCTTCGCAAAGCGCGATTCGAATTCTTCGCGGGTGCCGGGATAGTCGATCTGATGCGCGCCGAGGCTGAACTCGCCGACGATCACCGGAACGGTTTGTTCCATATGTTCGAGCATCGGCAGCAAGGTATACGGATACGCGAGGAATTCTTCGGCCGGCATCGTCCTGAATTTTTCGTTGAAGCACTGGTAGAGATGCGTGTCGAGGATCACGTTGCGCCACTTGCGCGCACCGAAGAATTCTTCCCACGGTTCGAAACGGAACCCGTCGTGGAAGACGATCGCGGTCTCGGGTTTGAGGATCGTGCGGAGCACCGCGTAGGCGCGGTCGTAGAACCCGCCGAGGATCTCCAGCGGCATGGTCCAGTGCGGCTCGTTCAACACCTGGATCGAATGCAGCGCGGGATGGTCCTTGTAGCGCTTGGCGATCTCGCCGAGCACGGCGACCGTCACGTCGACGTTCTTCGGATCGAGGTGCCAGGTGAACACGCCTTCGATCCCGCCGTTGTCGAAGCCGTTCTGCGAACCGGGGGCGGTATGGAGGTCGAGCATGACCTGCATCCCCTCGCCGCCGATCATGTCGAGCGCTTCGTCGAGGAAGCGGAGCGGGGACACATACGGGTATTCCGAGGGGAATCGATCGGGGAACAGCCACCACGGGATCGGCAGGCGGACCAGGTTGATCTTGTGCGCCTTGAGCCAGCGGATGTCATCGATCGTGATCCAGGTCCGCCAGTGCTCCTCGAGGGCCTTCTTCGCCTCGGGATGGTGGGTGACGAACGAGGTTTCGCAGTGCTTCGGGATCGGCACCGGCGAAGCGTCGAAAAGCGCCGGCTTCATCCAGCGCTCGAGCACGAACCAGCCGCCCAGGTTGACGGCGCGGATCGGCGTCACGATGTCACTTCGTCACGAGCACGGTCGTAATCGACCGGGCCGGTGAAAGCATGGTGCGGTGGACGCCGCCCTCGGCGAAGCTGTAGCGCTCGTCATCCTTGGTCGCGTTCATGACGACCAGCACGATCGTCCCGTCGGGGTTCTCGAAGGCGATCGCCGAGAGGTTCTTGTGGGCGTTCGTCGATTTGATCCGGACCGCGCCCGGTTTGATGAATTTGGAGAAATGGCCGATGTAGTAGTACGAGGATTCCGGGATGATCTTCTCCGGGAAGATGTCGAGGATGATCGGCGCGTCGCAGACGTTGTTCACGTGGTTCGGTCCGCCGAGGTTGTCGAGCCAGAGGTTCCAGTCCATCCAGCCTTCGCACCAGTTCGACAAATCGCCGATGATGTTGCGCGCGTAGCGCTCCCCGGATTCCCACGTGTAGCGGTGCATGTGGAAGTTCTCGACGCAGCCTTCGGTGAACATGAGGTGCTTGTCGGGCCAGAGGTCGTGGGTCTTCCCGACGTTTTCAAACGCTTCGGCGACATACCAGTGGAACGCCGTTCCCCAGACGTACTTCGAAGCCGCGGGATCGTTCAGGATCGGCGTCACGTGTTCGACCATGACGTCGCGGTTGTGGTCCCAGACCATGATCCCGACGTCGGAAACGTCGGAAGCGGACAGCACGGGGCCGAGATGGTTCTTCACGAAATCGCGTTCCTGTTCGCCCGAATAGATGCACGAATCCCAGCGCTGGACCGCCTGCGGCTCGTTCTGGACCGAGATCCACTTGACCGTGAGGCCGGCCTTGCGGTATTCCTGGACGAACCGGACGTAATAGCGGGCCCAGGCGTCGGCGAAGGATGCCAAAAGATGACCGCCGCGCAGGGGCGACTGGTTGTCCTTCATGAAGGCCGGCGGAGTCCACGGCGAACCGAGCAGCATGATCGGATGTCCGGCGATCCTTTCCGCCTGTTTCACGACCGGGATCACGTAGGTCCGGTCGCGCGAGATGTCGAAGGTCTTCAGTTCGGCGTCGCCCTCTTCGATGTAGGTATAGCTGGACAGGGAGAAGTCGCAGCCGTGGATCGAGACGCGTCCGATATTGTAGCCGATTCCATCCACGGGGTCGAAATACATCCGGATCGCCTGCTCGCGGACGGCCGGGTTGACGCGGTAGAGGTTGTAGCAGGCGGATTCGGTGAAGGCGCCGCCGAAGCCGATGATGGACTGGTACGCGGTCTTGCGGTCGAGCGCGATCCGCGGCGCCTGGGGATCGGCTTGAAGGATGAGATGGTCGACGGGAGAGAGGCGATGGACGGTGTCTTTGGCGGTCAGGACGGTTTTGATCATGGCGGGCTCCTTATGATTATGTAACTGTTTACACAAATCTATTATATCGCGAAACCGACGGGAATTCAACCCTCATCCGCCGACGCGCCGAAAAAGAAAAAAGGCCATAGGCCTTTCCTCATTCGGCGATTTGGTAATAACGGACGTAGTCGATCGAAAACTCGGCCGGATACTGGGCCGGATCGATCGCGCCGCCCCAGGTTCCGCCGATCGCCAGGTTCAGGATCAGGTAATACGGCTTGTCGAACGGCCAGCCGCTCTCGTCCGCACTGAATCCGGGGGCGTTCTTCTCGTATTTCTGGAAGGACTTCCCGTCGATGAAGAACTCGATGTAGTCCTTCGTCCAGTCCATCGCATACTCGTGGAATCCCTGCGTGCAGCCGGGAATCGGTTCGTAATGGGTGCGCTGGGTCCTCAGCATGTGGTTGAACTTCTCGGTGTGGAGGCTCACGTGGATCGTCTCGAAATGGGAGGTGACGTGCTCCATGATGTCGATTTCGCCACACTTCGGCCACGGCACGCCGGCCTTCTTGTCCGCCGGTAGCATCCAGATCGCCGGCCATGAGCCTTTCGCGGCGGGGATCTTCGCACTCACGGCGATCCGGCCGTACTGGAAGAGCTTGCGCTCGTAGGTCGTCAGACGGGCCGAGCTGTACGGCGCGTCGAGATAGGGAGCGATCACGCCGGTGATGACGAGCTTCGAGTCGCGGACGTCCGCGTTGTCTCCCGCGGTGTAGTACTGCAGCTCGCCGTTGCCCCATTTCTTCTGGCCGACGTCGTAGTTCCATTTGCTTGGATCGGGTTTCCCTGGAAGGTCGAACTCGTCGCTCCATTCCAGAATGTACTTTTTCATGGTTTCATTCCGCCTTTCCTAAGGTCGCCGTGATCGTGATCCCGCCGGCGCAATCCTTGCGGGCGACGGAGAACGATGCGGCGTTGACGACATGGGTCTTGCCCGCGTACTCGACCGTCCTGACGACGTAACGGCCGAGTTCACGGTGTTCGGGATTCTTGACGACGAGCCGGCATAGCGATCCGCCCGCGATGAACGAGCAGCCCGCCTCGCCCTGATCGAAGTGCGCGTTTTCGAGTTTCGGTTCGATGACGATGTCGCCGTACTGGCCGCGGACGCCGAAGACGCGTTCGACGTAGCCGATCACGGTCCAGGCCGCGGAGCCGGTGAGGTAGTGGTACATGCCGCGGCCGCGGGCGTCGACGTACTCGGGAATGCCGGGCAGGATGCGGGCCCGGTCGACGTCGGCCATATAGTCGTACTGCGCCTGCAGGACGGCGTTGCCTTCGGTCGGGAACCCGGCCGCGAACAAGCCGTAGGCGTACATCACGTCCATGTGGGAGAAGAACGCGCCGTTTTCCTTGTGGCCGTAGGCGAAGCCGGCGAAGCGTCCGAGCTTGAGGTCGCTCTTGCCGAGGTCGGTGTTGAGCCGGACCAACCCGTTCTTCGGATCCTTGAGATGGACGTTGACGGCCTTGGCGATCAATGGGACGCGGTCGGCGGGGACGATCCCGGAAAGGAGCGGGAACACCTGTCCGGTGAGGGTCATGCGGATTCCTTCGGGGTCGGCCGAATCGACCGCGCGGCCGCGGTCGTCATAGTAGCCGTTGTACCAGCCGGTGCCGTTTCCGCCATCGATCCATTCCTTATCGTTCAAAAGTTTCTTCCAGTGCCTGGCCTTGCCCTTGAGGTCGCCGATCAGGTCGATCACGTTCACGCGGGAGAGCTGTCCGGACAGTCTTCCGACCACCGATCCAAAATAGGCGTCGCGGATCCGATGCAGTTCCGCCGGGGTGCCGACGAGCGGCTTCTCGAGCGTCCCGAACAAGACGGACGTCTCCTTGGGAAGTTCGAGGTACATCAGGTTCCTGGTCTTCCGAAGATGGTCGAGGGTGTCGGCGATGCGGTTCAGATTGCCGGCGTACATCGCCGTGAAGGTGACCGTTTCACCGTTGGCCGAAGCCATGTCGATGCCGTCGTTCCAGTCGGCGCCTTCGAGGCGGACGCAGCCATGGTCGCCGACGTTGAAGAACGGGATGACGTTCTCGAGGAGGAGATGTTCGAGGATGGTCCCTTCGTAGGGTTTGCCGGTCACGTCGGAAAGCAGGTTCGAGCCGTTCTGGACGAACTCCGGATCGACCGCTTTCGTATAATGGGCGAACTTGTCCTTCCAATAGGGCGTCTTTTCGAAGAGGAGGTCGACATCCCCCGTGCGCTGGACGTAGAAATCGACGGTGACGTACGGCCATGCCCCATGGTCGCTCCAGACGCGGACGATATTGTTCCGATCGGCGATGAACTCGCCGGGATTCATCCCGACGATGGTCGCGTTCGACCCGTCGATGCGGACGCCGCGGATGTTGTTCACGAGTCCGGCGCGGGCCGATTTCGGATCGAGCAGGGTGAGGGCGAGCGAATCCTGCCACAGGTCGCGCCATCCGCGTCCGCCCCGTCCGTAGTCGTGGTGGGGCAGGAAGGAACAGCCGTAGATGCGGCGCATCACCGGCTGGAGACCGACCCAGCGGAGCCAACCGGAACGTTCCGCGGAGGACAGATGCATCTCGACGGCGGCGGTTTCGCGCATCCAGTGGTCGCGCGTCGCCTGAAGCAGGTCGTCGAAACCCAGAAGCGAGAGCCGTTTGGCGGCGAGGTCGCAGACGGCACCGGCGCCTTCGGCGATGAAGTATCCGGCGACAAGCGTGAGCTGCTCGCCGGGAAGCAGGTCGATTTCGGGGAAACCGAGGCCGCCGAGGGCTTCGAAGCCTTCGGCGACGGAACCGGGCAGGTGCGGCGAACGCGCGTTGGACTGCGGGATCGCCGGCATGAACAAATCCCCGCCCTCGCCGTTGAACTCCTCGAGGATCGGCCAGCGGTCGGCGACCGAGAGGCGGTCGCAGACGGCGAACACGCCATAGGCGGTCCGGTTGGCGAGATGGCCGCGCTCGTCGAAGGAGAGCGTCGGCTGGTTGATGACGCCATTCTCATAGACGTGCACGCGGTTCAAGAGCGCGGTGACGTGACGGTGGTCGCGGAGGTTGTCGGCGCTGCGGCCGTAGAGCGGAAAGGCGACGGTCGGCTTGACGGGAAGCTTTTCCTTGGCAAGATTGGTGAAGACGATGCGGTGCAGTTCGACGGCTTCGGCGACGGCGGGGACGAACGAAGTCACGCTGACCGAGAAACGCGCGTTCGTCCGCGTGACGGTCTGGTCGAGGAGTCCGACCTCAAGGGTCGATTTCTCTTCGTTGAGACGCTGCATCGGGGTGTTTCCGGTCACATTGTAAAGATCGCCGCCGACGCGGAAAAAGACGTTGCGGCATTGGGCGGGATCGTTCATCGTCTCCTGCGTCGACGGAGCGATGGCGAAGTGGTTCTGGTCGATCTTGAGGTCGCCGCCGAGTCGCGGGGTGATCGCCGACTTCATGCCGTATTCGTTGAACAGGGGCAGATACAGATGGCTGATCCGGTCGGGTGCGGACAAGGTGAAGCGGCCGTCGGAACGAAGCGTCGTCGCGTGTTGGTTCATCTCATTACCTCGAATATGTAACCGTATACATGTATATATTATATCATAATGGGCGCGCACGTGTAAACAGGATTACAGCAAAAGAAAACCGGACCGCGCAGCGCGCCGTCCGGCATATAAATCGAAAGATTCAAGCCTTGATGAACTGATCGACGTCGAGGACGAAGATCGTCGCCCCGCCGACCTGAACCTCGACGGGCGTGGACGAGAAAATGCCGAATTCGCTCGAAATGGCGTTCGGGACCAGTTTGGTGCGGCGTTTTGACATCTCGCTGATGACTTGGACGCACTTCTCGACCTGATCGTCCTGCACGCCGACGAGGATCGTCGTGTTTCCGCTCATGAGAAATCCGCCGGTGGTCGCCAGCTTCGTCACGAAAAAGCCTTCCTTGATGAGCGTCTTGATGACCTTGCTCGCATCTTCGTTCGAAACGATCGCCAATACCAGTTTCATATTCAGCACCACCTTTTGGAGTATTTTATCACAAGAAATCGGAAAGATAAAGACCATTCCCCAAAATTACCGCGCAAATCTCACCTTTTTTTACATCAGGAACCATCCGCGGTAAAT
The DNA here is from genome assembly GCA_903844055.1 of uncultured bacterium. Classification (GTDB taxonomy): domain Bacteria; phylum Bacillota_I; class Bacilli_A; order Izemoplasmatales; family Hujiaoplasmataceae; genus UBA12489. The sequence goes on from CAIMSF010000087.1 coordinate 8,097, forward strand.
GAAAACAACGCCGTTTGGCGTTGTTTGGGTCATCCGATCGATCCCGTCATCTCAAGTTTGATGAGTTGGTTCAACTCGACGGCGTATTCCATCGGCAGTTCCCGGGCGAACGGTTCGATGAATCCCATGACGATCATTTCGGTGGCTTGGGCTTCCGTCAAACCGCGGCTCATCAGGTAGAAGAGTTCGGCCTCGGAGACTTTCGAGACCGTCGCCTCGTGTTCGATCTGGCCGCGGAAATTCTTCACCACGTTCTTCGGGACGGTGTCCGAGGAGGACAGGGCGTCGAGGATGATCGTGTCGCATTCGACCTTGCTTCTGGAATCGTAGGCGCGCGGTCCCTGCGAGACGAGGCCGCGGTAGTTGACCTTCCCGCCCTTCGCCGCGATCGACTTCGAGACGATCGTCGACGTCGTGCTCTTGCCGAGATGGATCATCTTCGCGCCGGTGTCCTGGTACTGCCCCTTGCCGGCGAACGCGATCGAGATCGTCGTTCCCTTCGCGTGGTCGCCCTTCAGGATGCAGGACGGATATTTCATGTTGAGGCCGGAACCGATGTTGCCGTCGATCCACTCCATGTGCCCGTACGATTCGACGACGGCGCGCTTGGTGACGAGGTTGATGATGTTCGTCGACCAGTTCTGGACCGTCGAGTAGCGGCAGTAGGCGTGGTCCATGACGAAGATTTCGACGACCGCCGCGTGCAGCGAATCGGACGAATAGATCGGCGCCGTGCAACCCTCGACATAGTTGAGCGAGGACCCCTCCTCGACGACGATCAGGGTGCGCTCGAACTGCCCCATCTTTTCCGTATTGATCCGGAAATAGGACTGCAGGGGTTTCTCGATCTTGACGTTCTTCGGAAAATAGATGAACGACCCGCCGCTCCACACCGCGGTGTTCAAAGCCGCGTACTTGTTGTCGGCGAAGGGCACCGCCTTCCCGAAGTATTTCTTGAAGATCTCCGGGTATTCGCGCAGCGCGGAATCGGTGTCGAGGAAGATCACCCCGGCGTCCTGGAGTTCCTGGATCGTGCTGTGGTACACCGCCTCCGATTCGAACTGGGTGGTGACGCCGGCGAGATACTTCTGCTCGGCCTCGGGGATGCCGAGTTTCGAGAAGGTGTCCTTGATCGATTCCGGGACGTTCTTCCAGTCCCGCTCGACCTTGTCCGAGGATTTGATGTAATAGACGATGTCGGAAAAATCGATGCCCGAAAGATCCGGACCCCAACTGGGATTCGGTTTCTTGACGAACGCGTCAAAGGCCTTCAGCCGGATGTCCGTCATCCACGCGGGTTCGCCCTTGATGCGGGAGATTTCGCGGACGGTGTCCGCGCTCAGACCGCGACTCGTCGCATAGATGGTCTTCGCTTCGGTCGTGAATCCGTACTTGTAGTCGCCGACGACGTTCTCGGCCGTCGGTTTCTTGGCTTCCGCCATGATCTCACCTATTTCTGTTCCGGGATGGTGCGCACGAACGCCTGCCAGGCGATCGACGCGCATTTGACGCGCGCCGGAAACTGGCGGACGCCGGCGAAGACGGCGGCCTCTTCGAGGTCGACCGCGGGATCGTGGTCCTTGTTGGATACCATGTTGAGGTAGTTGCCCGCGAGAGCGCGCGCAGCATCCATGGTTTTCCCGATGACGGTTTCGGTCAATACCGAGGCCGACGCGCAACAGATGCTGCAACCGTGGCCGTCGTGGCGGCAATCCTTCACGACCCCGTCCGCAAGCAGCGACTGGACCGTGATGTCGTCGCCGCAGGATGGGTTCTTGATGTGCGCGGTGACATATCCGGGATCGTCCGAAAGGCCCTTGTTGCGCGGATTCTTGTAATGCTCCATGATGATCTGGCGATAGAGGTTGTCTAGGTCGGCCATGCTGTACTCCCTCAGAAGCCGACGCCCTTGAAGAATCGGACGGCTTCCTTCGCCACCGCGACCAGACGGTCGCAGTCGGCGTACGTGTTGTACAGATAGAACGACGCCCTGAGGCACGCTTCGATGCCGAGGGCCTTGATCAAAAGCTGGGCGCAGTGGTGTCCGGCGCGCAGCGACACATGCTGTTCGGCGAAGAAGGTCGCCGCGTCGTGCGGGTGAACGCCTTCGATGTTGAAGGCGATGACGCCCGTGTCCGCGGTGGGATTGTAGATGACGATCCCCTCGACTTTTTTCAATTGCGTGTAGGCGTAGCGACGGATGCGGACGACATGGTCCTCGATCGCGGAAAGTCCGATCGAATCGAGGAGATCGACGGCGGCGCCGAGCCCGATGGCGGAGGCGATCGGCATCGTGCCGGCTTCGAACTTGAACGGCGCATCCTTCCAGGAAGACCGGTCCTTGTTCACTTCGTCGATCATCTCGCCGCCGAACTCGACCGGTTCCATCGCGGCGAGCAGGGCGGCTTTCCCGTAGAGGACGCCGATGCCGGTCGGACCGAGCATCTTGTGACCGGAAAAGGCGAGGAAGTCGACGTCGAGCGATTTCACGTCGATCGGCAGGTGCTGGACCGCCTGAGCGGCATCGGCGACGACGACGGCGCCGACGGCGTGGGCAAGCGCGATGACATCACGCATCGGCGTCACGTATCCCATCACGTTGGACACATAGGTCAGCGCGACGACCTTGGTCTTCGTCGTGATGACCTTTCGGACGTTCTCGACGGTGATCCGGTAATCGGGATCGAGCGGGACGAACACGAGCCGGGCGCCGGTTTTGGCGGCGACCGCCTGCCAAGGCAGAAACGAGGAGTGGTGTTCGAGTTCGGAGACGACAATCTCGTCGCCGGGACCGAGCATGGCGGCTCCATAGGAGGAAGCCACGAGGTTGAGGGCCGCGGTCGCCCCGCGCAGAAAGACGATCTCCTCTTCTTCGGCGTGGATGAAGGCGGCGACTTTGGCGCGCGCCTCCTCGTACAGCCGGGTGGCTTCGTAGCTGGAGGCATACATGCCGCGGTGGATGTTCACCGACAAGTCATGGTAGTAGTGGTCGACGGCGGCGATCACCGAGAGCGGCTTCAGACTCGAGGCGGCGCTGTCGAGGAAGGCATCGTCCTTGCCGGTCAGTTGCGGGAACTGGTCCCGCCAGGGATTCTTTTCCATCAGGATGCACCTCCGATTTTGGAAAGAAGCGTGGTTTCCACGAGCCGGCGCAGGGCCGGATCGTCGATCCTTTGCACATAGGGAGCGGTATAGCCGGAGACGACGAGCCGTTTCGCGGTCATCGGGTCGAGTCCTCGGGAAGACAGGTAGAACAGCTCGTCCGCATTGATCCGCCCGATCGCGCAGCCGTGGCCGGCTTCGACGTCGTACTCGTCGATGAGCAGTTTGGGCGACACTTCGATCGACGCCTTCTCACCGAGCAGGACACCGCGGTTCTGCTGCTTGCAGCGGGATCCCGCATTGCCTTTTTGGATCGCGCCGGTGACATCGAAGACGATCTGGGAAGCATCGGAGGCGACAAGCGAGTTCACGAGGTCGGACACGCTCCTCGGCGCGGCGTGGCGGACCGTCTGGACGGCTTCGACGGAGTCTTCGCCGGACAGCACGCCGAGGGTCTCGGACCGCAGCGTGCCGCCTTCGCCCATGATGCTTGCGCGGTCGTTCACGGACGTCTTCCCGCCGTTCAGGAACAGGGTCGAAAGTTGGATCGAAGCTCCGGCAGAGACGCGCACGGAGCGTTCGAGGACGACCCGGTCGGCAGTGCCGATGAGATAGAACTCGAGCACGGCGGCCGCGCGTTCATCCGTCTCGATCGCCATCGTCCATGCGGAAGTGGCGGACGGAAGCAGGAAACACCGCACTTTGGACGGATGCGCCGACTTGAAACGGATCGCGATGGGATCGGTGCAGGCGCCGGAAAGAACGATCGCGGCAGGCTCACGCTGGGGTTTCGCCCCGAAGGTGAAACGGATCCCGGTCCGCAGTGCGGCCATCGATCCGGAGGACAAACGGTTTTCGCGAATGCGCGAAGAGAGGATCGCGACATCGCGAAGACGACGCAATGCCAGGGGGATTCGCATGGGTTGGATCACTTCCCGGCGACTTTCGTCGCGCAGGTGCCGAGGGCCGCCGGTTTCTTCCGTTCGTCGAAATCATCGATGCCGAGTTCTGCCTTGAGCCAGTCGTAGCCTTCGGAATCGATCTTGCGGATCAGTTCGCGTCCGCCGGTCTTGACGATCCGGCCCTTGATCATGATATGGACGAAGTCCGGGACGATGTAGTCGAGCAGACGTTCGTAGTGGGTGATCAGGACCATGCCGAGATCGGGCGACTTCATCGCCGTGACGGCTTCGCCGACGATCTTGAGGGCGTCGACGTCGAGTCCCGAGTCGATCTCGTCGAGGAAGGCGATTTTCGGTTTCAGAATCTGCATCTGCAGGATCTCGTTGCGTTTCTTCTCGCCGCCGCTGAAGCCTTCGTTCAGATAGCGGTGCGCGAGTCCCGAGCCCATCTTCAGCTTGGCCGCGGCGTCTTCGAACTCGAGGATGAATTTGCCGATGCGGAGCTTCTTGTCGGCGGGCATCCGCGCCTGGACGGCGGTCTTGACGAAATCGAAATTGGTGACGCCGGGCACCTCGACCGGATTCTGCATCGCCAGAAAGATGCCGGCGCGGCTGCGTTCATCGACCGGAAGGTCGGTGAGGTCAAGGTCGTCGAGCGTGATGGTGCCTGATTCGATGGTGTATTTGGGATGTCCCATGACCGCGGATGCGAGCGTCGACTTGCCGGTCCCGTTCGGACCCATGATGGCGTGCGTCTCGCCGCCGTTGACGACGAGGTCGACATCCTTCAAAATCATCGTGCCATCCACGGAAACATTCAGTTTTTGGATTCTCAATGTGCTCATATGCATTCCTCCGAAACACCCATATTTTACCGTAAACGGGACCGAAATGCAAAGATAGTCACTTTATATCGCATGGGACGCGGGAAACGGCTCGTGATCCTCACGAAAAGCCGCCGTGCATCGAAGAAGGGCGGAACCCGAGTCTTCCTCCGGTTCCGCCCTTGTTATGATCTTGATCGTCTGATGGATGATGGCTTCCTTCGAAACGCACCTATTTCTCGATGACTTCGCTTCCGAGGATCTCGGGGCTGCGGACATGCTTGATGGCCGTCAGGTCCAACAACTTGCGGATCACGGTGAGGAAGATGAACGAGAAGATCGACAGCACGATGCCGAGCGCGTAGGAGCCCATCCCGAAACAGACCCCGATCATCGCGCCAAGCCAGAGGGTGGCGGCGGTCGTGAGTCCATAGATGCCGTTGGAGGTCTTGAGGATCGTGCCCGCGCCAAGGAAGCCGACGCCGACGACGACCTGCGCGATGACGCGCTGCCGTTCGAGGTTGACGGTGATCAAGGTCGCGGGATCGAGGGCGAGCGCGAGCGCCTGGTGGTACAGGTATTCCTGCAGGATCGCGATCCCGCATGCGCCAAAGGCGACCATCAGATGGGTGGTCACGCCGGCGATTTTGTGACGCAGCTGACGCTCGATGCCGATGAAGCCGACGAAGATCGCCGTGAGTCCGAGGCGGAGCGCCATTTCGCCGACCGAGGGGTCGGTTTGAAGCCATTCGAAAGCCAGAAATCGGAACATGATATCACCTTTCAATGACGCTATTTTTCTCGCAAGGAAAGCGCTTTACTTCTATAGGATTTATATTATAACAGAATGAAAAGTCAAATACAATACCCATCGCAACACTTGACCAAGCAAAAAAGGCATCGACCGAAGTCGGATGCCTTTCCTGATGATGTGGTTGGATCGCGTGTCAGCGGGGAACGAGTTCCGTCAGGACGAAGTTGTCGAAGGTCAGGGTCGCGAGGCCGTAGAGGCCGAGGCAGGCGGTGAGCTTGAAGTTCTCTTCGTAGGCGATGTAGTACACCGTGACATGGTTCGCGCCGACTTCGAGGGTGACCGGATGAGCGACGTTCGCGACGTTGCCGGTGGTGGTCATTTCCATCGAGAAGGTGCCGGCGACGGAAGCTTCGACGTCGAACTCGACCTTGTAGACATGGCCCGGCTTGACGTTGAGGAGCGCGTCGGTCGGACGGTAGCAGAGCTGGATGTACCAGACTTCGCCGCCGGTTCCGAGGGTCTGGACGACCAGTTCGCCCTCGACGATGTTGAAGGTCGCGTCGATCTGCACGGAAGCCCAACCCTGGCCCATCGTGGTCCAGGAGGTCCAGCCGGAGCCTTCGCCGTTGACCGTGATTCCGGCCGCGTTGAAGTTGCCGTTCTGGATGCCGTTTTCGACGACGTCCTGATCGAAGAAGAAGACTTCGGAGATCTGGAAGTTGTCGAACTTAAGGGTTGCGAGGCCGTAGAGGCCGAGGCAGGCGGTGAGCTTGAAGTTTTCTTCATACGCCACGTATTCGACGACGACATGGTTGTCGCCCTCGACGAGCGTGACCGGGATCGCGACGTTCGCGACGTTGCCGGTGGTGGTCATTTCCATCGAGAAGGTGCCGGCGACGGA
>CAIMSF010000088.1 GCA_903844055.1 uncultured bacterium
CCGCTCGCGGACGCACGAGCGAAAGAAAAGGACGATCGCTCGTCCCCTCCGTCATTTCCACGCGTCTCTCAGCCAGTGCGCCGCCATTTTGGGCTGACGGTCGCGGGTGAAGACGCCCTTCTTGTTCCCGTCGAAGCGCGTGACCCCCTGTTTCGTCATGAAGTCGGCGAAGTTCCAAACGTGCTCGCCGACCACGAAGGGCAAAGTCTTGATCGTCTCATGGTAGGTTCTGATGAAGTCGACTTGGAATTCCTCGCTGAAGGCGACCGCGGGGAGGCGGTGCACGCCGGCGATCGTGTCGGCGCCGAACTCGGTGACGAGGATCGACTTATGAAACTTCTCATGGAAATCGGTCAGTTCCCGCGCGAGCCGTTCCGGGACGTCCGTCAGATCGCCGTGCTCGACGTACCATCCGAGGTACTTGTTGAGGCCGACGACGTCGGCGAGCCCGGCCACCTTCTCTTCCTACTCGCCGACGTTCTCGACGATCATCAGGGGCAGGTCGGTCAGGGTCCGCGCATGGCGGAACACTTCCGTGAAATAGGGCACGGCGCCGTCTTCGTAGGTCGTGGCTTCGTTCGCCACCGAGACCATCACGACCGACGGATGGTTCTTGTCGCGTGCGATCAATTCGGTGAGTTGATCCTTGTGGACCGCAAGCGTGCGGTCGTCGACCGTCCCGGGCGTGAACACCTTCCGTCCCGACCAGAAGTTCATCCCGACCGCCGGGACCTCGTCGATCACGAGGATCCCCTGGCGGTCTGCGAGGTCCATCATCTCGTCGGAATAGGGATAGTGGCTGGTCCGGAACGAATTGGCATGGATCCAGTCAAGCAAGGCGAAATCGCGGACGTTCAGGGCCGCGATCGAGGCCTTCCCGACGATGCCGTGGTCCTCGTGCATCCCGAACCCCTTGAAGAAGACGGACTTGCCGTTCAATAGGAACCTGCCGTCCTTGACCTCGACGTCGCGGATTCCGAAGGGGAGGTCGTAGGCGTCGGTCGCGGTGCGGATCCGGAGGGTATGGAGACGGCCGGCGCCGAGATCCCACAGCATCGGATTGACGATCGTCAGCGATCCTGTCGTGCCGATCGCGCTTCCGAGCATCTTGCCATCGGGAGAGACGACTTCGACGCGGCAGTCGGGCGCGTCGGTGTCGATCGAATAGGCGATGCGAGCGGACCCCTCGTGCCCCGACGTCTTGACGACGGCGTCCCGGATCGGACGCTCGGGAACGGAATAGACGAGGACGTCGCGGTGGATCCCGGTCTCGTTCGCGAAATCGTGGTTGATCCGCTGGATCCGGCGGTTTCCGACGATTTCCACCTCGCCGATCGGGAGCGTCTTATAATCCAGCCGGCTGTCGAGCACGACCGACAGGCGGAACGATTCCGATACGGGTGAATGGATCGGCAGTTCGAGGTCGATCGGCAGGAAGCCGCCGTTGTGCGAACCGACCAGCCCGCCGTCCACATAGACGCGGGCGCGGTTCCCGGCGGCGCCGATGCGGAGTCTCCAGGAACCCGCCGGCAGGACGGGGAGGGTCAGGGTGCGTTCATAGCAGACGAGCCCGACGTGGTCGCGGAAACGCGGGTCGGGATAGAGTTCCTGATAGCTTCCGGGCACGCCGATCGGGATCGGGTCGTCCAGCGGGACGGCCGCGTCATGGTCGTCGCCGACGATCTGGAAGTTCCAAAGTCCATTGAGGCTAATCGCCGTGCGGCGATGGTTCGTGACGGGATAGAGCATCGTGATTCCCCCTTCTGCTACGATTCTATGATACCACGAAACCGCTCGGCTCCGAAAAAAAAGAACGGCGCGGATCGCTCCGCGTCGTCGGTTTTCAACATCCTTTGACGGTTTCTTCCGGCAGTTCGTCCTCGCGGACGTAACGATAGCCGTTCTTGCCTTCGCGCTTCACCATGTACATGACGCGGTCAGCCTTGTGGACCACGTCGTCGCCCTGGACGGAGGCGACGATGCCGATCGAGACGGACGGGATCCGGTCGACGCCGTCGAGTTTGATCTCGTGCGTCCTTGCGACGATGTCGGAAGCCATCGCGCGCACTGCTTCCTCGGTGCCGAAGCACAAGCCGATGAACTCGTCGCCGCCGAGCCGA
>CAIMSF010000089.1 GCA_903844055.1 uncultured bacterium
AGATCAAGCAGTTCCACCGCGGCAAGATCGCGGAGCGCGCCGCCTACGAGAAGCGCCCGATCAGTTTCCAGCTCACCATCGACGACGTCAACGCCGTCTCGAAGGGCCAGCTCATCGGCCGCGGCAAAGAGAAACGCTAGAAGGGGATACGACACCATGAAAATCCAGAAGATCCTACTCACCCAATCCTATACCGGTTTCTATTTCGACGACCAGAAGGCGATCAAGAAGGGCGCCAAGACCGACGGCTTCATGTACGTCGGCGACCCCATCACCCCCGGCTTCACGGCGATCCGCCAGTCGGGCGAGGCGATCGGCGTGCAGATCGTCCTCGAAGACGGCATCACCGGCTACGGCGACTGCGCCGCGATCCAGTATTCGGGCGCCGGCGGACGCGATCCGCTCTTCCTCGCCAAGGAATACATCCCGTTCATGAAGAAGCACCTCGTCCCGCTCCTCGTCGGAAAAGAGATCGATCGGTTCCGTCCGCTCGCGGAATGGGTCGACAAGCTCCAGATCGGCGGCAAGCGCCTCCATACGGCGATCCGCTACGGCCTCACCCAGGCGATCCTGAACGCCGCCGCCAACCACCGCCGCATCACGATGGCGGAGGTGATCCGCGAGGAGTACCGGATCCGCGGCAAGAAGTACGCGTCGGTGCCGATCTTCTCGCAATCCGGCGACGACCGCTACGCCAACGTCGACAAGATGATCATGAAGGGCGTCGACGTGCTGCCCCACGCCCTCATCAACAACGTCGAGACGAAACTCGGGAAAAAAGGCGAGCTGTTGCTTTCGTACATCACCTGGATGCGCGAGCGCATCCTCGCGAAGCGGACCCGTCCGGACTACCTGCCGATCTTCCACATCGACGTCTACGGCACCCTCGGGATCGCCTTCGACTACGATTACGAAAAGATCTTCGCCTATCTCCTCGAAGTCGAGAAGACGGCCGCCCCCTTCCGCATCCGGATCGAGGGACCGGTCGACACCGGCGACCGCCAGGGCACGTTCGACGCGCTGAGAACACTGACCGCGATGCTCGACGCCGCGGGCTCGAAGCTCGAGATCGTCGCCGACGAATGGTGCAACACGATGCAAGACGTCATCGAGTTCGCCGACGCGAAAGCCGGGCACATGCTGCAGATCAAGACGCCGGTCCTCGGCGGCGTGAACAACTCGATCGAGGCGATCCTCTATTGCAACAAGAAGCACATCGGCTCCTATTGCGGCGGGACCTGCAACGAGACCGACCTCTCCGCCCGGACGACGACCAACATCGCGATCGCCTGCCGCGCCGACCAGTGCCTCGCCAAACCCGGCATGTCCGTCGACGACGGCTTCATGGTCGTCAAGAACGAGATGAACCGCGTCATCGCCGCCGCGAACGACCGCCTTCCGGCGGTCAAGGGAAGCAAATGAAGATCGGATCCGCCGGCACGCTCGAATCCAACGACGCGCTCGTGACGGTGCAGGAAGGCGTCGGAATCGTCGTGTCGATCGACTCGATCGTCGACGCCTTTTTCCATGACCGGATCGAGGCGGAAGTCAGGGGCGAACTCGCCCGCATGAAGAAACAGAACGTCCACGTGACGATTCAGGACAAGGGAGCGCTCGACTTCACCTTGCGCGCCCGGGTCCGAACCGCGATCGAACGGATGGAGGGATCCCAGTGAGAACCACCCTGCTGTTCATTCCGGGCAACCACCCGGCGATGCTCCAGAACGCCGACGTCTTCGGCGCCGACGGCCTCATCCTCGACCTCGAGGACGCCGTCGCGGCGACCGAGAAGGACGCCGCCCGCATCCTGGTCGGCGAGTATCTGAAAAGCTGGAAACTGGAAACGCCCGAACTTTTGGTCCGCGTGAACGGACTGCCGTCGGGCTGGCTGGAATCGGATCTGGAAGCGATCGCGTGCGACCGCCTTTCGGCGATCGTCTATCCGAAGGCGGGCGTCGAGGAGTTGTACGAGGTCGACCGGATCCTCTCCGAGATCGAGAAGAAGCATCGTCTGAGCCATCCGATCGGGATCATCCCGATCATCGAGAGCGCCCAGGGCGTCGTCGAAACCGACGACATCTCGTACTTGCCCAGGCTCAAGGGCATGCTGTTGGGCGGCGAGGACCTCACCGCCGACATGGAGATCGGCCGCACCCGCGAAGGCGCCGAGCTCGCGTATCCGCGCGCCCGTCTCGCGTTCGCCTGCAAGGCCGCCGGGATCGACGCGATCGACACCCCGTTCGCCGACGTCCATGACACCGAGGGCCTTTTGGCCGACGCCAGGACGGCGCGGTCGCTCGGTTTCACCGGCAAGGCGGCGATCCATCCGAATCAGCTTTTGACGATCAGGACGGCCTTCCGGCCCGATCCGAAGGACATCCTCTGGGCACGCCGCGTGATGGCGGCCGCGCAGGACGCCGCGAAGAAGCACCAGGGCGCCTTCTCGCTCGACGGCAAGATGATCGACAAACCCGTGGTCAAACGCGCCGAAGGCATCCTTTCGCGCGCCGGCGTCCAGGACGGAGCGATCCCCCATGAAACGAAATAGCATCGGCCGGGAGCTTCCCGACGGATATCGGCCGTACGGCGAAGAACACCCGGCCGCCGCATCGCAGAGGATCGCGATGAAACCGACGCCGACCGCGCCAATCTTTCTGACATCGCTTTCCGACGTCTTTTCCGCCCTCGAGCTGCGCGACGGGATGACGTTCTCGTTCCATCACCATCTCCGCGACGGCGACTTCGTTGCGAACCTCGTGATGGCGGAAGCGGACCGCCGCGGCCTCAGGGACCTCACGATCGCGCCCAGCTCGCTCTTCCCGTGCCACAAGCCGCTCGTCCCCCTGATCGAACGCGGCGTCATCACCGGCATCGTCACCAACTACATGAACGGCCCCGTCGCCGACGCCGTCTCCGCCGGCAAGCTGCAAAAACCGGCGATCATGGACACCCACGGCGGCCGGGCGCGCGCGATCGAGGCGGGCGACCTTTCGATCGACGTCGCCTTCCTCGCCGTCCCGACGGTCGACCGACGCGGCAACGGCACCGGACGCGTTGGCAAGAGCGCCTGCGGCGTCCTCGGCTACGCGGACCCCGACCTCCATTACGCGAAGAAGGTCGTGTTCGTCACCGACGAAATCGTCGAACGGGTGGACCATCCCGACCTCGACGGAAACTTCGTCGACTATGTCGTCCTGATCCCTTCGATCGGCGACCGCGCCGGGATCGTCTCCGGCACGACGCGCATCACCCGCGAGCCGGTCGGCCTCAAGATCGCCAGGGACGCCGCGGCCCTGATCGACGCGGCCGGACTCCTGAAAGAGGGTTTCTCGATGCAGACGGGCGCGGGCGGAACCTCGCTCGCGGTCGTCGCCGACATCCGCAGGATCATGGTCGAGCGGGGCCTCCATGCCCGCTTCGCCTCGGGCGGGATCACCGCCCAGTACGTCGAGATGCTCGAAGCCGGACTGGTCGGATCGCTCCGGGACGTCCAGGACTTCGACCTCGACGCCGTCGCCTCGCTGACCCGTAATCCCCAACATGAGGCGATCACGGCCGCGCAGTACGGCAGTCCCGACTTTCGTCCCGCTCCGGTCGTCGCCGGCCTCGATTTCGTCGTCCTCGGCGCCACCGAGATCGACCTCGACTTCAACGTGAACGTCACGACCGATTCGGAAGGCCGGATCATCGGCGGTTCCGGCGGCCACGCCGACACCGCGCACGGCGCGAAGGTATCCGTCGTCGTCACGAACCTCGTGAAGGCACGGCTGCCGATCGTGATGGAGAAGGTCACCTGCGTCACGACGCCGGGATCCGACGTCGACGTCCTCGTCACCGAGCGCGGGATCGCCGTCAACCCGAAGCGCGCCGATCTCCTCGATCGGCTGCGCGGTTCCGGCTTGAACGTCGTTCCCATCCGGGCGTTGATGGAACTCGCCCACACGATCACCGGGGTGCCGGTCCGTCCGCGTCCAAGCGGCCGGATCGTCGCCCTCGTCCGCTACCGCGACGGCTCGATCCTCGACGTCGTCTCATCGAAATAAGCGCTGAAAGGAAGATCGGCATGCAGATCCGACAAGTCCTCATCCCCGAAGAACGGGCGGCGGTCGCCGCGCTTTTGGACGCGGTCGGACTGTCGGCGCCGGATGCCGTCGGCGAGACGCTCTACGCGGAAGAAGCGGGCAAGATCGTCGCGACCGTCTCGCGCACCGGCGAACTCGTGAGCCATTTGGCCGTCGATCCGGCGTTCCAGGGCGAAGCGGTCGCATCCGAACTCGTCGGCACGCTCCTCTCGCGGATGAACGCGGAGGGGATCCACCGCCGGCTCGTCTTCACGAAATCCGCCTATGTCCCGCTCTTCCGGTCGATGCATTTCAAGCCCGTCGCCGATTCCGGCGTCGTCGCGATCCTCGAAAACGGTTCGCCGGATCTGGAGATGGAACTCGCCGCGATCCGCACGCTCGTCGAGCGCACCTTCGGGTTGCCCGTCGCCTCCCTCGACCTCGGCGCGATCGTCGTCAACTGCAACCCGATGACCCTGGGCCACCAGGGCTTGATCCGCTTCGCCGCCGCCCGCCACCAGGCGTTCCTCGTCTTCGTGCTCGAGGAGGACGCCTCGACCTTCAGCTATGAGGAACGGATCGCGATGGTCCGGCTCGGGACCCGCGAGATAACGAACGTGCTCGTCGTCCCCTCGACGAAATACGTCGTCTCCAACCTCACCTTCCCAAGTTATTTTCTGAAGACGATGACCGCCCGCGACCGCGAACACGCGCGCCTCGACGCGGTGATCTTCCGCGACCGGTTCATGCCGTCGCTCCACATCGTGCGGCGATACATCGGCACGGAATTCGATCCGATGATGCAGACGTACAACGGCTTGCTCAAGGAAACGCTCGGCGAGAAGCTGTTCGAGCTCGATCGATTTGAAATGGGCGGCGCGCCGATCAGCGCCTCGCGCGTCCGCAAACTGCTCTACGAAGGCAAGACCGAAGAAGCGCTCGAACTGGTCCCGCAATCCAACCGCGGCCTGCTTCGGGCGATCTGGGAGGAACGACATGGCCAGCCCCGATGACATCCTGAAGGATAGGGAAGCGCGCAAAGGCGCGATCGACCGCCTCGCCAAAAATGGCGGGCCGGTCGTTTCGGTCCGCGCCAACGTCCCCGGTTTGGAGAAGACCACGAAGATTTCCCGCTATGTCGTCGGCCGCTTCGCGGCGCGCATCGCCCCCGATGCGAAGGAAACGCTGTGGATCGACGACGCCGACGGGCTGACGTTTCTTGCGCGCTATGCCGCGATCGACGCCGCGACGCTGAAGGCGCTCGCGGTCCAGATGGAGGAGTCGAGTCCGCTCGGGCGGCTCGCCGACATCGACGTGTATACCCCCGAAGGCAAGGCGCTCTCCCGCGGGACGCTGCGTCCCTGCCTGTTGTGCAAAGAATACGCCGCCGTCTGCGCCCGCGAGGGCAGGCACACGGTGGATCAACTGCTCAGGGAGATGGAGCGGATCGCCCGCGAAGACGCCCTGCAGTTCTCGTCCGGACTGATCGACGGCGCGATTCGCGCCGAACTCGACCTCGAACCGAAGTTCGGACTCGTCACGAAATCCTCGCGGGGATCCCACGAGGACATGGATTACGCGCTCATGAAGCAGGCGAAGAACGCGATCGTGCCGCATCTGGCGGCGATGTTCACGCTCGCCCTCGACGACGATCGTCCCGCCGACCTGTTCGCCCGCGCCCGCAAGGAGGGACTCGAGGCGGAACGCGCGATGTTTGCGGTCACCGGCGGCGTCAACGCCTACAAGGGACTCATCTTCTCGATGGGACTCGCCGCCACCGCCGCCGGCAAGGCGGTCTTCGGCGGCTCGCCCCACGAGATGATCTACGAATACGTGAGCCGGATGGCCGAGCCGCTCGTCGGCGAACTCGATCGGAAGGAAGTCGGGACGTTCGGGAAGAAGGCATGGGCCGAGAACCGCATCGGCGGCGCCCGGCTCGAAGCCGCCCGCGGCTTCCCGTCCGTCCGCATCGCCGCCCAGCTTGTCGGGAACTGCACGCGCGTCGAACTCCACCGCGCCCTGTGCGCGCTGATCGGCGTGGTCGAGGACACGACCCTGTTGAAACGCGCCGCGAGCCGGACCCGCTATGAGGAGATCCGCATGAAGTTCGCCCGCATCGACGATTTCGCAAGGGAGAAGATGGCCCTCCTGACGTCCGAATGCATCGCCGAGGGACTCAGTTTCGGAGGTTCCGCCGACCTGCTCGCGACCGCCGTGTTCCTCAAGCGGATCCAGTCGCAGTTCCTCTTCCGATCATAAGGTAATCAAAAAAAGTCGTTCCGATGGCGGGAACGACTTCTTTGTTTCGGGGGTTATAGGAGTTTCTCGATTTCCGCGACGACCCGCTCGGCGATGAAGGCGGCGCCTTCGGGACTCGGGTGGATCCCGTCGCCGGCATAGAAGAGGGGTGACTTTCCGATGCTCGCCTCGCGGAACAGGTCGTCGAGGCGGATCAGCGGAAGACGGCGCCGTCTCGCGATCCTGCGGACGGCGGCGATCTTCGGGTCGAGGTCCGGGCGGAACGGCTTGTCGGGGGCGTCAAGAAGAAACGGCTCCATCAGGACGACCTTCGCCTTCGCGCGGATCAGGAGGGCGTCGAGGATCGTGCCGTAGTTTTTTTCGAATTGGAGCGCGGTGGTCTTGAGATTTTGATCGTAGCGGCGCCAGACGTCGTTGATGCCGATCATCAGGACGACGAGGTCGGGCTTGCGGTCGATCGCGTCGACGTCGAGGCGGGCGATGACGTCGACCGTGCGGTCGCCCGAGACGCCGGTGTTGGTGAAGTCGAACAGGGTGCCGGGATGGTTCTTGCGAAGCGTTTCGGCGACGAGTTTCACGTAGCCTTCGCCGAGATACTTGCCGTCGGGGCGGCTGCGGCCCCAGTCGGTGATCGAGTCGCCGAGAAACAGGATGTTCATGGGTGGTGTGCTTCCTCCGTTCGTACCGCGCCTGCGCGGGCGGTCGTTACGAACTATTATATCACCAAGACGCAGTTCGCGAAGCGTCAAATTTCGATGGAAACACTTTGATTTTTTCTTCCGGATGGATTATAATAGATGTGCTCGGGATGTAGCTTAGTTTGGTAGAGCGCTTGGCTGGGGGCCAAGAGGTCGCAGGTTCAAATCCTGTCATTCCGACCACCCTTTGGATTGAATCCGCAGAGCGGATCGATCATATACGTCCGACTTCCCCTTTTTTTGGAAACCGGATCAGGCGCAGGTGTAATACAACGGTTAGTATGTCTGCTTCCCAAGCAGAATATGGGGGTTCGATTCCCCTCGCTTGCTCCAGCGAACAAACGCCATGCCTTCACCGGCATGGTTTTTTCTTTCCCATGGATATGATACAATAGAAGGCGGAATGCGGGTGAGAACATGAGCAACTACATCAAATCCAACAAGGCGGCCTGGGAAGAGGCGTTCGAGAAGGCGGAAGGCTACGGCGCCGACAACGTCGCAAGGCTCGCGTCGGAGGAATATCCGTTTTTGCGGCCGGAATTCATATCGGCCGTCAAGGCATACGATCTGAAAGGCAAGAAGGTCGCGCAGTTCTTCTGCAACAACGGCCGCGAGCTGTTGTCGGTCGTGAAGAACGGCGGCGCCGAGAACGGCGTCGGCTTCGACATCGCCGAGAACCTCGTCCTGCAGGCGAACAAGCACGCCGCGGCGACCGGCATCCCGTGCGCATTCATCGCCACCGACGTCCTCAAGATCGGCCGGACGTGGGCGCACAAGTTCGATTTCGCGATCATCACGGTCGGCGCGCTCTGCTGGATCGAGGACCTCGGGGCGTTGTTCCGCGTGGTCCGAAGCTGCCTCAAGACGGACGGCGTCCTGCTCATCCAGGAATACCATCCCTTCACCAACATGCTCGGGATCGAGACCGAACCGGAGTATGACCCGGACCATCCCTCGGCGCGCGTCTGGCCGTATTTCCGCGACGTGCCGTTCGTCGACGCGATGGGGATGCACTACATGGTCGGCGAACACTATCCCTCGAAGACCTTCACGAGTTTCGCCCACACGGTCTCGGAGATCCTGAACGCGCTCATCCAGAACCGCTTGAAGATCACGTCGTTTCAGGAGTACGCGAACGATGTCTCCGACAACTTCGGACACCTCGAGGGACTCGGGATGCCGCTGTCGTTCATCCTGACCGCCAAGGCGGAATGAACGGATTGAAAGATGCGGGATTTCAAACCATTTTGAACCATGAAATGGTTTTTTTTCTTGTATGGTGATAGAATGAGGGAAAAGACCCATCATCGGGGGAGGGATCGGAGTGAATTTTCGCTACATACCTTTGATCGCGCTGTTCATCATCGGGTTGTTTGCCGGCAATGCCTGCGATTCGACCTACGACAAGTACGAGTTCAGTTATCAGACTCATGGCGGCGAGATGGAGAATTACCAGAGCCTGTTCCGTCGTTGGGATTGGGACGGGACGATGCCGACGCCGACCAAGGCGGGTTACGCCTTCGCCGGCTGGTATTTTGACGCGGAGTACACGGAACCGTTCACCACGGTCGATTTCGAGGAACGCTATGAGGCGCACAGCGGCGAAGACCATGTCTTCGACTTCCATGCGAAATGGCTTCCGGCGGACGTCGACGTCACGGTCGAACATTATTGGGAAGACGTCGACGGAACCTATCTTCTCCATGAGACGACGACGGTCGGCGGAGCGACCGGAATGCCCGCCTACGCCCCCGTCAAACTCTACGATTTCTACATCCATGTACCCGACCATCCGGATCAACTCGATTCCGGAACCCCGGAAGGAGGGATTCCGCTCGTCCTTCGGCTATACTATGAGCGTAAATCATATGTCTTGAATTTCGACACGAACGACGGATCCGACATCCCCTCCCGGACCATCAAGTTCGGCTTGCCGGTGACGGAACCGACGCCGCCGACAAAAGCAGGATACGAGTTCGGCGGATGGTACAACGATTACCGCATCACGATCCCCCATACGTTTGGGACGATGCCCTACCATCACGTCACGGTGTATGCGAAATGGAATCCGCTGCCGCGCCTGCTCGTCTTTGCCGAGAACGGCGGGATCGAGATCAGCGACGTCCTCGTGGCGGTCGGATTCACCTTCGCCCTTCCCGTCCCCTCGCGCATCGGTTACGCATTCGAGGGATGGTACCTCGATCCGGAGTGCGTCGTTTCACCGGCCGGGGAATCGGTGACGATGCCCGACGGTCAGCTCACGGTGTACGCCAAGTGGACGGTTCGTAGCTACACGATCTTCCTTGAGGAGAACGGCGGATCCGCCGTCGAAGACATCACGCAGGCGTACGGCACCGCGGTCGCGATGCCCGCCGACCCGACCCGTGAACATTACCTGTTCTCCGGATGGTTCTCCGACGCCGCCTTGACGACTCCCTACGAGTTCACCACGATGCCGCCCTATGGAATGACGGTGTTCGCGAAATGGGAGCCGAAGATGGTCACCATGAGTTTCGTGACCAACGGCGCCGCCGCGATCGATCCCATCGTCGTCCAGTCCGGGTCTTCCTACGCGCTGCCCTCGCCGGAATACGCGGACCACCTCTTCGCCGGGTGGTTCGTCGATCCGGAGCTGACGACGCAGCACGTCAATACCGGCGCGATGCCGGGCGA
>CAIMSF010000090.1 GCA_903844055.1 uncultured bacterium
CGGGCGACCGCGCCATCGTCGCAACCTCGATGATCGTCCGCGATTCGATCACCGACGAGATCGAGACGCTCGACGGGGTCGACCCGTTCTTCACCCTCGTCGCCTCCGACTACATGGAGAACAACGTCGCGCTGTTCCTCACCGCCGCCGGCGTGCTGCGCTATCTCTCCTACGCCGACACCCTGTAATCCATCGTTTCCTAGAGAGGGACTTCGGTTCCTCTCTTTTGTTTTGGAAAAATGCAACTTTCTTTTTTGCGCCGGAAACGGTATAATGAAATGATGCCAGATCCCGGAAGGAACTCCCATGAAGAAACTGCTCATCCTATCCATCTTGATCCTGTCCGTCTTCGCGACGGCCGGCTGTTCGCTCTTGACCTCGAAATTCACGACGGCCACAACCGTCGTTCCGACGTCCACGACGACCTCCATGCCGCCGACGTTCACGACCACCGACACCACCCTGCCGCCGACCACCCTGACCGGCACCACGACGACGGGAACATCGACCACGACGGTTCCGACGACCACCACGACGACCGCCTCCACGGGGGTGACGACGACCGCCGAACGCTATCAGACGATCGAACTCTATTCGATGAACGACGTCCACGGCGGCGCCTATTACAGCGATTTCTCGACCCTGTCGAAGGCCGCCGACCTGCTTAGGTACAAGCAGTCCAACGAAGACGACGTGATCATCCTCGCCTCGGGCGACATGTTCCAGGGAACCGCCTTGTCCAACTACTATTACGGACTGCCGCTCGTCGAGGTGATGAACTACGTCGGCTTCGACGCCTTCACGATCGGCAACCACGAGTTCGACTGGGGCATCGACAAGATCGCCAACTACGCCGACGGGAACCCCTCGAACGGCGAAGCGGACTTCCCGTTCCTCGCCGCGAACATCGTCTCGACGACATCCGGCGAACCGATGCCGTGGACGGTCCCCTATATCGTCGTCGACGTCAACGGCGTCAAGGTCGGGATCATCGGCGTGATCGGCGAGGTGATCAACTCGATTTCGGCCTCGCGCGTCGCCGGCTATACCTTCCTCGATCCCGCCGAGACCGTCGCGACCTACGCCGAGGTGCTCCGCACCACGGAAGGCTGCCAGGTCGTCGTCGCCTCGATCCACGAGTATTCCTCGCAGACCAACAACGCGATCGCCGCCCTGACGGGAAACCGGAAGGTCGACGCGATCTTCAACGGCCACAGCCATACCTCGGTCGCCTCCCAGATCGTCCGCACCGGGACGGACCTGCCGTTCGCCCAGGTGTCGAGCAACGACTCCTCGGCGATCGCCAAGATCACGCTCGTGTATGACCGCGCGGGCGGACTCGTCTCGAGCGTTTCTTCGGAAGTGCTCTCGGCGTCCTCGCTGACCGAGAATTCTTATGTGAATGATTTGATCGCCGTCTTTGAGGAAGACCCGGCGTACGTCTCGTTCGTTTCCCAGGTCCTGACGACGGCGTTGGGCACCTACAACCGCTACAGCCTCGCCCCGTGGGGCGCCTCGGTCTTGCGCGACTATGCCGAGGTCGACTTCGGGATGGTCAACTCCGGGGGTTTCCGCACCTCGATGGACCAGGGACCGGTGACGATGGGCGAACTGGTGACGATCTATCCGTTCGACAACGTCGTCAAGACCTGCGAGATGACGGGAAGCCAGCTGAC
>CAIMSF010000091.1 GCA_903844055.1 uncultured bacterium
CCGTCACCGACGACTTCCCGACGCCGCCCTTGCCGGAGGCGATCCCGACGACATGGCGGTGCGTGGCCGGCCGGTCGGCCGGTTTTTGTTCATATTCGATCACGAGGCTCTTGAAGCCGTAGTCGAGCTTGACGATCTTCGCGGCGGCGCGGGTGATCTTCTGGGTGAATTCCGGCGCCTTCACGCCGACTTCGATCAACATCTTGACGGTCGAGGTGTCCGGATCGACGCCGAGATGGCGGATCGCGCCGGTTTCAAGGAGCGTTTTTTCGCGGCTCGGGTCGACGATGCCGCCGAGCGCGGCTTTCAATCGTTCGATGTCTGTCATATGGAAACCTTCTTTCTGCACGACACCATTATATCAAAATCCGTGCATCGGCGCTTATGAAATGTCTCGCCGCCGCGGCTTCTTTACATCCTTGGCGGAAACGGTTATAATGACGGATAGAGAAGGCGGTGGTACCATGGGCGTACCGATCCTCAAGATGCTCGCTCCGATCCCGAAGATCGAAGGACACAAAAATGCCGTATTCGTGGGACCGCATCCCGACGACATCGAAGTCGGCGCGGGCGGCACGGCCGCAAAGCTCGCGGCGTCGGGCGCGGCGGTCACGTTCGTCGTCTGCACCGACGGCGGCGCCGGCGCGATGACCGCTTCGACCGACATGGCCGCCTTGATCGCGACGCGGAGAAGCGAAGCGATCAAATCGGCGCGCCTGCTCGGCGCCAAGGACGTCGTCTTCCTCGACTTTCCCGACGGCGGCGAATACGCCGCCTGGGACCTCGCGAAGCGGCTCGCCGAGCTGTTCGCGCGGATCTCGCCCGACATCGTCTTCGCTCCCGATGCGCGATTGCCTTCGGAGATCCATCCCGACCACGTCAAGTGCGGCGAGGCGGTCAACACCGCCCTCGTGATGTCCGGCTTCCCGCTCGTCATGAAACGGAACGGGATCCCGTTCGATGAGACGGTCCCGCTGGAGCCGCGCAAGACGCTCTGCTTATACTATACCCACCGGACCAACCGGATCGTCGGGTTGACGAAGGCGCAGTTTTCGTTGAAACTCGATGCCGTCGCCTGTCACGAGAGCCAGTTTCCGGCCGGCGCGCGTGATGAGACGCGGCTCCTCAAGAGCTATCTCGCGCTGCGCGGACGGCGGTTCGGAGTCCGCGTGTTCCAGCGGTTCGGCGAAGGCTTCTGCGTCTTCGCGCCGCTCCACCAGCACGCTTTTCCGGAGATCCAGCAGTATTGAAAACCGCCCTTTCGAAGGGAACATTTCCTTGACAGTACCCCCCGTTTTTAGTATAATTTATATGCTGTGTCGAGGTGGAGTCATGAAGTGGACGATCCCCGAGCTGAAAAAGCTCCGCACCACCGCCAACAAGTTCGCCTATACCGCGGTTTTCGACGCTTTCCGGCGCGATGACGACGACATTCTCGCCGTCTCGCCGGCCGAGATCGCCGGTTCCTTCCAGGTCCTCCGCGATCCCGAGCGCTTCGTCTTCTCGGTAAGTGTGAGCGTGACCCTTGTGATGGCCTGCGCGATCACCCTCGAGGACGTCGAGGTGCCGCTAACGTTTGCGACCGAACTGGTCTTCGGGAACGAATCCGTCGATGACGACGTCTTGCCGATCGACGGCATCACGATCGACCTCGATCCCTTCATCTGGGGCGAGATCATGGTCGAGAAGCCGATGCGCGTGGTCTCCGAACACGCCTACGACCACTACAGCGAAACCCGTGCGACGATCGAAGCGGACGAACCGGAAACGGCGAATCCCTTCGCGAAGTTGAAACATTGAACAGCCGAACAGGAGGTGAAACAACATGGCAATTCCTTTCAGAAGAACAAGTAAGCTCGCGAAACGGAAAAGAAGAACGCATTTCAAACTGAACGCCCCGACGATGGTCGTCTGCCCGAACTGCGGCGAACTGACCCTCTCCCATCAGGTCTGCAAGAAGTGCGGATTCTACAAGGGCAAACTGGTCGTCGAACCGAAACCCGAGAAGACCGAGAAATCCGACAAGAAAGACGAGAAATAAGCATGCAAAAGAAGCGCTGACGCAGTCGGCGTTTTTCTTTTTCGGGCGTCCGTGTTATAATGGTCGTATCCCGGAAAGGGGGGGAGACCGATGGACCAGTAAACCCATACCAGCGTGTTGCTTCAAGAAGCCGTCGACGCCCTCGCGATCCGGCCCGACGGCGTCTACGTCGACGCCACCCTCGGGGGCGGCGGCCATTCCCTGGAGATCCTGAAACGCCTGACGACCGGCACCCTCTACGCCTTCGACCAGGACGCCTATGCGATCGAAAAAGCGAAGGAACGCCTGGGAACATATCATAACATTGAATATATCGCAGCCAATTTCGCAGACCTGAAAGCCGAATTGAATCGCCACGGCGTCGACGCCGTCGACGGCGTGCTGTACGACCTCGGCGTCTCGAGCTTCCAGTTCGACATCCCCGAGCGCGGCTTCTCCTATCAGCACGACAGCCCGCTCGACATGCGGATGAACCAGGACGCGTCGTTCTCCGCCTACGACCTCGTGAACACGTGGACGCCCGAACGGATCGCGGACGTTTTGTTCCGCTACGGCGAGGAGCCGTTCGCAAGGCCGATCGCCAAAGCGATCGCCAAGGCGCGTGCGATCAAACCGATCATGACCACCTTCGAACTCGTCGACATCGTCAAAAGCGTCCTGCCACAGAAGATTCTCGCCAAAAAGGGCCATCCCGCGAAGCAGACGTTCCAGGCGATCCGGATCGCCGTGAACGACGAGCTCGACGTCTTTTCCTCTTCGCTTTCCCAGGCCGCCGGGTTGCTCAAGCGGGGCGGCCGGATCGTCGTCATCACGTTCCATTCGCTCGAAGACCGCATCGCCAAGCAGTTCTTCCGGTCGCAGTCGACGATCGACATCCCGAAGGGACTGCCGATCCTCGTAACGGAGATTCCGCCGCTCAGGCTCGTGAACGAGCACGTGATCCTGGCGACGGAAGAAGAACTCAGTCATAACAACCGCGCGAAGAGCGCGAAGCTGCGCGCCGCCGAGAAAAACTGAAGCGGTCAGCCTCATTTCCTTGACACCCCGGAGGCGTTGTGATAGAATATTTTTGCACTGCGCCGCAGGTGTAGTTCAACGGCAGAACTTCAGCCTTCCAAGCTGACCACGAGGGTTCGATTCCCTTCACCTGCTCCATCTTGGTCATCCCCCTATGCACGTCATAGGGTTTTGTTTTCCGGGGCTTTCGGGCTTGCAAAACCGGGAAATGATGATATAATATCTATGGTTTTGGAAGAGTATCGAAGTGGCTGTAACGAGCTGCACTCGAAATGCAGTTGTCCGCAAGGGCACGTGGGTTCGAATCCCACCTCTTCCGCCATTCGATGTTCGGAGCCCCCGCTCCTTCACATATAGTTTGATTACATCGTCGAGATGTAGCGCAGTTTGGTAGCGCGCTTGGTTCGGGACCAAGAGGTCGTGGGTTCGAATCCCGTCATCTCGACCAGCTGATGAATCAGGGCATTCTTCTTCGGAAGGTTGCTCTTTTTTTATCCCTTTGTGCACTGGATGTACCCCAAAACGAAACGAGTTGGGTAAAAAAAACCAGCACGCGCCGAAAACGAAAGTATCATAGAGATGAATAGGTCCAGTAAAAATTCGAATTGAATTAATCTGTGAAAAAAATCACCATTCTCTCTTTCATTAATGGACGCTTTGGAGTATGATGAAATCAGAACGATACGTTCCCGAGGAGGACATGCAAGATGAACATCACATTCGAACGTCCGAAGGCGTTCTTCGGATTCGCGGTGCCGATCCGCCTGTACATCGACGGCATCCAGGTCGCCAAACTGCGCAACGGGGGACGGTACGTACATGCTACGGACCATCCCTGCAAGATCGAATATAAAATCAATTTCATGACCCGTCCCTGCATCATCGACCTGCCGATGTACGACAAGGACATCCTCATCAAGGTCGCGATCCGGATGGGCGCGTTTGCGAACGCGTTGGAGGCGACTTTGTTGATCAACGGTCAAGTCGTCCAAGTGTTCACTCTGGGTGCGGTCTGATCGATTCCGATCCAAGGCCGGGATCGAAACGAAATCGATCAAGCATATCCGACGACGGGAGGAAACCGCGATGTACAAGAAATGGATTCGCTTCATGCTTGCCATGGCAATGGTCCTGAGCTCGTTTTCCTGCTCAGAAACCATGACGACCAACTATTTCAACGGCGGTAACGAAGACAACGAAGACGTCGTGCCGTACGGCGACGAGACGATCCCGGAACGGAAGATCGTCTACGAAGTCGACATCTCGTTCGACGTGAACGAACTCGAAGAAGCCGCCGCCTTCCTGAAAGCCCAGATGGAAGATGACGAGTGGTTCGACCGCGAGGTGATCACGGGGACGTTGTACACCTACGTGATCCGCATCAAGACGGAACGTCTCGACGCGTTCATCGAGACGCTGAAGGGCGAGTTCGTCCTGCGTTCGTACTCCAAGGTCGGCACCGACATCTCGCTCGACTATCAGGATGCGACCAACCGCATCCTCTCGCTCGAAGCGCAGCTCGCCCGGCTGCTCGAACTCTATGACCTCGCGACCCTCGAGGAGATGATCCTGATCAACGAGCAGATCTCCGACATCGAGGTCGAACTCCAGGAGCTCGAGGGCACGCTCAACCAGTTCGACAGCCTGATCGAATACAGCGAGGTGACGCTGTTGTTCTACGGCAGCGCCGTCACCTCCGACTCGCCGTTCTTCAACCGTCTCGGCAACGCGTTCGTTGACGGCTTCAACGCCCTCGTCGGGTTCGTGGAAGGCCTGATGATCGTGATCGCCGCGATGTCGCCGTTCCTGTTCGTCCTCGGCGTCATCGGCATTGCCATCTGGTTTTTCGCCAGCCGCAAGAAACGCAAGGCGAAACATCCGTCGGCGACCAAGTGAATCCAATCCCCCCAGTTCTTTTGAAAGCACTTCGGTCCCGAGGTGCTTTTTGTCTGTTCCGGAACCATTTCATTGGTTAGCCGGATGGTCTCGGTATGATATAATGGGTCTATCCAGAACGGAAACAGGTGATTTGATGAAACGTCCCGAAATCATCGTCATCGGCGGCGGCGCGAGCGGCATCCTCGCCGCCATCGTCGCCCGCCGAAACGGCGCGAACGTGACCCTCCTCGAAAAGAATCCCCGCATCGGGAAGAAGATCC
>CAIMSF010000092.1 GCA_903844055.1 uncultured bacterium
CCCAACAACGTCACGCTCCACCAGGAACTCTGGGGCGGGATGATGGGAGCCGGCGCCGGCACCGGGATGAACTGGTGGTGGGAGTCTTGGATCCATCCCTCCGACGCCTATGACGCCTTCCAGGGCGCCGCCGTCTTCGGCGCCGCGATGGACCTTTCGGGCGGGACCTACGCGCTCTTGCAGGACGTCGGGACCAGCGTCTCGAACGCCGCTTGCAAGGCGATCGGCTACCGCCTCGGCGACCGGGCCTACGCCTACGTCTACGACCAGTCCTACAACCTCGACAACCAAAGCGTCTCGACCAAGTCGAACGTCACCCTCACGATCCCCGGCATGACGCCGGGCACCTACGTCGTCTACATCTACGACACCTTTTCCGGCGCGGTCCTGGCGCAGGCGACGGTCGTCGTCGGCGCCGGCGGCAGCTTCCAGACGAGCCTGCCCGCGTTTTCCGCGGATCTCGCCGTCAGCCTCGAAAGGACCGCCGGATAAGGTATGCGCAAACACATCGAAACCCATCTGCTCACCCGCGTCGTGCCCTTCTGGATGGCGTTGAAAGACGACAAATACGACGGATTCTACGGTCGCGTCGGCGCCGACCTGATCGTCGACAAGAACGCCGACAAGGGGCTCGTCCAGCAGGCGCGCCACCTCTATTCCTTCTCCCGGCTTGAGAACCATTACCAAAACGGCGTCTACCTTCCGTACGCCCGATCGGCGTACCGCTTCCTTACCGAGAAACTCGCCGACCCGGTCCACGGCGGCTACTGGTGGATCGTCGGCCGCACCGGGACGCCCGTCGACCGCCGCAAGGTCACGTACGGCCAGGGATTCGCCCTCTACGCGCTCGCCGAATACTACAAGGCGACGAAGGACGAGGCTGCGCTGGCCGCGGCGCTCCAATCCTTCCGCCGGATCGAACGGCTGGCCGCGACGCCATCAGGCGGGTACAAGGAAGAGTTCGACGAATCCTGGCGGGAAGCGCCCTCCCGCCTACTCACCGACGGCATCGCGGGCGCGACCTACTCGACGAACACGCTCCTCCATCTGCTCGAGGCGTTTTCCAACCTCGCCGCCGCCGCGCCGTACCCGGACGTGGTGGCCGCGGCCAGTCGGCTTCTCAAGGTCTTCATGGAGAAGGTCCCGCGGGCGGACGGAACGCTGTCGATGTACTTCGACGAAGGCTTCGAACCGCTGTGGACGGAACGCTCCTACGGTCATGAGATCGAGGCCGCTTGGCTCGTCACCGACGCCGCGCAAGCCGTCGACAGGAACGACGCGAAGATCGCCGCGCTGACCCGTTCCGTCGCCGAAAGCGTCCTGCGGGACGGTATCGCGGGCGACCACCGCGTCTGTTACGCCACCCTCAAGGACGGACGGGATCCGACCGCGGTATGGTGGGTTCAGGCCGAGGCGATGATCGGTTTCTACGACCTGTACAAGAAATCCGGCGATTTGACCGCGCTGCGGGCGATGGAGAACGTCTATCGTTTCTGCTCGGAGCAGCTCGCCGACAAGCGCCCGCGCGGCGAATGGTTCTGGAGCGTCGACAAGGACGGCCGTCCCAACCGCGAACGCGGGATCGCGGAACTCTGGAAGTCTTCCTATCATCTCGTCCGTTCGCTCGTCGAACTGATGGAAAGGATCGATGGCGTGAAATGATCCATCCCCTCTACAAAAAACTGAAACGGGCCGAAAACCGCCTGGTCGCGCGCAAGAACCCGATCGACGCGACCTTCTACAACGGCGTCCTCGACCGCCACGTCCATCCCGTCCTGACCGCCGCCCACGTTCCCGTCGAATGGCGCTACGACCTCGATGTGACGACCAATCCGCACTTCATCGAACGGCTCGGGATCAACGCCGTCTTCAACGCCGGGGCGATCTACCACGACGGCGCCTTCTGGCTGATGGCGCGCGTCGAGGGCACCGACCGCAAGTCGTTCTTCGCGCTGGCCAGAAGCAACGACGGCACGTCCGGGTTCCGCTTCGTGGGAACCCCGATCGTCTGGGACGACCGGGAACCGACGGAGACGAACGTCTACGACATCCGTCTCGTCAAGCACGAGGACGGCTGGATCTACGGGATCTACTGTTCGGAACGCAAGGACCCCCTGGCCGCGCCGGGCGACACCTCCGCGGCGGTCGCCAAGGCCGGCGTGCTCCGCACCAAGGACCTCGTCACCTTCGAACGCCTTCCCGACCTCGAAACCCCTTCTCCCCAACAGCGCAACGTCACGCTCCATCCTTGCTTCGTGAACGGCCGCTACCTTCTCTATACGCGCCCGCAGGACGGCTTCATCGACACCGGGAAGGGCGGCGGGATCGCCTACGGCTTCCTCGACGACTTCACCCGTCCCGTGATCAAGGAGGAGTTCCTCCTCGACGCGAAGAAGTACCACACGATCTATGAGCTGAAGAACGGCGCCGGACCGTCGCCGCTCAAGACCGACCGAGGCTGGATCCACATCGCGCACGGCGTCCGCAACACCGCGGCCGGCCTGCGCTACGTCCTCTACGCCTTCGCGACCGCCCTCGACGATCCCACCAGGGTGATCGCGAAACCATCCGGATACCTGCTCGCGCCGCGGGGCGAGGAACGCGTCGGCGACGTCTCCAACGTGCTCTTCACGAACGGCGCGATCGTCGACGACGCCGGCCGCGTCTACGTGTATTACGCGTCCTCCGACACCCGCCTGCACGTCGCGACGACGACCCTGGCGCGCCTCACCGATTACGTTTTCCACAATCCGCCGGAGGCATACCGCTCGCTTGACTGCGCCAAGCAGCGTCAAGCCCTGGCCGCGGCGAACGACGCCGTCAAAAAAGGAGCCCACTGACATGTCCACGAAACTCATCACCGATCCGATCCGCAACCTTCCCTGGGAAGACCGTCCCGCCGGCTCGAACGCCCCCGTCTGGCGCTATTCGCACAACCCGATCGTGAGGCGCAACCCCGTCGAGGGGATCGCCCGCATCTTCAACAGCGCCGTCGTGCCGTGGAAGAACGGCGGCTTCATCGGCGTCTTCCGTGCCGAGACGGTCGCGACCCTGCCGCACCTCCGCGTCGGCCGAAGCCAAAACGGCATCGACTGGTCGTTTGAGAACCACCAGCTCGAGATGGTCGACGAGACCGGCAAATCCTGGAATCCCTATTATGCGTACGACCCGCGCGTCGTCAAACTCGGCGAGGATTACTTCGTGATCTGGTGCACCGAAGCCCACGGGCCGGCGATCGGCCTGGCGAAGACGCGCGACTTCGTCAAGTTCGTCCGCCTCGAGAACCCCTTCATCCCCTTCAACCGCAACGGCGTCCTGTTCCCGCGCAAGATCAACGGCAACTACCGCATCCTCTCGCGCGCCTCGGACAACGGCCATACCCCGTTCGGCGACATCTTCCTGTCGGAGAGCCCGGACCTCGTCTTCTGGGGCAAGCACCGCCATGTCATGGAACGCGGCGGCAACGGCTGGTGGCAGGGCCTCAAGATCGGCGGCGGACCCGCCCCGATCGAGACCTCGGAAGGTTGGCTGTTGTTCTACCACGGCGTCGCCAACACCTGCAACGGCTACGTGTACTCGATGGGCGCGGCGATCCTCGACATCGACGAACCCTCGAAGGTCAAGTACCGCTGCAAAAACTACCTCCTCACCCCCGAGATGCCCTACGAGGAGACCGGCTTCGTGCCCAACGTGGTCTTCCCCTGCGCCGCGCTCACCGACCCGGAGACGGGCCGGATCGCGATCTACTACGGCGCCGCCGACTCCTACGTCGCCCTCGCCTTCACCACCGTCGATCTCGTCGTCGACTACATCAAAGCCAACCACGAGAGCGTCGGCCGCGACGCCGAGCTCGGCCGCTGAGGCCCCCGATGGACCGCATGTCCGCCTTCCGGCGGATCCTCGCGCTCGGTGTCAGCGCGCTCATCGCGATCCTCGCCGCGTGCGACGCGGCGACGACCGCGACGACGACACACACCGCGGGGACGACGGCCACCACGGAGACGACGATGACTTCGACCACGACGACCACCACCGCACCATCTGACCTGTTCGGCCGGATCGACCTCTTGACGACGAATCCCGTCGTCGGCGCGTTGACCGAGTTCGGCCTCTACGAATCCGAGGGCGCCCCGGCGCTTGCGGACACCTACAACCCCTACGACTATACGGACCTCGCGGTCCGGGCGACGTTTGTGAAGCCGTCCGGCGCGACCTTCCAGCAATACGCCTTCTGGTACAAGGAATACGACGAGCTGCGCGTGATCGGCGCGGTCTACGACGAAGCCGGCTTCCTCACCGCCGGTCAGGAGATGGTCCGCTGGAAGGACGGCGGGATCAGCCACTACCGCCTCCGCATCAATCCCGACGAGGCCGGCGCGTGGAGCTACGCCGTCACCGTCACGGCCGGCGGAACGCCGGTCCAGACGATCGAAGGGAACTTCACCGTCGCCGCCGCGGATGCGACCCCCGACGGCGTCATAAGGATCGACCCGGTGAACGGCCGCAGCTTCGTCTTCGCCTCGGGCGAGGACTACCTCCCGGTCGGGGCGAACCTCGCCTGGTGGAACACGCCGCTCGGCACCCACGATTTCCAGAACTGGTTCAAGTCGCTTGCGCAATACGGCGGGAACTACGGCCGGATCTGGCTCGCGAACTGGTCGCTCTCGCTCCACAAGGACTCCTACGACAACTTCGACACCCGCCAGTCGGTCGCGATCCGGATCGACCATCTGCTTCGGATGGCCGACGAGCAGGGCGTCTGGATCATGCTCACGCTATTGAACCACGGCCAGTTCTCGGCGACCGTGAACCCCGAATGGGCGGCGAGCGTCTACAATTCCGCCAATGGCGGGATGTGCGACGTGCCGATCGAATTCTTCTACAAGGCGGCCGCCAAGGCGGCGTACAAGAACGAACTGCTCTACATCCTCGCCCGCTACGGCTACAGCGACCACATCTTCGCCTGGGAGCTGTTCAACGAGGTCGACTGGATCGACGGCTATTCCGACTTCGTCGTGACCAACTGGCACGACGAGATGGCGAAGTTCATCCACGCGAACGATCCGTTCGACCACCTCGTCACGACGAGCTACAAGTACACCTTCGGAACGCCGGCCTACGCGCTGTCCTCGATCGACTTCGTCGCCGTGCACAGCTACGGCTACGGCGGCGTCACCTTCTTCGACAAGCTGGTCGGCGAACAGAAGACGCTGTGGGACAGATACCACAAGCCGGTCTTCTTCGGTGAAATCGGGATCAACTACCAGTCCGGTTCCGGCACCTACGCGATGGACCCGTACGGCGTCACGATCCGGCAGGCCGCCTGGGGCGGGCTGCTCGGCGGCGGTTCGGGAACGGCGATGCACTGGTGGTGGGACTCCTGGATCCAGAAGTACGGCTATTGGGACCGTTTCCAGGGCGCCGGGACCTTCGCGGCCGCGATG
Source organism: uncultured bacterium (assembly GCA_903844055.1). Taxonomy (GTDB): domain Bacteria; phylum Bacillota_I; class Bacilli_A; order Izemoplasmatales; family Hujiaoplasmataceae; genus UBA12489. Next base: position 5,445 of record CAIMSF010000092.1, read on the forward strand.
GACCTGTCCGGCAAGGAGTATACGGTCCTGACCGACGATGACTCCGCCGAACCCTTGACCGACGGTGTCGGACTCCTCGGGATCCGCACCGCAAACGCCGTCTACGGCTACCTCTACAACGAACAGTGGTCCTATTGGAACCACGACCCCGCCGCCGTGACCGGCGCCGCGGTCCGCCTCGACCTGTCCGCCGGAACCTGGAACGTCGCCGTCTACGACGCCACGACCGGCACCGTCCTCACGACGTACGCCGTCACCTCGACCGGTGCCGTCACCCTGAACCTCGGAACCCTCGCCACGGATCTCGCGTTCATCGCGCGCCGGGCGGAATAAGCCTCACCATACAAGGAGCCTCCAATGAAAAAACTGCTCATGGCCATGATCCTCGCCAGCGTCGTCTTCGCCGCCGTCGCCTGCGGGACGACGACCACCGCCTCGACCCAGGCGACCACCGCTTCCGCTTCCACCTCCGTGACCGGCACGACCACCACCCGCCGCACCGCGACCACCACGATCGACGCCTTCTGGGACAAGGATGCGAACGGCACCCCCGACTGGCAGGAAGAAGAAGTCACCCTCACCTACGCCTCCTGGCAGCACACGTCGCTCGACGTCGTCACGATCGAATCCCTGATGGTGCAGGCCTTCACCGAGAAGTACCCCAACATCACCGTCAACATGCAGATCCTCGGCAGCGGCGAGGAATGGGACGCCAACATGATGGTCGCGGCCGAATCCGGCACGCTGCCGGACGTCTTCCTGATCAACCGGCTGAAGAACTCGCTGCCCTACAACATCGTCGCCGACATCACCGACTACTATGAGAACGATCCCGACACCGCCTACATCTTCCCGTCGGTCGAAGAGCTCGGCACCTACAACGGCGTCCGCTACGCGATCCCGACCTTCATCTATCCGCAGGTGTGGATCGTCAACAAGGACATCCTCGACGCCGCCGGCGTCGCCTTCCCGGGCTACGACTGGACCTATGAGCAGGCCGAGGCGATCGCCCGCGCCACGACCAACGAGAACACCCACACGATCGGCATGTACGGCTGCGAGTTCTACACCCGCGAACTGCCCAAGGTCCTGAAGATCGAGGCCGCGACGAACGCCGAGGAACTCGCGATCGCCAACGCCTGGTATGCCGCGACCTACGACGGCGTCCAGTTCAACTACGACGACGAGATCTTCCTCTCGGCGATGACCCGTCTCACCGACGCCCTCACCGGCGGCTACTGCACGCAGTCGCTGGACGCCGAGACGCTTGAGAGCTGGTACCTCGACCCGGCATTCACGCCGCAGTACAACGGCAAGGTCGCGATCTGGCGCGAAGCGACGTGGAGCGTCAAGAACCACTTCGCCGAGATGCTCTTCGACTGGGACGTCTATCCCGGCCCGAGCGGCGTCACCGGCGGCAACACCGACATCGCCGGCATCTCCACCACGACCCAAAGCCCCGAGGCCGCGTACCAGCTGCTCAAGTGGATGTCCTACTCCGAAGAGGGCCTCTTGACCCGCTTCCAGCTGTTCGAGGACTACTCCGAACAGGTCACCATCTCCGCCAACAACTACGGCTACCCGGTCGTCGACTACGGCATCGAGGGCGACGGCCACAACCTCGTCTGGGAAGCGATCCCCTACGGGATCACCGCCCCCGGCTTCGTCAGCCCCGAATTCACCGAGGCGCTCCGCAACGGCGCCTACTGGGTCAACAAGGAAACGGTCGGTTGGGACGAGGCGGACGCCGTCGCCTACGCCTACATCTACCAAGTGATGGTCGGCGAAACGACCTTCGCCGCGATCCAGGAAACCTTCCAGACCGAGGCGATGGCCGCGATGGCCGCCGCCCGCGCGGCGCTCGACGCGCTGATCGACGAATTCCAGAACTGACCTGATACCTTCGGACGGCCGTCTCGAGACGACCGCCCGCCCCTGGGGTGATGCCATGAAACGATTCCTGCTCCTGCTCACGCTTGCCTTCGTCCTCGCGGCCGTTTCGACGGTCCGCGTTTCGGCGTTGGAGGCTACGTACCGGGAAGGCGGCGAAACGGAAGAAGAACAGGACGTCCCGACGGTCCCCTCCTTCCGCAACGACACGTACTACCGGCGGCTCGCCGCCTGGCGGGAAGACTACGGTACGCCCGTCCTCGCGGAAGAGACCGTGACCGCATCCTCCGCGGTCCTCGCCAATCCGGAGACCGACTTCATCCCGGATCCCGCGTTCGGCAACCTCGTCGCCGAACTCGACACCGCGGAGACGGTCACGATTCCCGTCGTGGTCCCGGAAACCGGCCTCTATGAGCTCGCCCTCGACTTCGTGATGAAGGAGGCGTTCTACACGGTACCCGCCGTGGCCATCGCGGTGAACGGTGTAACGCCGTTCAACGAGGCCTCCTCGCTCGAACTCGACGTCGCCTGGGACATCGTCCCGCTCGCCGAGGAACTCCGCTACAACCGCTACGGCAACGAGCTTTTGCCGGATTCGGAGGCGGTCTTGTCCTGGTCGACCTACTGGATCGACGACTACAACGCATCGACCTCCGGGTCCTGCCTGTTTTTGCTCGAACGCGGGATCAACCAGATCGCCGTGACCGCCAAGAACCTGACGGTCAGGATCGGCGCGGTCCGCGTCCGCGGCCACGTCGAACTGGCTTCATACGCCGCGTACCGCGCATCGGTCGCTTCCCTGCCCGATGACGCCGCGGGCGAACTGATCACGATCCAGGGCGAAAGCTTCACTTCCAAGAACGACCTCGAGATCAAGTCGAGCTATTATAAGGAAAGCGCGATGACCCCCTACCGCTACATGACCACCGTGCTGAACCGTCTCGACGGCGGCTCGATGGCGCGCGGGGGCACGAAGGTCACCTACACCTTCGACGTCGAGAAGAGCGGAAACTACAAGTTCGCCCTGAAGGCGTTCAAGAACGAGAACGCCGGCGTCGCCGCGGCGAAGACGTTCTACCTCGACGGCGCGGTCCCTTTCGCGGAGCTCGAGGCCTACACCTTCGACACGCTCAAGCGATGGACCAACGTCACGCTCGGCGACGGCGAGGCGTTCGAGCTATACCTGACGGCGGGGACCCATACGCTCACGATCGAGTCGACCACCGCCGCCTACGCGGAGGCGATCGACCGGCTTGCGACCGTGATGGACGGGATCAACGCGATCAGCCTCACGGTCCAGACGATCACCGGCGGAAACACCGACGACGCGGTCGACTGGAACATCCTGAAATACCTTCCCGAGCTGAAGGAAACGCTGTCGGCCTACGCCGACGAACTCGAATCGCTCTTCGCGGAGTTGTCCGCCATCGACGGGGGAGTCGCCGCCGCGCCGGAACTCTCGACCTTGAACGTCGCCGCCAAGCAGCTGAGGCGGGTCGCGAAAGCCCCCAACCGGATCGGCTCCAAGCTCGCCCAGTTCTCCGAGGGCAGCGGCTCCGCCTACCAGCTGATCGGCGCCGCCGTCGCGGCGCTGCTTTCCAGCCCGCTTTCCGTCGACCAGCTCTATTTCTACCGGGACGCGGCGCTGCCGAAACCGACCGGTTCGTTCTTCACGAAACTCTGGCACGGCTTTTTGTCCTTCGCGTACTCGTTCTTCGACGCCCGCTACAACGATACCGGCGCCCCGGAAGGGACGCTTGAGGTGTGGGTCGGCCAGTCGACGCTCTATCTCGACATCATCCAGTCGATGATCGACCAGCGGTTCACGAACGAAACCGGGATCGCGGTCAAGTGCTCGGTGCTCGCGAGCGGGTCGAAGATCGTCCTCTCCAACGCCACCGGCGACAACCCCGACGTCGTCCTCTCGATCGACGACTGGGTCCCGTACTCCTACGCCTTGCGGGGCATGCTCGAGGACCTTTCGGCCTATCCCGGCTTCGACGAGGCGAGCGCCTCGTACGTCAAGAACAACTTCACCCCGATGATCTTCGAGGACGGCGTCTACGGGATCCCGGAGACGCAATCCGTCTTCCTCCTCTATTACCGCACCGACATCCTCGACTACCTCGACCTCGCGGTCCCCGACACCTGGCAGGACGTCTTGGACATGCTGCCGATCCTGCAGAGCCACCGGATGAACTTCTTCCATCCGCTCGGCGGCTCCGACGCCTTCAAGGGGTACGGCTTCACGACCCCGATCATCTACCAGATGGGCGGCGAGATCTTCACCGAGAACGGCATCGAGACGACCTTGAAGGACCCGACCACGGTCGAGGCGATCCGCTTCATGACCGACCTCTTCACGATCTACGACATGCCGCTCCAGGTATCGTCCTTCTTCGAGCACTTCCGGTCCGGCGACATGCCGATCGGGATCGCCTCGGTCGACATGTACCTCTCGCTCAAGTACGCCGCGCCGGAGCTGTCGGGGCAATGGGGCGTCACGGTCATGCCGGGGATGGACGCTGACGAGGACGGCACGGTCGAACGCTACGGCACCACCTACGGCAAGGCCTCGATCCTGTTTTCCAACTCGGAGATGAAAGCCGAAGGCTGGCAGCTGATCCGCTGGTGGAACGAGACGCAGACGCAGATCGACTTCATGCAGAAGATCAAGACCGGCTTAGGCGAGAAGTTCCTCGTGATGTCGGCCAACATGGACGCCCTCGAAGCGTCCGTCTGGGACGAGGACATCAAGAGGCAGATGCTCCGCCAGGCGCTCTGGAGCCGCATTCCGGCGATCACGCCGGGATCGTACATCGTCGAACGCGAACTGTCCTCGATCTGGAACAAGATCGTCATCGACCTCGACAACGTCTCGGTCGCGATCAACGCCTCGATCCCGCGCATCACGCGGGAGCTGAACCGCAAGTTCGAGGAGTTCGGATACGTCTCCACGACCAGTCCGGACGGGCGCGAATACCTCGTCGCGATGGAGTCGAACATCTCGCGCTGGATCGAAAGGGGGTATGACGCCGATGACCGCTGAGACCCTCAAGCCGAAGCAGAAGCGCTTCAACACCGCCTACCTCTTCGTCGGTCCGTACTACGCCGTCTTCTTCACGTTCGTCGTGGTCCTGATCGCGATCTCCGCGTTCCTCTCCTTCACCTACTACGACACGATCAACTTCCCCTCGTGGGTCGGCCTGGAGAATTACGTGACCCTGTTCACGCAGGACGCCGACTTCATGCAGTACGCGCTGCCCACGACGATCAAGTACGCCCTCATCATCGGTCCCGGCGGCTACGCCCTGTCCTTCTTCATGGCATGGGTGCTCGCGCAGCTGACCCACAGGGTGCGCACGATCGTCGCGATCATCCTCTATTCGCCCTCGCTCACCAACGGCATCCTGATGTCGGTGATCTGGAAGGTCGTCTTCTCGGGCGACGCGCGAGGCTATCTCAACTACTGGCTGCTCTCGCTCGGTTTCATCAACGAACCGGTGCAGTGGCTCCAGGACTCCTCGTTCATCTTCGGCATCATGATCTTCGTGGGCATCTGGTCCTCGATGTCGGTCGGCTTTTTGGCGATGCTCTCGGGCATCCTGAACGTCAACAAGGAACTCTACGAGGCCGCCTACGTCGACGGGATGAAGTCGCGCTGGCAGGAGATCTTCTACATCACGATCCCCTCGATGAAGCCGCAGATGCTGTTCGGCGCCGTGATGGCGCTCGTCGGCACCTTCAACGCCTCCGGCCTCGCCTCCGCCCTGTCGGGGTCGGTGCCCCCGCCGCAGTACGCCGGCTGGCTGATCGTCGACCACATGAACGACTACGGCTTCGCCCGCTTCGAGATGGGCTACGCCTCGGCGATCTCGGTCGTCCTGCTCCTCGTCGTGCTCGTCTTCAACCGCGTCGCCACGCGCCTCTTCGGCGAAAGGAGGGGCTGACATGGACAACCGTCAAAAACGCCCCCTGACCAAGACCGAGAAGACGATCCGCCGCTTCAAGCGGATGCGCAAGAACAGGAAGGCCCGCTTCCTCGGGACCATGATCAATCCGTCCCGCTTCCACGTGAGCCAGCTCAAGTTCCTGCTGATCCTCGTGCCGATGCTCACGGTCACGCTGTTGCCGCTCATCTTCATCGTCTCGCACGCCTTCAAGCCGCTCGACGAACTCTACGCCTATCCGCCGCGGATCTTCGCCTCGCGGCTCACCCTCGACAACTTCACGAACCTCTTCACGATCGCCTCGCAGACCGGGGTGCCGTTCTCGCGGTACTTCTTCAACAGTCTGGTCTCCTCGGCGCTCGTCATCTTCCTGTCGATCCTGATCGGGTCGCTCGCCGCCTATTCGTTCTCGTTCCTCAAATACAAGGGGAAGGAGACGATGTTCATGATCAACCAGATCGCGATCATGATCGTCCCGGTGGCGGTCGCGGTGCCGCGCTTCATCGTCCTCTCCGCCCTCGGCATCACCGACACGATGTGGGCCCACGTGTTCCCGCTTTTGGCGATGCCGGTCGGCGTCTTCCTCGTCAAGCAGTTCATGGACCAGGTGCCGCGCGAACTCTACGAAGCCTCCGTGATCGACGGGGCGAACAACTTCCAGATCTATCGGAGCGTCGTCATGCCGCTCGTCAAACCCGCCCTCGCGACGGTCGCGATCCTCGCCTTCCAGGCCGCCTGGAACAACTCCGGGACCTCGGAGCTGTACGTCACGAACGAAGCCCTGAAGACCCTTCCGTACTATTTCTCGACGCTCACGATGGGCACCTCGGCGATCGCCGCGCAGGGCATGTCGGCGGCGGCGAACCTGCTCATGTTCGCGCCCAACATCCTCCTCTTCATCATTCTGCAGAACAGCGTCATGAACACGATGGCGTATTCGGGGATCAAATGACATGAAAACCAAAAAATGGATGTTGCTGATCCTCCTCACGCTCCTCACTTTCGCGTTTGCGGCCGCCCGCGTCCCCACGGCCGAGGCGCTCTCCGCCTACAAGACCTACACGCTCGACCGCGACGGCCGGCTCGTCACCACGAACGAAGCCTACGAGGCCGTCGGAATGATCCGCGCGCTCGACGACGGCACCCTCCAGGGCACCGGCTTCGACGGCGCCAAGGACCTCTTCATCGACCAAGACGACTACATGTTCGTCGCCGACACCGGCAACCACCGGGTGGTCGTCCTCAGCCCCGACGGCGGATATCTCTACGCCTTCGGCGCGGACGTCCTCGTCAAACCGCTCGGCATCTACGTCCGCGACGGACTGATCTACGTCGCCGACTACGGCCTCGGCCTTCAGGACACCGACCTCGGCGCCGTCCACGTCTTCTCGATCGACAAGACGAAATCGACCGCGGAAGAAGCGATCAGACTCGAACGGACCTATTCGACGCCCTCCTCCGCGCTCCTCGAGGTCGACGGCTTCATCTTCCGGCCGATGAAGATCGCGG
>CAIMSF010000093.1 GCA_903844055.1 uncultured bacterium
AGGAACGAATGGAACGCAAGACCACGATGATTCTGAAGGGTACGCCAATCTGGAAGGGCATGCTCCAACTGGCCATTCCGGTCTTTTTCGTCAACATCCTGAAGACGGTGCACGACCTCGTCGACACTTTCTTCCTCGGACGGGTCCCCGGCGTCGATGTGAGCGACGGCATCGCCAACGCCACCCACATGCAAAACGGCATCGGACTCACCTGGTCGCTCTTCTTCATCTTCATCTCCTTCGGGATGGGTCTTTCCGTGGCGGGCAACGCCCTGATCGGCCAGTACATCGGGCACAAGGAACCCGGCAGCGCGAAGAAGTACGCCGGCAACCTGATCCTGATGGCGCTCGGCCTCGGGCTCTTCTTCAACCTGACCCTGTACGTGATCGCGCCGTGGGTGATGCGCGCGATCGGCGCAACCGGGGCCGACTTCGATTATGCCGTGAGCTATCTTCGGATCCGCAGCTTCGAACTGCCGATCCTGTTCTTCTCCTATGCCTTCCAGGCGATCCGCCAGTCGACCGGCGACACGACGACGCCGGTCCTCGTCTCGGCCTTCCAGATCGTCTTGAACATCGTCCTGACGTGGTGGATGGTCTCCGTCCTCGACATGGGCGTCATCGGCGCCGGCTTGTCCACCCTGATCGCCAACTGGGTCGGCCTGCCCGCCTTCCTCTTGATCCTGACCTTGTCCAAATCCGGTCTGAAGGTCGATTTCAAGCAACGGTTCGCCGACCTCAAGGTCATGAGGCACCTGTTCGAGATCGCCGTACCGGCCTCCGTCGGCCAGGCGCTACAGGCGCTCGGATTCGTGATCCTGAACGGCGTCGTCCTCTCCTACGGGACCTATGCCTCGACCGCCTACGCGATCGGCAACCGCATCAACTCGATCGTGATGTTCCCGGTCTCCTCGGTCTCGGCGATCCTCGCCATCTACATCGCGCAAAACGTCGGCGCGGGGGATGTCGCCCGCGCCCGGGCGTCGTTCCGCACCGGCATGACGATCGCCGTGGCGATGATGTCGATCGGCGCCGCCCTCATCATCCCGTTTCGGATCCCGCTCGTCGAGATCATGAACTCCGACCCGCTGACCCTCGTCGAGGCCGACCGATACATGGTCCTCTTGCATCTCGGTCTGCCCTTCATGGGCGTCTACCAGACCTTCCTGTCGACCTTCCAGGGAAGCGGCGAGACGCGGTACGGATTCTGGCTGTCGATGATCCGGCTTTGGGTGATCCGCCTGCCGCTCGTCTATCTGATGAGCGAACTCACCGACCTCGGCACGCTCGGCGTCTGGTGGATGATGCTTTTGTCGAACTTCCTTTCCGTCTTCGTCGGCAGCTACCTTTACCGCAAGGTGCGGTATGTCCCGAAAATCCGAAAAATGCCGGCCGAGACCGAAGAATTCGCGGTATAATTGATTGTAGAAGGTGCAAAGATGAAACCGATCCGTTTCCCGGATTATACCCGCTCGATCATGAACGTGTCCTCCTCGATCCTGCGCCATTACGGCGCAGCGACCGACAAGGCGACCCTCGCCGAACTCGACGAGGTCCTTTCGGCGCGGCCGCGCAACGTCGTCCTGATCCTCGTCGACGCGCTCGGCGACGCCCTGGTCGACCGCCATCTTTCCGCCGAGGCGCGCATCGTGCGCGACCGCCGCTGCCGCATCACCTCCGTCTTCCCCTCGACGACCGTTTCGGCGACGACGTCCGTACTGTCCGGCAAGACGCCCTTGGAAACCGGCTGGCTCGGCTGGGCGCAGTGGTTCCGCAAGGAACAACGGACCGTCATCACGTTCCTCGACACCGACTTCTACACCGACGAGGCGATCGGCCACGCCGTCGCCGCCGCCACCATCCCCTACGAGTCCATCTACGACCAGATCCGAAAGGCGGCGCCGGACGTTTCCACCGCGGAGATCTTCCCGGCGTTCCGCACCCCCGCGCACGACACCTTCGCCAAACTCCTCGCCGCCGTCAAGACGGCGTGCGACGAACCCGGCCGGCACTTCGTCTACGCCTACTGGGACAAGGTCGACTCGCTTGCCCACGAATTCGGCCCCGGTTCCGTCGAGGTGAACGCGATGGTCCGCGGCATCGACGCCGCGTACGGCGCGTTCGTCGACCAAGTCGAGGATGCCGTCGTGATCCTGATCGCCGACCATGGACAGGTCGACGTCTGTCCGATCGTCCTGGACGACTATCCCGACCTTCTGGCGCTGTGCGAACGGCTCCCCTCGATCGAGACAAGGGCCGCCGCGTTCTTCGTCAAGGCGGGCCAAGAAGAGGCTTTCCGGACGCTCTTCAACCATTACTTCCGCGACTACTTCGCCTTGTACCGGTCCGCCGACCTCGTCAAGAACAACCTGTTCGGGGAAGGCCTCAAGCATCCCGAGTTCGATTCCTTCGTCGGTGATTTCATCGCCGTCGCCATCGAGCATTACTTCTTCGCCTTCCGCCGCTTCCCGGGATATTTCCGCGGACAGCACGCCGGCATCCTGAAGGACGAGATGCTCGTTCCGCTCGTGATCGCCTCACGCCCCGCGAAATGAAAAAAACACATCGATCCCATGGCGGGGTCGATGTGTTTCATTTGACGGGTTCGGCGTCACATCATCGCGTGGACGATCAGTTCGGCGGTCGATGCGTTGGTCGCAAGCGGAATCCGATAGACGTCGGAGAGACGCAGGAGCGCGGAGACGTCGGGCTCGTGCGGCTGTGCGGTGAGCGGGTCGCGGAAGAAGAAGATGAGGTCGATCTCGCCGTTGGCGATCCGGGCGCCGATCTCCTGGTCGCCGCCGAGCGGTCCGGAGCGGAAGCAATGGATGTCGAGGCCGGTGGCCTCGATGATCATCCTGCCGGTCGTGCCGGTCGCGAACAGCCGGTGGTTTTTCAGGACCGCCACGTATTTTTTGGCGAAGTCGATCATTTCCTGCTTTTTCTTGTCATGGGCGATCAAGGCGATCCGCATAGGTTACCTCCGAAGGGGACTGGATGGTTCCATTATACCACGCAAGGAGCGCGCATCCAAGCCGAAAAAGCGGAATCGGAAACAGGCTTGGTTTTGCGGGTTTTTAGTTCTTGCATTTTAAAAACCGATTTGATATAATGTAGTAGCCGAACAAAAGACGGCATACGGAGAGGTAGCGAAGAGGCTAAACGCGGCAGACTGTAAATCTGCTCCCTTTGGGTTCGGCGGTTCGAAACCGTCCCTCTCCACCATGATGAATCAAAGCGGACTGCGGTCCGCTTTTTTCGTCGTCTCGAATGAAAAGCCCGGAGAAAAATCCTCCGGGCGCTTCGATTACTTGCGCGGGTTCTTGCCGTTGAACGGGATGATATGGCCGACCGGGACCGTGAACATGAACCCCGAGTTCGGCTTGTCGCGCTCGTCGATGACCTCGCGCAGCTTCGCCGCGACGAGATCGACGATCTCGTCGTTCTCGATCACGGTGAAGATCGTCTTGTTGTAGGGATGCTCGTCGCCGACCAGCAGCTTGAGGGAGCCGAACAGCGGGATGTGGTCGTAGCCGCCATGGACGATCGCGCGGGCCATGCCCTGCGATTCCAGGATGGTGGCGCCGCCGACGCCCATTTCCACGAGCGTCTTGAGGATGTCGTCGAGATAATCGGTCTTGTTCAGTACGATGAAGAGTGCGTTCATGGGATCATCCTTCCTTAGTGGGACGCCGCCGGCGATTGACTCGCTTCGGCGGGAACAGCCATACCGTTGATTTCGCCGGCCTTCGAGATCGCGATCTTCGCGAAAATCGGACCGGAGGTTTCATAGATGAGGATCGAGAACATGATGATCGTCGTGATCGCAAGCGCATAGACGGGAAGTTCCTGGCGCACGATGATCGAAAGACCGATCGAGATCCCGCCCTGCGGCAAGAGCGTCAGGCCGAGATACTTCTGGACCGCCTTGTCGGCGTTTGTCGCGCGGGCGCTGATGAAGGCGCCGAGCCACTTGCCGAACCCGCGGGCGAAGACGTAGAAGATGCCCATGACGCCGACCGTCTTGATGACGCCGAGTTCGAGTCCGGCGCCCGCCACGGTGAAGAACAGCACGTAGAACGGGGTGATGAATTCGTCGACCGCTTCGAACACGCGGTTGGATTTCCGGTTGGTGTTGGCGAGGATCGTTCCCATCATGATGCTCATCAAGAGCGAGGAGAGTCCCAAAAGCTTCGAGAGGCCGATGGCGATGACGACCGCGGCGATCGAGATGACCTTCATCTCATCGCGGTTCTTCGCGCGTTTCGTGATGAACGAAAGGACGAAGCCGAGCACCGCGCCGATCGCGAGCGATCCGCCGATCTCGATGAACGGATCGAGGATCATCGTCCAGACCGGGATGGCTTCGGTGCTGATCGACAGCTTGGCGAGCGGCAGGGCGATGCCGAACGCCATGATGCCGTAGATGTCGTCGAGCGCGACGACCGGAAGCATCGTCCGAACCAGCGGGCCGTCGGCGTTGAACTGCCGGACCACGAGCATCGTCGCGGCGGGTGCTGTCGCGGCCGACATCGAGGCGATGACGATCGAGAAGGCGAAGTCCTGGCGGAAGATGAAGTACATGACGGAGAAGACGAGGAGCACCGCGCCCGACGCTTGCGCGAGGGTGATGATGATGACGCGCTTGCCGAGCTTCTTGAGATCGCTCAGGACGAACTCGCTGCCGATCGAGAAGGCGATGACGGCGAGGGCGATTTCCGAAATGACGGTGAAACTCGTAAGGTCGGTGGTGTTGACGATGCCGATGAGGGAGGGACCGACGAGCACGCCGGCGATGAGGTATCCCGAAACGTTCGGGAGTTTGAGGGCGCGTGCGGCACGGCCGCCGATGACGCCGACGATGAGCAGGATTCCAAGCTTGAGCAAAACGTCCATGTTCTTCTTTTGTACTCTCCAGAGGATGTTGGGCGCCGTCCGGTCAAGGGCGTCCTCATTTGGCAAAACAAAAAGCGCATGGAAGGTCGATCGGTCCCTTACACACGCTTGGATCGCTCCTATGAGGTTAGCTGACGGGTTGGGGACTCCAAGCGTCCCTTCTTCCTTTACGGAAGATTCACCCCAGTTGCGATTCGGTTCCCCCACCGTATCCGCGTTCGGAGTTGTCGCGTTACATAATAGCACCGGTCATCGGCCTTGTCAACCAAGACAGCGATTGAAAACGCTTGCAACCATTATAACACGAAATGCATCGGAAAAGCGCGATCAAACGAAATCCGGATCGTTGATCGCTTCGTCCATCCAGGCGATCCTGGCCTCGAGCCAGTCGTACAGGAGGGCGAGTTGCGCTTCATAGGTTTTGGCTTCGTAGACCTCCGTCGAGGTGTACCATTCGTAGTTCTTCCCGATGATGTCCCAGGTCTGGAAATTGCGGTAGCGGGAATGCGCGATCGCATCCGACTCCGGATAGACCGACTCCTTCATCGCGACCACGTCTTCGTAGACCTCGTTCCAACGTTCTTTCAGATGTTGGCGGAATCCGTCGTATTTCATCAGGTAATAGAACCAGACGTTCTTGTACTGCTGCGAGGTGTACCATCCCGGCGGCATGCGGTTTTCATAGTCGAGGTGGCCCGGGTTCGTCGACGAGAGGTCGAAGTCCCAGACCGGCCCCATCTTCAACAAGCCGCCCTTGTCCTTGTAATAGAAGTTCGAGGAATATCCGGAGTCGACGTTCTTGAACACTTCTTCGACGATGAACCAGTCGATAAACGAAGCTTCGTCGATCAGCCCAGTGTAGTTCTGCCTGTTCTTGAGGGCCATGTGAACGCTCAGGATGTAGTCGTAGATGTAGTTGAACTGGTTTTGGTTGTAATAGAACCCGTCGGTCTGCGGCGACTTGATCACAAAGGCGATGCCGTAGATGTTGAACCAGGCGACGCCTTCCTCGCCGTCGGCCTGCCAGGGATCGAATTGCCGCTGGTCCCACTCGAGCAGATATCCCGTATCGGCGGCCGACGAATTCTCTTCGATGTCGACGCGGACGGACGAGACTTCGATCTGGTCGGTGACCATGTAGTTGCCGATGTACTGGTTGTTCATGTAGACGTCGACGAAGTTGGCGGAGGGAGTATAGGGCATCCCCATCGTCGCGGCGAGGTCGAAGGCGAGCTTGTTGCGGATCAGGGTCTGGTCTGCGAAGTTCGCGAGGAGGACCCAGTCCTTCGCCTCGTACGTCGTGAGCAGGGCGGTCTTGTTCGTGAATTTGATCTTGTACGGCCGCTTGGGCATCCACAGGGTCGAGTTGCCGCGCAGCCGGATTTCCAGGGTGCGGTTGGAGAACACGGTGTGCGCGACGTTGTTCTCGTCGTAGGTGACCAGGGTGGCGACGCCGCCGATGTAGTAATCCTTGGTCGTGACCTCCTGGTTGCCGTTGGTGAGGATGTGGAGCTCGGGAATCCGGGATAACGACGAGAACCCCTTCAGGGTGAGTTCGTGGTCGAAATACCGCGTTTGACCCATATAGATGACGCGCGAGGTGATTACGAGGGGCGTATCGACGGTCGGGAAGGTGAAGATGAAACGGCCGTGATAGATGCGCGAGATCGGAACCGTGTAGCTGATCTCGGCGTTGTTGTAGGAGATGACGGGCATCGTGAAGTCTGACTTGGCTTCATCCGGAAGTCCGGCGTCGATCAGCGCTTCGATTTCGGCGAATCCGAGTTCTCTCAGATAATTCTGGTAGGCGTTGAGGTCGCGGATCTGGATGACCGCGTAGGTCCGGACGACGACGAGATCGCCGTAGGTGAGCGCGACCGAAAGCGTCAGTTCCGTATCGATCGGAGGCGCTTGGTACACGAGGGTCATCCCGATCGGGGAACCGTCGATCGAATACTCGACGGTGATCGCCGGATCGGTCGGGGCGGGCAGCGCCCGGTCGGCGACGATCGCCGCCGGGATCAGCGGTTCGATTCGAGCGAACTCGGCCTCGATGGCGGCCGGCCGCGGATCGAAAAGGGTCGTGCCGGTCGTCGTTTCGGGTTCCGTGTCCGTGCCGGTCGTCGTGGTCGCGCTCGTTGAAAACGTCGGTAAAAAATCGCAGCCGGCGAGCGCGAACAGGAAGAGCGACAGCGTAATCAGGACGAAGACTTTCTTCATGGCATACCCCAGGATGGAAGACATCACTTGATATTGTATCATATACGGCCGCATGTGAAAACGGTTTTATGTCGCTGGAACACGATTCGATGAATTTAATGGGCGAAAAAACGGGTGCGCGGTTTTGCGCACCCGGATTCGATTTCTAGAACATCAGGACGACATTCTGCTGGTAAAGTTTGATGTTCTCCGCGAATTTCGCGATCTGCTTCTCAGGATAGGGAGGAACGTCGACCCGGACC
>CAIMSF010000094.1 GCA_903844055.1 uncultured bacterium
ACGAACTCCTTCTTTTCGGCATCAGGCACGCGTTTCTTGAAATGACCCCAGACGTGCTGGGCGGCGTTCGCCCGCACCGAGGCGGCCGGAGATACGGCCGCGGCTTCGTCGACGAGCCGATAGAACGCGTCGACCGGATATTCGTCCTTGTCCTTCAAGAGTTCGCGGATCGCGTCATAAGCGCGCGGCGAACATTCGAGGACGGCGTACTTATATCGGCCCCATTCGTCTTCCAGGCGGGAGATCGGCCGGCCGGGGCCGGGCACGAAGGCCAGGTTCGCCTCGCGCGTCGCCTGTCGCATCCGTTTCAGTTCCTCGCTTCTGATCGCGTCCATGGTCTCTCCTTTCGCAAGGATCGTGGTTCTATGACAGGGTACGACGTCTGACGGAACGCACCCTATTTCGACAGCTTGTGTTTGAAATAGCGTTCCTTGTCGAGCACGCCGATCGGTTCGGTGAAACCGGCCGCGGGGGTCCTCGCGAGCTCCTCGCCGACGACCGTGACCTTCGAGTCGACGTTGTCGACGAGATGGATCACGAGCGCCTCGGCGAGCGCGGGCCGCTTCGGCGAACCGAAGTTGCCGTAGTAGTGGTGCGAGAGGATGATGTGTTCGAGCAGCATCGTCTCCTCGGCGTCCTGATAGCCGAGGCGGACGGCGCAGAGGGCGATCTCGTTCGTGGTGAGCGAGATGTGGCCGATCAGCTTGCCCTGGATCGTATACTCGCTGCCTTCGTAGGAATCGAACTCAAGCGTCTTCGTGAGGTCGTGGAGGATGATCCCGGCGTAGACGAGGTCGACGTTCAAGAACGGATAGACGGCGAGGAATCCGTCCGCCAGCTTGAGCATCGAGGCGGTATGGTAGGCGAGACCGGAGATGTAGGCGTGGTGGAACTTGGTCGCGGCCGGATAGAGGTAGAAATCCTCGGAATACTTGTCGTAGAGGTCGCGGGTGATCGCGCCGATCACCGGGTTCTCGATCTTCGCGAGGCGCGATTCGATCGCCTCGCGGATCTCGCGCAGGTTCACGGGCGCGTATTGATAGAAGGTGCGGAAGAGCCGTTCCTTGACGTCGTCGTCGACTTTCTTCTCGGCGAGCGGGAGGAAGACGTCGGCGCGCAGATGGACCTTCTCCTTGAAGTTGATCGCGACGCATTCGAACCAGTAGAGCTTGTTCAGCTGCACGGGAGCCTGTGCGGGGATGCGCACGACGACCTTTTCCCTGGCTTCGGTTTCGACGTTGATCGCGACCGTGTCGTACGTCGACGGATTGAGGGCTTCGACCTTCCCGAAGAAGTCGACCTTCTGACCGATTTCGTAATTCATCTCATTCATCTCGTTTCTGGAAGACGTAGGTTCCGACCTGGCGGAGTCCGTAGGTTCCCGCGGCCGCATGGATTTCGACGGGTTCGCTTCCGAGGATCAGCCGGTAGCCGTCGGGGATGACGACCGTTTCCGGATCGGGAAGCGGCTTGAAGACGATCAGGAGGTTCGCGCCGGCGTTCAGGGAATACAGGACCGACTGCGACTTGAGGGCGATCACCTCGGCGTTCTGAAGCAGTTCCGAGCTCGCCTTGAGGCGGAAGCACGCGTTGTTCCTTCTGATGTTCGCGCACTCCCGGAAAAACGCGACGGCATCCTTGTTCTCGTCCATCCGGACCCAGTCGATCCGATTGACGCCGTCGCCCGATTCGAAGGAGTTCTCGTCCTCGTCCTTGGTCCGGAAGAACTCCTGGCCGGAGTGGATGAAGGGCATCCCCTGGGCGAACAGGACCATCGCGGTCGCCAGCATCTCCCAGCGCTTGATCTTTTCGACGTCGTCGGTGATCGACAGGCACTTGTCGAAGAAGGTGAGGTTGTCGTGGCATTCCACGTAGTTGACGGACTGCGAGGCATATTTGAACATGAAGCGGTTGGCGGCGCTGCCGAGGAGCATTTCCTTCACCATCTTGAAATCGGCCGGATCGCCGGTGGCGAATCCGGGGACCTTCGGATCGAAGGTCTTGCCCTTGACCGTCTCGCGGAAACGGTCGTTGAAGAAGCCGATCGTGTAGATGACGTTCTTGTTCATCATGTGCGCCATCCGGTCGGCCATGTTCGAGGAATACATCTTCCAGCCCTCGCCGTAGACGAGGATGCGGTCGTCGAGTTCGTGGAGTTCCTGGCGCAGCTCGTTCATCGTCTCGACGTCGATCAGCCCCATGAGGTCGAAGCGGAAGCCGTCAACCTTGTATTCGGTCGCCCAGTACAAGGCGGAATCGATGATCAGCTTGCGGACCATCTTGCGGTGGGTGGCGAGGTCGTTCTTGCATCCGGAGACGTTCGTGTGGATCCCCTGCCGGTCGACGTGGTAGGCGTAGCCGGGGACGAGGATCTCGAAGGGGAAGCCATACTGGTCGAAGACGTGGTTGTACACGACGTCCATGATCACGCCGACGTTCTTGGCGTGCAGCGCGTCGATCATCGTCTTGAGTTCGTCGATCCGCGCGTAGGGGTCGTTCGGATCGGTCGAAAACCAGCCTTCCGGGACATTGTACTGCTGGGGATTGTACCCCCAGTTGTAGTCGTCGTCGGGACGGTTCTCGTCGATCCCGTCGAAATCGAAGAACGGCATCAGCTGGACGTGGGTGATCCCGAGCGAGGCGAGGTAGTCGAGCCCGGCGGGGTTGCCCGCGGGGGTTTTGAGGCCGCTTTCGGCGAGCCCGAGGAACTTGCCGGGATGCTTGGCCTTGATCGCGGGGTCGATCGTGAAGTCGCGCACGCTCGCCTCGTAGACGATCGCCTCGAGCGGGTCGCCGGAGAACTTGAAATCGTGTTCCATCTTGACGAACTTGGACTTGTCGACGACGAAGCTGTAGTTCCCGTTGGCGTCGGAGGCGATCGCGTAGGGGTCGTTCACGATTTTCTCCATGCCGTTCACGTAGACGCGGTAGCGGTAGCGGTAGCGGTCGAGGTCGCCTTCGACGACGAGCCGCCAGACGCCCTGGTTGCGGTAGGGGACGTCGTGGAACGTCGTCTTCCCGTCGGGGGCGACGAGTTCGAGGGTGACCTTCTTCGCCACGGGGGTCCAGATCTTGAACTTCGTCGACTCCGGGGCGTAGGTGAAGCCGAGGTCGTTCTTCTTGTAGGCGTAGATGTTGTCGAACAAATCGGTGCGGACGATCTTGCCGGTGTAGAGTTCGGAGGTGACGCCGTCCATGTCGACGATGTGGTAGACCTGGTTGAGCGCGATGTAGGCGGAAAAGGCGCACACGAGCTTGACCTCGACGCCGAGATTGATCTTCTCGACGACGACGAGGTCGACGGTCTCGTCCGTGCCGACGAGTTTGTAGGAGTTGTTGTCGCGGTAGTTCTTGAGCGGGACGATGATCGTCAGTTCGTCGAATTCGTCGAGGTAGCAGAAAAATTTCCTAGTTTCGTCCATCATGTCGTTCTCCCATCCGCCGAATCAGCGATAGCGTATGTTCGCGCAGTTGCGTGTACTCGTTTTGAAGCCGTCCGGTGATGACCTGGTAGATCAGATCGTCGATGATCCCGCCGATCACGCGGGCGTCGCGAAGCGGCGTCGAGGCGAGGATGTCGTCGCCCTTGAAGGCGAGTTCGCACGTCTTGTGGATCGGCAGCGCGGCGTGCATCGCGCGGATCGCGTCCTCCTGGTCACGGGCAGGATCGATCGCTCGGTTCACGGCGTTCGCCGCCAGGCAAAGGTCGAGACCGTTCACATAGACGAGCAGGACGTCGAAGGGATCGGCTTCGGTGACGTCAGCGAGATCCATGATCTTCCGGATCGCCTCCCGCTCGCGGTTCGAGAACCGCCAATGGGGGGGGATCTTCTTGTCGCCGAGCATGAAGCAGAGCGCGGCGAATTCCTCGAAGGACAGCTTGAAGGGACCGCGGACCGCGAGGAAACGGACCCCGGCGGAGATCGGCGAGAGGTAGTCGAGGACGCCGGAAGCGGCCATCGCGGCGTAGGCTTTCGCGGCGTACGGGCTGCGGACGATATACTTGAGTTCGGTCAGGACGCGTTCCCCGGAGACGCCCTCGAGCAGGTCGCGGTGGGCGCGGATGCCGGCGAAGGTCGATGGTTCGATCGTGAAGTCGAGCTTCGCGACGAATCGGAACGCCCGCAGGATGCGCAGCGCGTCTTCCCGGAAGCGCCGTTCGGGATCGCCGATGGCGCGGAGGATCTTGTTTTCGAGGTCGGCGCGGCCGCCGAAGAGGTCGCGGATCGTCCCGTCGGCGTCCATCGCGAGGGCGTTCACCGTGAAGTCGCGGCGTTCGAGGTCGATTTCCAGCGAGCGGGTGAAGCCGACTTCGTCGGGATGGCGCGCATCCTTCGACTCCCCGTCCGTCCGGAAGGTCGTGACTTCGAAGGAGTGCTGGTCGAGGAAGACCGTGACGGTGCCGTATTTGACGCCGGTCGCCTTCGTCCCCGGGAACAGGCGGGTGACCTCGTCGGGCGTCGCGGACGTCGTGATGTCGATGTCCGAGGATCGCCCGCCAAGCAAAAAGTCGCGGACGAACCCGCCCACGAAGTATGCCTGATGCCCGTTTTCATTGAGTGTCCGAAGGACCTTTTTGCCTGTTTCCAGATCGTCTTGCATGGCAAATCACCGGCATTATTATACCATGCGGCACCGCTTATTTCTATGCTTTTATCCGCTCTGTGCTATAATTGGGGCGGTGATCCGCATGCGTTCCGTCAAAGCTCCCGTCTCGCTCGAATCGGTCGTTTCGAAATCCCGTTTCATCGTGTATCTGACGCGCGTCCGCGACGCCGCCCAGGCCGGCGCGCTTTTGGCCGAGGCCAGGCGGCTTCATCCCGACGCGACCCACCATTGCTTCGCCTATGTCCTTGGCCCCGATGCCGGGACGTACCGCGCCGCCGACGACGGCGAACCGGGCGGGACGGCCGGCACGCCGATGCTCGAGGCGATTCGAAAGGGCGGATATACCGACGTCGCGGCCGTCGTGGTCCGCTACTACGGCGGCGTCAAACTCGGTGCCGGCGGCCTTGCGCGCGCCTATGGCGGCGCCGTCAGGGCCGCGCTCGCGAAAGCCGAACCGGTCGATCCGACCGTCTACGAAACCTACGCGGCGAGGATTCGGGCACCGTTCATCGGCGCCGTCGAGCACGAACTCCGCGCCCTCGCCAAGGTGGTCGGCTGCGTCTACGGCGACCCCGCGGAGATCCGCTGCCGGGTCCGGGCGAAGGATGCCTCTTCGGTCGTCGAACGCCTTGCCCGGATGACCTCGTCTTCCGTCGACTGGACATTGATCGACACGTCCATCGAATATGAATGAAAAGCGCTTCGCCCGTTATCCGGACGAAGCGCACGTTATTTATCCGAGAAAAGCGTTGAGGTTTTCGAAGAGGGACACGACGGCGTCGACGAAGAGGTAGCCCGCGATGAAGCTGACCACGATCAGGACGAACCGGATCTGTCTCGGATCGTCGTTCTTGAAGAGACGGGATAGGTCGAGGGACTGGAGGGTGCGGTAGACGAACGGCGTCACCGCGAAGAACAGGAGGATGCGCAGGAGCGCGAAGACGGCCGGGTCGAACATGGGTTCACTCCATCACGACGTCGGGCACGAAATCGCCTTCGTCCATATCGGTCTTGATCATGACGACGAGCTCGTTGGGAAGACACACGAGCGGGGACAGCGCGGAATCGGTCGGCGCCTGGTATTCGCAGAGGTCCTTCGGACTTTCCTGGTAGACGACGGAGATCTTCCCGTCGGCGACGAGGAGCTTGACGCCCATGATCCCGCGGTCGTCGTCCGCCGGCTCGAGGGTGGTCGTTCCGGGAACGTAGAAGGTCCCCTCGGCCGCGTAGTCGACGTTGACGAGGTCCTTGTAGGCGGTCTCGTACAAGGTGTAGGATTTGGTGTCGAGGTCGATCATCAGGATCAGTTCGTCCTTGTAATACACTTGGGCGAAGACGTTCCCGGTGGCGGAGAGCCGTTCGGCGAGACGGAACCCGAACAGCGCCAGAAGTCCGACGAGAAGGGTCGCGCCGATGAAGATCAGATCGTTTCGTTTCATGGGGTTCCTCCTTCCTCGGAATCAACCTTATTATACACCTTCGGCGCGTTTCCCGAGAAATAGTTTTACGGCGGAACGCAAATTTGGTATAATGGAACGCGGTGAAACGACATGAAAAAACTGCTTCTGCTGAGTCTTTTGCTTCTGCTTGCGGCCGGCCTCGTGGGCTGCGGCAATTTCGAAAATCCGAATGAGACGTATTGCATCGAAGGCAAGGTCGACGGCGTTTTCCTGTGTTCGCGGCCGTGGAGCGTCTATTTCGACACGACGATCTCGCTCACGCTCTACGTGACCGAGGACGATGCCTACGACATCCCGGACCTGTTTTCGGAGGTCGAGTCGATCCTCGCACGCTACCACCGGTGGTTCGACAAGTACCACCTCTACGACGGCATCCAAAACGTGATGTCGATCAACCTCGCGGGGACGACCCCGACGGCCGTCGATCCGGCGTTCTACGACGCGATCGCCTTCGCCCTCGAAGCCTCCGACGACATCGTCATGGGCGGCGTACCGCTCTTCAATCCCGCGCTCGGTCCCGTCCTCTCGATCTGGCACGACGCCCGTGAAAGCGACCAGTGCGTGGAGACCGGCATCGGCGTCTTCTCGTGCCCGGTGCCATCATCCGAGACGCTCTCCGGTCCCTTCAACACCGATCTGGAGGACGTCGTCCTCGATCCCGTCCTGCATACCGTCGCCTTCGCGAAAGCCGGCATGAGCCTCGACCTCGGCGGGTTCGGCAAGGGTTATGTCTCCGAAGTGATCACCGACTACCTCGACGCGCGAGGCGTCACCTATATCCTGAACTCCGGCAACTCCAACATCAAGACGGGCGGCACGAACCCCAACAACGACACCGGCCTCTTCTACGTCGCGCTCACGACCCCCTCGCTCCAGCCGGCCTTGCCGGGTTCCTACTACGTCTACCTGCAGATCGAGGGGGACGTCTCGGTCGTCACCTCCGGGACCTACCAGCGCTTCTTCCGCGGCGCGTCCGACAACCTCGTCTACCATCACATCGTCGACCCGCGCACGAACCGGCCGGGCGGCGAGGCGATGGCGGTCACGATCATCCTCGAGGACGGCGCGAAAGGCGACGTCTACTCGACGGCGATCTTCCTGATGACGGTCGCGGAGGGCATCGCGTTCGTCGACGCCACCGACGGGCTCGAAGCGATCTGGTACCTTTCCGACGGCACGGTGGAAACCTCGGCCGGCATCGCTCCGTTCGTGTATCAATGGCTGAACTGACAATCCGTGCAAGGACCGAATGGATTCTTATTTGAAAGATCAGCCAAACCCAGTTCCACCCCCGAACATCATGCATGAAATTTTTTGATTTGAACCGAGGGGAATCGCGTCGAAAGTCCAAGGCGTTTGCGCGGAGGTGCGTGACTATGTTGTTCGACATGTTTCCAGACGAACTTCATCAACACGTTCAGACGGTGGTCAGTATCCTTCCTCAAAAAACCATGCATGGACATGAGGACCAGTGGTATGGCATCAATGAATATCAACTCGATCGCCGCGTGATCAACTTTCCAGATAGAATCTATCGTCTTGAGCCGGATGATGAAGCCATCGGCATGCTGGATGAAATCCAAATAGACATCCTGTCCTGTTTTTATACACGCAGCGCGGATGGGTTTGTTAGAGAAAAATACCTTCGGAGAATCTTGAATGGCGAAATCAAAGACTGGGAGATACCCTTCATCGTCAAACTGAGCGATGAATATGTAGTTGAAATCCTGGAGATCATTTACAAACATCTATACGATCGAAACAACGATGATTTCAAAGCGTTCTGTCGGGTAAACAAAGATTCGACATATAAAAGCTTCTCGAGAATGATGAGCTATTGGGACGCATATTATCGACGGAGATTCCCCGACTTTCAGAATTATGTCGGTCGAAGGTTGTTTTGCGAATGTTATGGGTACACTCAGTCTTATCACATGAAAACGCCTATGAATCGTTCTCCGCTCGATAAAGACCCGACGTAACGCGCCACCGTCCCGCGTACGAACCGGACGGGCGGTGATACGACAGCTCGGTCCGGATTTCGGATGACATCAGTCTCTTCTTCGATCAATTGCTCAGCTCAACGATTCACCGGGGATTTCGGCGGAATTTGCGAGTTCCGCTTTTGATGGAGCGGTCTTGATGGGCATTCGTGTACATTCATCGTCAAATCGGATATAATAAGAACATCAAAGCATTTCCCCGGGTCATTCGACAAAGCGGATCCCGACCACGGAAAGGAACCGGACGCATGGCAGTCAAGAGCGGATTCATCAAGCGCCTCGCCGAAGATTTCAGAACGATGTCCAACCGACCCACCACGCATCCGTACAATGTGATGATGGGGTTGCTTTCCGCATCGCTGCTCGGCATCGTCGAATTCGTCTCGTTCTTCCTGATCTCCGAGGACAGCGTCGGGATGCGGTCGATGTTCCTCTATACGGCGGCGCTCATGGAAGTGCTGTTCGTCGTCTTCATCGTGCTCTACCGCTCCCAATTCGAGTCCCGATCCCGGATCTGGAACGGCATCCTCCGGCTGTATCCGTATATCATCATCCTGGTCGGTCTGGCGGTCACGTCGATCTATCAGGGATATTCGAACGGCATCGAGTCCTATCTGATCGCCGTCTTCGCCGTCGGTTTCATCCAGATCTACCCGCAAAGGCACCGCGTCGCGGTGTTCGCGTTCGGCCTCGTCGCATTCCTGGCGCTGATTGTGTTTTATCACGGCTTCTCCTCCGTGGCGATCGCCGCGATGCGGTTCGGCTTCATGATTAACATCCTCTCGTACCTCTACGCCACGCTGAACTTCCAGTCGCATCAGAACCGCATCGACATGATGCGGTCGCGCGACGACGAGGCGCGCAAGCGCGAAGACGGACTCGACGAACTCAAGCGGTTGAACGACGAGCTGGTCTCGAGCCAGCTGGTGATGGACGCGATGATGCTGACGACGACGGAGATCCTCAAGAACGACCGGCTCGACGACGTGCTGCAGCTGGTCCTCGACGAAGCCATCAAGCTGATCCCGGCCGGGCAGGCCGGCAGCATCCTGACCCTGGAGAACGACAAGATGCACTTCCGCGCCGCGACCGGATACCATCTGGAGGGGCTCAAGACGATCACCCTCGACCGCAAGGATTTGTTCCAGTCCAAGCAGGAGAACCTGTTCGAACCGGCGATCATCCGCGATCTGGAGATCTTCGACGCCGCGCATCTGCCCAACGACAAGTTCGAGCAGTTCAAGACCCACGGGGCCCTGGTCGCCCAGTCGATCCTGACATGCTCGTTCAAGTCGGACGGCGTCTTCTTCGGCACCATCAACATCGACAATTTCGAATCGCGCGACGTCTTCGGCGACAACGACCGTACGATGCTCAGCCAGCTTGCCAAGCAGCTCGAGATCATCATCTCGATCCACAACCTCTACGAAAAGGCGATGCAGCCGATCCGTTTCGACGAACTGACGCAGGCCACCTCGCGCCGCCATCACAAGGAGTTGGCGAAGGCGGCGATCCAAAAAGCCGAAAGGGATCAATCGACGCTCGTGCTCGGATCGATCGACCTCAACCATTTCAAGACGATCAACGATACCTACGGCCACGACGTCGGCGACGAATGTCTGCGCGCGTTCGCCGACGGCGTCCGCGCGAACCCGGTGGACGGGATGGTGTTCGCCCGCGTCGGCGGCGACGAGTTCACCCTTCTCCTGCCGGGGTTCGACCGTCAAGCGGGCGAACGCTATGCGGCGCGCCTCCGCACGTATTTTGATGATCATCCGATCACCCTCGGACCGGTTCCCTTCGCGCTTCGGTTCGCGATCGGTTTCGGCAGTTATCCGGAGGATGGCGTGGACCTGGCGTCGCTCATGCATGTCGCCGATCAGCGCATGTATCTGGACAAGGCCGCCTCAAGGGACATTTCCGCGACTCCGCGCTGAACCCGCCGGATCCATCAAAAAACAGGTTGGCTTCCGAATCGCATCGGAGCCGACCTGTTTTTTGATGGCCGCATCAATCTTCGATGTTGCCCGCTGCGCGGTTCTCGAAGACGGTCACGAGTTTCTTTCCGACGAGTCCGGTGAAGACGCCGGTCGGGACGGCGAGCAGGATCATGTAGGGCAGGTAGTAGATGAGCGCCGCGGTCTCGAGGACGACGATCGCCGCGCCGATCTGTCCGACCATGTGGAAGAGCGATCCGGCGACCGAGACGCTCAGGATCGAGAAGCGCCGGAATCCCTTCATCGCGAGCATCGCCGCGTAGGCGAGCGCGCCGCCGGCGAAACTCATGAACGAGGCGGGCGAGAAGAGCCCGCCGCCGGCGACCGGCGAGATCAGGATCACGAGGATGATCCGCAGGAAGGCGACGACGCCGGCCTCCTTCGGTCCGTAGATGTAAAGGACGATCAGGGTGACGATGTTGGCGAGTCCGAGCTTGACGCCGGGGATGATGAAGACGAAGGCCGAGATCATCGACTCGACGATCGACAGCACGATCGAGACGGCGATCAGGACGGCGAGCGTGACGGTTTTGCGAAGAGCCATGTCTTCACCTCCTTCTCGAAAAAAACAGACTTGCGGACAAGTCTATTTTTTGACGATGCGATAGAGATAATACATCGCCGCGGGCCAGAAGAGCGCACCGATGGCGACGACGACTGCCCAGAGGAAGTCGCCGAAGAAGCTTTTGAACCACAGGTTGATGAAGAGCGACAGACCGACGATCAAGGCGTAGCCGAAAAGCGAGAAGAGGAAATTCGACCGGCGTTTGCGGACCAGGTTCTGATGCAGTTCGGCCGATTGCCCGGGGAATGCCTGGAGGACGTCGTCGGTCGAGCCGAATTCCTGGATCGACCGCGAGATCGCGGCGTCGACGGGCGTGCCTTGCTCGACGAGGTCGTCGACCTTTTCCTGCAGCGAGGTCGACAGGATGTCGATCAGCTCGCGCTTGTCCTGTTCGTTGAAATAACCCTTGAGGAGTTTCGATACGAACTTCTTGATCTTGTTCATCGGATGTCGTCTCCCATGATCGCGCGCATGATGTCCTGCAGGACCTTCCATTCGGCGATCGTCTCCCGGTAGTACGCTTTTCCGAGCGGCGTGATTTTGTAATACCGGCGCTGTCCGCCGTGGGTCTTCGCTCCGGTGTACGAAGTGATCAGTTCGCGCGACTCGAGCCGCTGGACGACGGAATAGAGCGTCGCTTCCTTGATGTCGAACAAGTTCGACGTGCGGGTCTTGATCTCACCGGCGAGCTCATAGCCGTACATGTCGCGTTCCGCGAGCAGTTTCAGGATGATCGTGTCGATGTGCCCGCGGATGATGTCGCTTGAGATCATCTTCGGGCCTAGTGTTTCAGGACGTATCCGATCGTGATCGCCTTCGGACCGCAATGGGCGCCGACGGCGGGTGTCAGGAGGTAGTCCTTGATTTCCTTGTACTGCGGCCTGACCGCGAGCACCTTCTCACGCAGATAGGCGACGGTCTCGGGATTTCTGGCATGGATGATGAACGGTTCGACGTCCTGGCCTTCGGTCTCTTCGAGGAACTTCTCGATGACGCGGTCGACGGCGCGCGAGAACGTGCGGATCTTCTCGACGGTGACGACGGCGCCGTTCTTGTCGATCTCGAGCAGGGGTTTGATCTTGAGGACGTCGGCGATGAAGCCGGCGGCGTTCGAGAGGCGGCCGTTCTTGACGAGGAACTTGAGGTCGGCGACGGCGAAATAGATGTGGTTGTGGTCGCGGATGAACTCGAGTTCCTTGAGGATCTCCTCAAGCGATTTTCCGCGTTCCGCCATCTCGCAGGCGGTGAGGGCCATCTTGACCTGGAGGTAGCCGACGGTCTTCGAGTCGAAGACGGTGACGTTCACGCCTTCGGCCATCTTCTTCGCGATCATCGCGTTCTCATAGATGCCGCTCATCTTCGAGGAGATCGTGATGAAGAGGACCTCGTCGCAGCCTTCGTCGCGGAGCTTCTCGTAGGCGGCGAGCATCTCGCCGGTCGAGGCCATCGCGGTGCGCGGGAAGAGCGTGGGATCGTGTTCGATCATCTCGTAGAACTTGTCGGCCGTCAATTCTTCGAAGTCGACGAATTCCTGGTCGCCGAAGAGGATCCGGGAACGGATGATCGGGATGTTGTACTTGTGCGGGATGTAGTCGATTGCCGAGTTGGTGCAGACCATGACGCCGAGTTTTTTCATAGGGTTATCCTCTCTCGTATCTCTGAGTCAACTCTATTATAACGTATGACGGGGGTTTGTCAACCAAGCGTCGGGAAACGGGTGGAAATCAGGCGCGGGGCGGATGGGGCGTCCACTCGCGGCCGAGCGGTTTGGAGGGGGACAACTTGGCGATCTTGCCTTTCAGGCGGGTGCCGGAGAGTTTCCCGAACACCTCTTCCTTGACGGCGGCGGGGACGCTGAAGAAGGTGAACTCGGTGAGGATCGCGATGTTCTGGACGTCGCGGCGCTGGAGCTTGACCTTGCCGCAGATGAAGTCGAGGACGTCGGAGACGACGAGGTTGTCCACTTTCCCGACGTTGAGATGGAACCGGACGAGCCCGGCGTTGTCGACGGGAGCGCCGGCGAAGGCGAACTTCTTCGCCTCGAATTCCTCGTTGATGTCGGCCTGGTTGGCTTCGACCGTGCTTTCGCGGACAACCATCTTGAGCAGGCCGGCGATGATCTGGTCTTCCGTCAGGTTGGAGGCGATCATCTTGTTCATGATCGCGTATTCCTTGTCGAGGTCGCCCTTCGCGACGAGGTCCTGGACCTGCTGGATCAGCTTGTCGTTCTTGACGTCGAGGACCTTGTCGTAGGTGGGGATCGCGCGCTTCTTGATCTTCGCCTTGATGATGCGTTCGATCTCCTCGATCTCCTTCATCTCGCCCTTCGAGACGAGCGTGAAGGAGTAGCCGGTATCGCCCATCCGGCCGGTGCGGCCGATGCGGTGGACGTAGTAGTCGGCCTTTTCGGGGACGTCGTAGTTGAAGACGGCCTCGACTTCGCGGATGTCGAGTCCGCGGGCGGCGACGTCGGTCGCGACCATCACGTCGATGATGCCGTTGTGGAACTTCTTGAGGACGTCGAGGCGGGTCGTCTGCGGCAGGTCGCCGTGGATCTTGTCGCAGTTGACGCCGCGTTCAATCAGTTCCTGGGTGAGTTCGTCGACTTTCGCCTTCGTGTTGCAGAAGATGAGCGAGAGTTTCGGATGGTAGACGTTCAACAGGCGGTAGAGCGCCTCCGTCTTGTTCTCGCGCTTGACCTTGTAGTAGTACTGGCTGACGTCGGAATTGGTCTGTTCCTCGCCGATCACCTTGACGAGTTCCGGCTCGTTCATGTAGGATTTGGCGAGGCCCATCACGCTTCTGGGCATGGTCGCGGAGAACATCATCGTCTGCCGTTCCGCCGGGATCGCCTGGAAGATCTTCTCGATGTCTTCCTGGAAGCCCATCTTGAGCATCTCGTCGGCTTCGTCGAGGACCATGATCTGGAGTTGTTCGAACTTGAGGATCTTGCGGTCGAGGAGGTCGATCGTGCGGCCGGGGGTGCCGACGATGATCTGCGGTTTCTTCTTGATGGCGTAGATCTGGTTTTGGATCGGGTCGCCGCCGTAGACGGTGACGATCCGGCACTTCTCCATGTATTTGGCGATCCGCATGATCTCGTCCTTAATCTGGACCGCGAGTTCGCGGGTGGGGCAGATGATGAGGGCCTGGACCGCCTCGAGGTTGAAATCGATCCGTTCGAGGATCGGGATGCCGTAGGCGGCCGTCTTGCCGGTGCCGGTATGCGAATGGCCGATGACGTCCTTGCCCGCCAGGAGCAGCGGGATCGTCAGTTCCTGGATCTCGCTCCAGGCGACGAATCCCATTTCTTCGACCGCTTTCTGAATTTCCTGCTTGAGTCCGATGTTGAATTCCATTGTGTCTCACATTCCTTCTGATGTCTCTATTTGATCTTCATGTCGCGCCCTATGGGAAGCCGTTCGGATCGACATGTCCGTTTTCAGCTTCAGGGGATTTCCGTCCAAAGAAAAAGTCAGCGCGTGGCTGACCTCGTCATTTGACTTCCACAATGCGGATGCCGCCGGCCAGGAGGTGGTTCGCCGTCTCGCCGCGGCCCGCGATCTTCGTCTGTGAAAAGGTTCCGTCATAGACGAAGGAGTGGCCGCACGACGGGCTTCCGTCTTTCAGGATCGCCTGCGTGCAGCGGTGTTTCTTCAAGAGTTCGAGCGTGACTTTCTTGCCGCGCTCGAAAAACGCCGTGACATCCTCGCCCTTTTGATTCATGACGAGGACGCCCGGGGTGACGATCTCCGAGGGGATCCTGGGCGTCGGCATCCCGCCGAACGACTCCGGACAGATCGGAATCACCGTTTTGTTGCGTACGTAATCGACGACCTTGGGGTCAAGGTTGTTGCCCCCGTCGTACTTGCAGTTGAAACCGAGCAGGCATGCGCTGACGGCAATGACTTCTTCCATGTCGCACCTCAAGGTTTTGTTCGTCGAACAACGGATGGATCAGA
The DNA here is from genome assembly GCA_903844055.1 of uncultured bacterium. Classification (GTDB taxonomy): domain Bacteria; phylum Bacillota_I; class Bacilli_A; order Izemoplasmatales; family Hujiaoplasmataceae; genus UBA12489. The sequence continues at coordinate 14,596 of CAIMSF010000094.1, forward strand.
AAGCGTCGATGTCGATGTTGATCTTCTTGCCGAGTCTCGAAGCAGCCGCGTAGGCGATGGTACGGATCGCGTTGGCGATTTTACCGCCCTTTCCGATCACGCGGCCAAGATCATCCTGGTTCACGAGGACCTGGATCGTCAAGGATTCGTCGTCTTCGGCGAATTTCTTGACCACCAGGTCTTCGGGGTGGACGACCAGCGGCGTCACCAGATCCGAAATCAGCTTTTCGAAGTTGACTGCCATTTCAGATCCCTGCTTACTTTTTCTTGGAATCGACGTAAGCGGCGATGATGCCCTGCCGGGTCAGCAGATTCTTGACCGTGTCGGTCGGTTGCGCGCCGTGCTGGAGCCACTTCATCGCGGCGTCCTTGTCGATCTCGAGCACGATCGGTTCCTTGGTCGGATCGTAAACCCCGACGATTTCCAGGAATCGTCCGTCACGCTTCTGAGAAGCCTCGGCGGCGACGATGCGGTAGAACGGTCGTTTCGTCGTCCCGAATCGCTGTAATCTGATTTTAACCATGGTTAGTCCCTCCTGATATGCAAAATCACCTTATTGTATCAAATGTTTGAATGCCTGTCAATATTTTTCTCTTGACAGGCAGCGGTTTCAGTCCTGAAAGTCGAGATCCTTCATGTCGGCGAGCGATTCCTCGACCTTGCGTACGTTTTTGACGGCCTCGATCAACTTTTTGATTTTTTCGAACTGCGTCGCGTCGACGTAGCCGGCAAGATAGTTGCGGCTCTCGTTCTTGTACGTGACGTGGACGCCGAGCCGTTCGACCTCGGCGATGACCTTGGGACTCTGATAGAAGACGATGATGCCTTTTCGTTGGATCATGGGTTTCACCTTTTTCCACAATGGGTTTTCGTGCCGACGCGGCAGTCGTCCTGGATTGCGCGGATGCCCGCGGCGATCGGATCGAGGACGGCGTTGATGGCATCCTGCGCCGCGGCGTAGCGGCGATGTTCCGGAGTTGACAGGAGTGCGGTTTTGGCCGCCGCGAGTTCGGCGGCGAGGCGCTTGAAGTCGGGGTGATGCTTGCCGAAACGGAGAACCGGTTCGTACGCGTCCTTCGCCGCCGCGAAACGGGCGAGTTCGGCCGCCGGACCCGACGGTCCCAATAGCGCCCGTTCGGCTTCCGTGAACTCTCGATAGATGGGACTACGCTTGATTTCGTCGACGGTGCGCCATGCTTCCAGGGCGAGTTCGGTACGTTCCATGTTCATCACCGCATTCATTATACCATAACCGCGGCTTTTCCCCAAACGGTTTCAGCCGATCGCGCGGAGAACCTCTTGATAACTCATTTCGCGATAGGTGCCAGGCGCGAGCGCCGGATCGAGGACCAGTCCGCCGATCGCGGTGCGCCGCAGTTGGACGACTTCGTTTCCGATCGCTTCGAACATCCGCTTGACCTGATGGAACTTGCCTTCGCGGATGCGGATCAGGCAGGTCCGCTCGCCGGTCGGTTCGACCTGCGCCGGGAGGGTTACGAAGGGTTGTTCCTTTCCGTCGCGGATCTGTACGCCGCGTTCAAGCCGGGAATAATCGCCGAGCGGATGCTTCAGTTCGACCTCGTAGGTCTTGAAGACCTCCGCCTTCGGGCTGATGATGCGGTGGAGGACGTCGCCGTCATTCGTGAGGACGAGCAACCCCTCGGTGTCGAGATCGAGACGCCCGCAGATCGAGACGTCGAAGCGGTCGTACGGATGCTTGAGCAGTCCGACGGCGGTCGGATGGACGGCATCCTCGTTCGCCGAGACGACGCCCTGCGGTTTGTTCATCATCAGATAGACCCACTTCTTGTAGATGACGGGCGTATCGTCGAAGGCGACCGCGGATGTTTCCGGATTCACGTCGAGACCGGGATCGGAAGCGATGATCCCGTCGACCGTCACGCGTCCGGCCTTGACCGCATCCTTGATGTCGGAGCGGCTTCCGTACTTCAGATTGCCGAGCAGTTTGTCCAGTCGCATCGTCCCACCTCAGA
>CAIMSF010000095.1 GCA_903844055.1 uncultured bacterium
CGGCTGCACACGATCAAGGCCGTGATGCTGGCGACGTTGCGCCCCGCCTCCCCGAGGTGATCGCGATGAGACAATCCAACGTCAAGATCGCCATCTGGGGATTCGGCGCGATGGGCTCGGGGATGGCCCGGCTGATCCTCGCGAAACCCGGTTTCGAAATCACCGGGGTGTGCGACCGGAATCCCGCCTACGTCGGAAAAAGCATCTTCGCGATCCTCGGGATCGACCGCGGCAGCCGTCCGGACGTCGTCGTCAAGGCCGACATCGCCGAAGCCGTCGCGCCGCGTTCGTGCGACCTCGCGCTATTGTGCACGGACTCCTTCACCGCGAAGGCGTTTCCCAAGATCAAATGGCTCCTCGAACGCGGCGTCGACGTCATCTCGACCGCCGAGGAGATGGCCTATCCCGCCGCCCGCGAGCCGGAACTGACCCGCGAGCTCGACCGCATCGCGAAAGCGAACGGCGTCACCGTGCTCGGCACCGGCATCAATCCCGGCGTGATGATGGACCTGCTCGTCGTCATGTTGACGGGCGTGATGGCGGACGTCGAGAACATCCGCGTGTCCCGCATCAACAGCCTGTCGCCGTTCGGCGAGACCGTGATGGAGGAGCAGGGGGTCGGTCTGACGGTTTCGGCGTTTGACGAGAAGCGCAAGGACGGCACGATCGCCGGTCACGTCGGCTTCCGCGAATCTTCCCGCATGATGGCCGACGCGCTCGGTTGGCGCCTCGACAAGTTCGAACAACAGATGGCGCCGATCGTCACCGCCGTCGACCGCAGATCCCCGCATGGCTTTGCCAAGGCCGGCGACGTCGCCGGCGTCGACATGACCGCCCAGGGCTATGTGGGCGGAAGACTGGCGATCGACATGCGGCATCCCCAGCAGATCGAACCGAAACTCGGTGCTGTCGAAACCGGCGACTACATCCAGATCCAGGGTCATCCCCGCGTCTCGATGGCGATCACGCCGGAAGTCGACGGCGGGATCGGCACGATCGCGATTTGCGTAAACATGATCCCACACGTCATCAACGCCCGTCCGGGGCTCGTGACGATGCTCGACCTCCCCGTTCCGCGCGCGATCATGGGCGACGTCCGCGAACGCATCGAAACGGGTGACTGACATGGTGCGCAAGGGAACCTGGGTCCGCATCCACCGCATCCTCCTCACTCCCGCAGAGCGGGCGGAGAACCTCCCGGAAGAAACGCGGAAAGTCCCCTTCGAGCTCTGGGTCAAGGGCTTTTTGTCCGTTGACGCGGAACTCGGCGAGACCGTCGACATCCAGACCGTCACCGGACGGACCGAACGCGGCACACTCGATGCCGTCGAACCGAGCTACCGGCATGATTTCGGCGCCTACGTGCCGGAACTGAAGGAGATCGACCGGATCGTCCTGTCGACCCTCCGGGGTGACGACCGATGAAGAAGGACGACTCCTACGCGGCGGTCCTCGGACGCCGCAACGAGATCATGAAAAAGAGCGTCGGGATCGATTATTCCCGCTATGAGACGGGAATGATCGGGTTCGACTACGAACGCATGATGGCAGACACCGGATACGACCTGGCGCGGATCCGCGCGATCCAGAAGCAGCACGGGGTCGGCGCTACGCCGCTCAAGGAACTGCCGAATATGACCGCCCTCGTCCGCCGCGTCGCCGCGCCCGGAAAAGGCGCGCGCATCTTCATCAAGGACGAAGCGTGGAACGACTCGGGCAGCTTCAAGGCCCGGCGCGCCTCGATCGCCTGCCACCGCGCCAAAGAACTCGGATTTACCGGCGTGATCGCCGCGACCTCCGGCAACTACGGCGCCGCCGTCGCTTCCCAGGCGGCGAAATACGGCCTCAAGTGCATCGTCGTCCAGGAGTGCTACGACTCCGACGGCGTCGGCCAGCCGGAAATCATCGAAAAGGCCCGCGCCTGCGAAGCCTACGGCGCCGAAGTCGTGCAGCTGTCCGTCGGCCCCGAACTGTTCTATACCTTCCTCTCCCTCCTGGAGACCACGGGATACTTCAACGCGTCGCTCTACACCCCCTTCGGCGTCGCCGGCGTCGAAACCCTCGGCGCCGAACTCGTCGAGGACTGCCTCGCCGCGACCGGCCGATTGCCCGATTGCGTCGTCGTCACGAACGCCGGCGGCGGAAACCTTACCGGCACGGCGCGCGGGATCCTCAAGACGGCGAAGTCGCATGTGGACATCGTCGCCGCGAGCGTCAATCTGAAAGGCCTGCACATGGCGAGCGACCGCGACTTCAACCGCAAGTCGTTCACGACCGGACATACCGGGTTCGGAATGCCGTTCATGACCAATCCGGACCGCAGCGACGTCCCCCGCTCGGCGGCGCGTCCGCTCCGCTATGCGGACCGCTACGTGACCGTCAACCAGGGCGAAGTCTTCTTCGTCACCGAAGCCCTGACGATCCTCGAGGGGATCGAACGCGGTCCCGCCGGGAACGTCTCGCTCGCGGCCGCCCTCGCGATCGCCCGCACGATGGACCAGGACCGGGTGATCGTCGTCCAGGAAACGGAATATACCGGCGCCGGGAAGCATCACCAGGCGCAACTCGCGTTTGCCCGCAGCCGCGGCGTCGAGATCCGTTTCGGGAATCCGGACGAGGAAGTACCGGGTCGGTCGATCATCCTCCCGGACCGGGTCAACCGGATCGACGTGGTCGACCTCGATCTCGACAAAATCCGTCTCTCACTGATCAAAAACCAGCTCAAGGACCACAAACGGATCGAACGATCCGATTTCGCATATCTCGTCGCCGAGACGAATGCGCCGGCGGCTTTCGTCTGCCGCGCGCTGTCCGACCTCGGCGTCGCTTGGGAGGAATGACCATGAACAAGACCATCGTCCGCGCCGACGATTTCGCGACGCGGCGGGAACATCTCAAATCATTGTCCGACGCACAATTGAAAGCCTATTTCTGGGAGCTCGCCGATCGCGCCGTCGATCCCTTGATCGCCATCGCCAGGACCCAGACGACCCCCTCGATCGAACGCTCCGTGCTGCTCCGCATGGGGTTTTCGGATGCCGAGGCGAAGCTGATCGTCGACAAGACGATCGACCGCCATCTGATCGGGAAGGGCGCCGGGCACGTCGTCTACCGGCTCGCCAGACTCGATGCCGTCGACGTCCGCACCGCCGGGCTGAGACTGATGACCGATGAAGGATGGGACCGCGTGGCGGTCTCCTTCGGGGGAAAACGATGAACGCCGTCGACAAGAAGCTCGACGTCGTCGAACTTCTCCGCGACCTCGAACGATACGAACCGCGCCGCCGCGGCTGGACCTGGCGCGTTCCCGCGAAGGATCCGCAGTACGGACCCTGCACGTATGCCGAATTGTCGGAACCGTTGAAAAACTCGATACCCCCGCTGGCGGCCAAGTCGTTCGGCGGGATCGACCCCCAGCCGATGCCGGTGATCACCACCGAGATCGCCTCCGGCCGCTTCGAGGACGATATCCGCCGGATGCGGATGGCCGCCTGGCACGGGGCCGACCACATCATGGTCATCCGCACCGCCGGCCAGTCCCA
>CAIMSF010000096.1 GCA_903844055.1 uncultured bacterium
ACGCCATCGAGAACGACGCGAATTCCTTGCTTGTGGCAGTGATCAACGAGAGCTTTGAGGGAATCTACATCACCGAAAGCGGGATCTATCGCATAATAGTCTTGGACGTCGTACTTATGGTAAGTTGGCGAAAGAAAGACCGGACTAAGATAAATGATCTTCACCCCGAGCGAAACCAAATAGGGGATGCGTAACATGATTCCGGCAAAATCGCCTCCGTAGTAAGTACTGCGATCGGGCATCTTGTTCCAAGGACAAACATCCACGGGATCATTATTGTGATCCCCATTGAAAAAACGGTCGACGAAAATCTGATACACGATTTCCCCTTCACACCATTCTGGTTCGTTGATGACATCCTCAGAATTGATCATCGGTACGAAAAACCAAGCGTCATTAACGGTTTTGCTGAACCCGTCCGAAGAATAGTAATATGTGACCCGGCCGTCGTCGAGTTCAAAACGATATTTGAAATGACTCCCATCAATTTCGATGGTGGTTTCAAACACATCGCTGACTCCATCAGAAAACGCCAGTTTCATCGTCGCAGAAGACGGATCGACGACGTGGTCGTACAAGTTTTTGTAATGAACCTTGACAGTTTCAAGATCTCCCGTCGCCGCGCGTAAACGGACCACAAGCCGGTTCGGTCCAACAGCATAGGCATAGGTTCCTTCACTGGTATGAAAAATCGCGGATTTCTGCATAATTGCGCTCCTTACATCTTGATGCTGCCTTCGGTCAGTCCGCCGATGAAATATTTCTGTAGTGCATAGAACAAAATGATCATCGGGACAGACCCGAACACAGCGGCGGCACAATACATACTCCAATTGGTTCCATATTGACCCGCAATCATGCTCTGGATACCGACGGCAAGCGGCATGGAATCGATGCCTTGAATCATCACGGTAGAGGCGATCGCATATTCGTTGTATGCGATCACAAAACTTTGGATTGCGACCACGGCCAGCATCGGCTTGGCAAGCGGAAGGATGATTTGTACGGCGATTTGAAATCGGTTGGCTCCATCCATCATCGCCGCTTCGTCCAGGTCGTATGGAATCGTATCGAAATACCCTTTGGCAAGCAATACAAGACCCGCCGAGGCAATCGCGGCATTGACGACGACGAGTCCCTTGAGATCATTCAGCAGTCCGAAGGCGACGAAGATGCGGAAGATGGATACCATCGATAAGGTCAGCGGAAAGACTTGAATCAAAAGAATGAAGTCGAACAACTTCTTCTTCCCGGCGAAACGCATCCGCGAAAAAACATAAACGGCCACCGAAACGAAGATGACCGCAATGATCGTCGTGACAAGACCGACGATGATTGAATTCATCATCCATTGAAGAAACGAAGTTTCCGTGAAGAGCCGAGAAAAGTTGGCGGTCGTGAATGCGTCGGGGATGACCGCAGCCGTGCCGACGACGTTTTTGCCAAACGCGATCATCACGATATATACAAACGGAATAAGGGTGATGATGATAAGCATGAAGAGAAAGAGGTAGGTTGTCAAGCGCGCGACAAAATGACGTTTGGGGTTCATCTCACACCTCCGAGAATCGACGACCGATCCGCATGGCCATCGCCGAGAACCCGCCGACGAACAGGAAGATGATGACTGAATATGCTGCAGCGACGGCATAACGATTGGTGTTGAAAGCCGTGTTGAATACATAAGTGATGAGAAGATCGGTCGCACCAGGAGCACCGATGGTATCCGATGCAGGTCCGCCTGATGTCAGTATATAAATACCGAACTGGTTAAACTGCATGATAAAGCCCATGATCAGGGTTGGAACCAAGGCGCGAAAGACAAGCGGTAAAGTGATGTAAAAGAAAGTGAAGAAGGACCCTGCACCGTCCACTCTTGCCGCTTCGTAATAATCCCGCGGTATCGCTTTCAATATGCCGGAAGCGACAACCATGAAATACGGAAATGAAAACCAGGTCATGACGAGGATGCTCGACAGTCGCGCGACCCTGGGATCCGACAGCCAAGGGATTGGCGACAGGCCGATAATGCCTAAAAGATGGTTGACCAGACCTCCGTCCGTCGCCAACAATCCCTGCCACATCAATAATGTGATTACCGTCGGGATCACCCATGGAAGGATGAAAATGATACGACAGATCTTGGCCATCCGGTTTGAGACCTTGTTCAGAACGGAAGCCAGCATCGTTCCCAGCAGAAACGAACAACTGACGACGGAAACGGCGAAGATGATCGTCCAAACGACCATCGAAGCCAGTCCTTGAAGTCCCGCAGTGATGATCGACCGATAATTGGCAAAACCGATGAGTCCATACTCGTGGAGGTTGATACCGCTGTAGTCAGTCAACGAAAGATAAAAATTGTGCAAGATCGGATACACATAGAATACGGCAAGAAGTCCGAGAAGAGGCAGCATCAGTGTCCAGGCGATCACCGTCTCGCGGAATGCCAACCGGTTTTCATGTCCTTTTCGGTTACGTCGGCGAATCTGACTTTGGATGATGCGCAGGGCTAGGAAGATGATGAGAGCGGTCGCCGCAACAGCCCAGATCCAGTCGGGGATCTCGATGCGTTCGGCTGTATAGTTCATCAGCGCGACGTCGGCTCGGATGCGATCCGCCAGTTCGGTCAGTTTTTGTTGCGGATCAACCGGATTCCCCGATGCATCCCCGAAAAAGATGCTTTGAAAAACAACGGTCGTGTAGTTATACCAAATCGTGCCTTCGGGGATATTCGGGAATGGTTCGCATTCATCATTCAGCGAAGACAACGAGGCCAACACCGGATCGTCTTGCACATAATCGCTCGCCATGACATTACGATTGGCGGGATTGCGAGTCCCAAGTTTTTGAGCATGACCGTTTCCCGCTTCAATCAACAACTGCTGGGCTTCGTCAGAGAGTATGAAACGCAGGAAACGTTCGGCTTCGGAGGCGTGTTCGGTTCGATTGTTGATGACGAATCCTTGCACGGTCGTCAAGGCACGTGACGTTTCCCTCCCGTCCGGAAGCGAGGCGATTCCATAGTCGATGCCACGCTGCTGAAAGGTCGATGCATACCAAAGGCCATAGATGATCATCGCGACCTTGCCATTTGCGAAACGTGACACGATATCGCTCTCGGAGCCGATTTTGCTTTGAAGCACCAAGTCGGACTCCATCAGTTCTTTCATTTTTGCGACATACTCGATCATGCCAGGATGGTCCAATCCGACATCGTAAGGATTATAGTCCCCATTCGGATAATTGCCATAATAATACCCGCCATACTGTCTCATCAGAGGATAGTTGAACCACATGTCGCGCGAATTGAGGAGCGTTCCATAAATTAAGACTTCGTCTCCGTCATAAGTAGTTAGCGATGCGGCGGTCGTAAAGAATTCGTCCCATGTCTTCGGGAGATTCTCGGTAGCGATCAGCGATTTATTATATACAAGACCGTATGAATCGATCGAGTAGCCAACTCCATATGTTTCGCCATTGTATGAAAACGCCGAGAAGGCGGCTTCCGCGTATGATGCCTTGAGGTCGTCGTCGATGAACGCGGTTAAGGGACGCAGATATCCAGAAGACACCAGTCGGCCGATGTCGGGAGCTTGCATGAAGACAATGTCCGGACGATCATCCAATTCGGCGTTATTGACGAGATCGTCCGCCGCATTGAAGATATTGATGCGCGGAACCACTTCCACGGGAATGCCGGTCTCGGATTCAAAGGCCTCGGCAAGTGTGACCATGGCTTCGTTTTCTGCCTCATACTGCGAAAACCAGACGCGCACCGGCATCGCCGTTTCGGCCGCGACATGCGGTACAATCAAGGAGATGCTTGCGGATACAAGGATCGTGATGAGAGAAACCAACATAATCCTTTTCATGCGCGTCCCTCCCTTTGGTTGGCTAAAGTTGATTGAAGCGTTCGACGAGCGTGATGCCTTCCTCAACGGAGTCGCAAGGAAGGCAAATGCTAAAATTGCCACGGCGAAGCTTTTCGATGTTGTCTTCGATTTCGGCGAATCGATTGCAGTCAATGGCGAGACATACGCCATTGGCGTCGCGTACCAATTCGTCGATGTGTTCAATCGGTCGCGGTTGGTTCGGATCGGTCGCAAGCCAGAGATGGGCGACGTTTCGAAGTGAGCAAATCTCTTTGACAAGGTACATCGCACGGGAGTGGCAATGCATATAGCCGACGCCGAAATGATCGATTACTTTCTGAGTGTGAGGCGCGCAAAACGTACGATACGCCTCACCGGAAATCATGCAGGCGATGTCTTCCGACATGTTGATCTTGTGATCCGCATACCACATCCCGTACGGAGTGTCCCCAAGATGCTTACGCACGAGTGCGTAAATGTCTTCAGCGAAGCGAATCGTCGCATCGGCGCAATAATCCAGGAGTTCATGCAATCCATCCGGATCGTCATACATATCGTAATAGATGTCCTCGCCGCGAAGAGCGTGGGCAAGGTCGAGCGGCGAAAAGAAACCACGCATTAACGGGATCCCCGTTCCGGACGATCGAACGAGCAGTGCTTCGCAAATGGCAAGAAAACGCCGATACCATTTCGATGTCCCGATCGGGGGAATGTTTTTCCAATCGCTGAGATTCATCAAAAAAGGCGTGCTCCAACTAGTATCATTCTTGAAAATGATTTCTCCGGAAACGAACGCGGCATAATCGCCGATGCCGAGTAAGGGGAAGATCGTCGGGATCATATTGTCGTCGATGCGCTTTCGATCATCATACGATTTCGCGAGTTCCCCAAGTAAATCCTCGGCATAACGATCAATATCGCGTTCGAAGTCATAGGCTAGAAGGTTCACGTTTGTATAAAAAGCGATGTCGCAAGGGGGAAGAACGCGTAAACTAATGTGACCTGGTGTCTTCGCAAGAGCGGCATTGTAGAGCTCTGCAGAAGCCTCAAACGTCTTGTGAATATCGATTTTATAATCGTGAATGGAGCGAAGCACGGTCACACCTTCAAAAACGAGAGGACCGCTTCAGCGGCTGACGCGGCATCAGCCGTATAGCCGTCGGCACCGATTTCTGTGGCGAACTGAGCGGTGACAGGAGCACCGCCGACCAAAATCCTTACCCGATCGCGCAACCCAGCCTTTCGAATCGCATCAATGATGGCTTTCTGATTCATCATCGTGGTAGTGAGCAGGGCTGATAAACATACTACATTAGGCTGATGAACCCTAATCGCCTCGACCACGGTATCCGAATCGATGTCGACGCCGAGATCGACGACATCGACACCTTGTCCTTCAATCATCATCTTCACCAGATTCTTTCCGATGTCATGTAGATCGCCTTGAACAGTGCAGATAATTGCTTTTCCCCTGGATTTCGTCCCCGCAAGGACGAGAGCGGGACGAAGAATTTCCAGACCTGCATTCATCGCGCGGGCCGCGATAAGCACTTCAGGAACGAAAACTTCGTTGTTTTTGAATTTACCGCCGATGACGGACATACCATGAATCAAACCCTCATTTAGTATCTGTACTGGTGAAATCCCTGCATCGAGTGCTTCCTGGACGAGCTGTTTGACGTCGCGAGCTTTACCTTTTTGTAATTGTGTGCTGATATCTTGCATGTACATGGTGAGAGACCGTCCTTTTTTTGCATTCTATCAATGATTAATCACATTATACTGTAAAACGTTTTCACATAACATTTGGTTTTTTGCGAAGAAAAGGGAATAATTTGCCATTTGAAATAAAAGCGCCGCACTGGCGGCTGCTTTTATAGTAAATCCATGTACTTCTTCGGCGTGATTCCGAAATATTTCTTGAATGTCTTCGTAAAATAGCCAGAATCATGAAATCCGGTTTCGATTGCAATATCCTGAATCGATGGTTTGTTTGATTTCATCATTTTGATGGCTGCCTCCATGCGTACTTTCGCGACATAGTCTGAATAGGTCATATCCATTTCATCGCGAAACAGATGGGATAGGTAATATGTGCTGACGAAGACCTTCTTTGCGACCGTTTCAAGCGACAGGTCATCTTGAAAATTCTGTTTCACATAATTGATCGCATTGGTAAGGTGTGCACTTGACTGTTTCTTGAATCGGTTGATGTACAGGGTATTGATGATGTCATCAAGGACTTCCGTGGTTAATAGGCACAGTTCGTCGTATTCAGTGTCCTCCGCAAGTATTTTCGTGACCTTTTTCATGACTGTCGCAAGGTCGGTAAGCGAAACGCCGGCATCAACGGTTGCACGCATCAGAAGCGCCGTTAATTCGAAAACGTTCGCTTTGATCAAATCCAGATTGCCGGACGAAAGCGCAAATATTTCTCCGAGAATTCCATTGAGAATCATGTTGGAGTTCTTGCTGTCGCCCGATTGAACTGAAGCGACGAGTTCCTTCTCCATCTCATATGGGTACTTTTTGAATTTGTTCCGACGTTCGAGTGTTTCCAAACTCACCGCATTGATCCGCTTTTCCACCATCAACTCGGCGATTTTGTCCTGCTGCTTCGTAATTTTGAGCCGTTGTTTTAGAAATATGCTTTCCTCTTTCGCCATGTATGATACCATCATCGAAAGCATTTTCGCCGCACTTCGCATGTTTTCGGGAGTCAATTGTTTGACGCAGTCGATGATTTCGTTTGTATTCGACTCGGAAATTTCGTAGTTTTGAGCAAAGCGCGCAAGGTCGCGTCGGGCGATTTCGTCGGCCTCCCAAAGTAACACGGGTCCGCATGCAAGAGAACCCAGAAATTGCTCATCAAAAAAGACGGGAACAGAGCACTTGATCATCGTACCGCATTGAAAAATGTATGGGTCGCCAAGTTCAGCGGACTTCATTCCCGCATATTTCATCTGCATATCGCAATTCGACTGACGGTTCTTGACAAGCTCGCAGATACTCTGTTGTGGATGAATCCGATAATTCAGAATTTCTTTGCCTTCGATGTCGTGAAGTGATACATCAATTCCGGTTAAATTAGAAAAATGTGCAAACAACGCCTCTAGATCATTTATATTTAGAACTTGATCGATTTTAAGATCAGATATCTGTACTTTCACTTCACAACCTCCCGCGGCAAGGCGACAACGACAGATTATCAACGAAGCGTTCGACAAATCCGTTTTTCCGAGAAAGCTCGATGGTCTTGATCGACTGGGCAATGTCGTCGGCAATGACTAGATTGTTCAGGTCAGACGTGCACATAATTGCACCTGCACCAGAAGCATTTCCCACTGATACGATTTTATCGCGGAGTGACGCTGGGAACATTCCGATCGAAGAAGCCGCATCAAGTCCAAGATAAAATCCAAATCCGCCAGCGAGATGGACCCGGTCGACTTCCTCAAGCTTGATTCCGGCATGTTCGACAAGTGTCAGGATGCCGGAGGCGACAGCACTCTTTGCGAGTTGAAACTGGCGAATGTCGCGCTGTGAAAGAAAGATATCATCGGTGATATAAAAACGATTTCCATCGAGACGTTGACGTAGTCCGCTATGGGAGTCGGTTTGGAAAGCTCCATCCTCTGCAACGATCTTTTCGGCGACAAGGATTGCGACTAAATCCACAAGTCCCGGTCCGGCGATCCCTTTTGCGGGTCCCTCAACTGTTCCGAAAGTGAGGTGACCATGTTCGTAGGCGACGCGATTGATCGCACCTGTGACGCCACCCATGCCGCATTCGATGTTGGCGCCTTCGAATGCCGGTCCTGTCGCCGTGGAACAACCGTACAGAATACCGTGGTCTGATAAAACCATTTCTCCATTTGTGCCAAGATCAATCAGAATCGCCCGCGTCCGGGAATCAAACTCAGAGGCAAGCACGCCGGCGATCGTATCGCCGCCGAGAAACGCACTAGCCTGAGGCATCAAGATCACCTCATCAATCGGGAAACCCCAATCAGTTGGATGAAACCGCACCGTATCCGTAAAGACAGTCTGATAGGGAGCGAATCCGATTGATTGCGGATTAATTCCATTCAGAATATGCAGCATGGTCGGGTTTCCCGCGATGACGACACGTGAATACCTCTGGATTTTATAGGGTTCCGCGAATCGTTTAGCAACATGCCCAATCTGTTGTACGACGGCATGTCGCATCGAGTCAAGGTTGCCATGCATCGCAGATTCGATGCGTGAAATGACATCGGCGCCGAAAATGCTTTGCGGATTCAACGAGGAAGTGTTCTCACATTCAAAACCGGTGGATAAATCGATCAGATAGTATGCGACCGTCGTTGTTCCGAGATCGATCGCCAGTCCAAATCCTGATCCGCCACCGCTCGCCACAATCGACCGTTTCACTGTCAAGCCGATACCCGACATCTTCGAATGGGTAATCGTCATCTCTCTATCCACGATCGTCTGACAGGCGAGGACGGGTTCACCATCGACGAGAACGCGACATTTCCGGCAGATTCCGCGACCGGCGCAAGGCGAGGGGACGAGAATCCCAGCGCCGTTGAGCGCACGCATGAGATTTTCGCCGTCATGACAACTGATGTCGATTGTTTTGCCATCAACGATGACTTTGATTGTCGTCAATTTGTGATCCTTTCATCGTGTGAACAATAACGCAAAATACGTGACGGTAAGCGGACCATTGTAGTATTTGCAGCCAACCGAACGGGCCATCGATGCCACGTCGATACCGAGCGCCTCGACTGAGGCAAGCCCCCGGTCAGGAAACCGACACCCATTTTCGGGATAGGTGCATTTCGTGCAAAACGAACAACTCCCGGGAGCCAAAACGATGAAATCCTGATTCGCGGCTCGCAACGCGTCGACCACTTCATATACGATTTCCATCATCTTGTTGCGGCCGGCATCCATGCCTTCGACATCGTATGCATCCTCAAGTCTGAATACTTTCATCAACATCGTTGCGACAGGATATTGCATGCATTGATTTCGCTTTTCGACGATGTCGCCGATGCCGGGTGGACAGGTCCATGAAGTTCCGTATCGACCACATCGATTGGTTTGACATGCAGCGGTGAACTCGTCTCGAAAAACCAGACTACACGGGTCGACGGACAAGATTTGATCAACCTTTTCACGGAAGTTCGATAATAGATTTACACCCAAATTGATCGCCTCGCCCATTCAATTGTATTGTACTACAGACATTTGCGCATTGCAAAAAAAAAGAGAAAAGACGGTTTCGCCGTCTTCTTTTTTCGAGTTTTAGCGTTCGGTCGTGACCGAGGCGCGCTGGAACCGGTAGTCCGGATACACGCGCTGCAGCAGTTCGAGCGAGTTGTTCCAATGTTCGCGGTTGAGCGCTTTCGCTCCCAGCACCTTGACGTTGTGTCTCCCGCGCTCGTCGATCCATTCGACGAAGCCCCAGGAGAACGCCGCGATGCACTCGACGCAATTGCCGTTGCCGGGATTGGGGAGGGTGACGAGGAAGGTGTTGATCTCGCGGTTCAGCTTGGCGAACGTGCGGATGTCGGTATGCCGCGCCGAAAAGATCGACGCGGGAAACCCGAAAGCGTAGAACGGCATGTTTTTGTCCTTGAAAAACGGCGCGACGTCGACGGACTTCTCGTTCAGACCGGGCATCATGTCGTCGACGGCGTCGTAGAATTTCGATTGCGTGGTCTGGATGAACGCGTTGAGCGTCCGGAACCCCTTGGTGGGGAAGTCGGTGACGGTCGCCCGCATGAACGGGAAGCCGATCGAAGCCTGCGCGTCGAACCCTTCGCCCTTGACGACTTCGAACCCGACCAGGTCGGGGTGGGTGATGTCGCCGAACACGACGGACAGGATGCCTTCCTCGCCGTTGAGTTCGAAATGAATGTCGAATTTTCCTCTTTCCATGATGGAACACTTCCTTGCGTTGAAAAACACGGCTGCGACGAGGAGTCGCGCCGAAAATATATTATACCATGATTATTTGTAGAATCAATAGTTTTACGCGGGCGCAGGGACGAAGCCTGCCTTTATCCGAGCTTATCCATTAGTTCGACGATCTCGGCGATCTTCGCCTGGGATTCCGGACTGACGGATTCGAGGACGCATCCGTCGAGATGGGCTTTCAGGACGGCGCGGTTGGCCCGCTTGAGGACGGCGATCGACGCCAGGATCTGGGTGGAGACGTCGATGCAGTAGCGGTCCTCTTCGACCATCCGGACGATCCCCTCGATCTGGCCCTTCGCCGTGTTCAGCAGTTTGGTGACCTGCTTGTGGTCGGCGCGCATCGGTCAGCCTTCGATCTTCTTGGGATCGTAGCCGGCTTTGCGGACGGCGGCGAGGAGGCTCGCGTCGACGAGGTTCGCCCCTTCGACCGAGGCGGTTCCCTTTTTCAGGTCGACGGCGGCGAGGGTGACGCCGGGGACGCCCTTGAGCGCGTTTTCGACGCGCATCTTGCAGTGCATGCAGCTCATGCCTTCGATGTGGACGGTTTTCTTCATGATCGTTATCTTCCTTTCTCTCGACTCATCCGAGTCGGTTTGAAGCGGCGGAGACGGAGCGCGTTCAGCACGACGGAGACCGAGGAGAGGCTCATCGCGAGCGATCCGAGGGTCGGGTCGAGCCGGAACCCGAATGCCGGGAAAAACAGCCCGACGGCGATCGGGATCCCGACGACGTTGTAGAAGAACGCCCAGAACAGGTTCGACTTGACGTTGTTGATGGTTTTCTTGGAGAGTTCGACGGCGGTGACGGCGTCGTTCAGGTCGCTACGGACGAGCACGATGTCGGCCGCTTCGATCGCCACGTCGGTCCCGGCGCCGATCGCGATGCCGACATTGGCGCGGGTCAATGCGATCGCGTCGTTGATGCCGTCGCCGACCATCGCGACGGTTTTGCCTTGTTCCTGGAGGAGGCGGATGTGGTCCGCCTTCTGTTCGGGGAGGACCTCGGCGATCGCCTTGTCGATCTCCAGTTCGGCGCGTACGGCTTCGGCGACCACCCGGTTGTCCCCCGTCAGCATGACCGTTTCGATGTGCAGGGACCGGAATCGGGCGACCGCCTCCCGCGACGTCGGCTTGACGGCGTCGGCGACGGCGATGACGCCGATCAGGATCCCGCCCTCGGCGACCATCACGGCCGTCTTGCCTTCGGCGGACAGCGTCGCAATCGTCGGTGCGAACGAATCCGTCGCGATCCCGAGGGAACCCAGGAGCGCCTGGTTGCCGATGCCGGCCTCTCGATCGTCGATGCGGGCGAAGACGCCGAGGCCGGAGAGCGAGCGGAACTCCGTCGCCTCCGGGACCTCAAGACCGTTCGCGGCGGCGAGGATCGCCTTCGCGATCGGATGTTCGGAACGCCGTTCGAGCGCGGCGGCGACTTTGAGCAGGTGGGATTCCGAAATGCCTTCGGCCGGATGGATCGACCGCACGACGGGTTTCCCTTCGGTCAGCGTGCCGGTCTTGTCGAAGACGACGGTGTCGATCGAATGGGTGATCTCGAGGCTTTCGGCGGAACGGATCAGGATGCCGTTCTCGGCTCCCTTGCCGGTCCCGACCATGATCGCGACGGGCGTCGCGAGGCCGAGGGCGCAGGGGCAGGAGATGACGAGGACGGTGATCGCGATCGAGAGCGAGAACGAGAAGGTGGCGCCGGCGAGGATCCAAACCAGGAAGGCGACGAGCGCGATCACGATCACGACGGGGACGAAAACGCCGCTGATCTTGTCGGCGAGCTTGGCGATCGGGGCTTTCGAGGACGCCGCCTCCTCGACGAGCCGGACGATGCGGGAAAGCGTCGTGTCTTCGCCGACCTGCTCGGCGCGCATGACGAACGCGCCGGTCGCGTTGACCGTGGCCGCGACGACGCGGTCGCCCGGTTTCTTTTCGACGGGCATCGATTCGCCGGTGATCGCCGCCTCGTCGACCGCGGACGCGCCTTCGACGAGAATCCCGTCGGCGGGGATCCGGGAGCCCGGTTTCACGACGATCAGGTCGCCCTTGCGGAGGGTCTCCGCGGGAACGACGGTCTCGATCCCGTTTTCGAGCAGGATCGCCGTCTTCGGCGCGAGGTCGACGAGTTTCGCGATCGCCGCCCCGGTCTTCTTCTTGGAGATCGTTTCCAGATACTTCCCGACGGTGACGAGGGTGAGAATCGCCCCAGCCGATTCGAAGTAGAGGTCCATGTGCCAGCCGTGGGCCGCCATGTGATCGCCCGCACCGACCGCAAGCGCGATCCGGACGACGACGTAGAAGCCGTACAAAAGCGCCGCTCCGGCGCCGACGGCGATCAGCGAGTCCATGTTCGGCTGGCGTTTGAAGAGGCGTTTGAATCCGTTGGTGAAGAAGTGTCCGTTGACGACCGCGATCGGGATCGTGAGCATCCCCTGGACGATCGCGTTCCAGAGCGGCTGATTCCCCGCCGCGATCCAGACGGGTTGCGGCAACCCGATCATGGCGCCCATCGAGAGATAGAGAAGCGGTGCGAACAGGACGATCGAGACGATCAGTTTTCTCTTCATCGAATCGGACGCGCGGGCGATCGCCTGGGGAGCGGCGGCGGCTTCGGAAGCGCCGTATCCGCCGTCCTCGACCGCCTTGAAGATCGTCGCCTGGTCGACGGTGGTCTCATCGAAATCGACCGTCATCGCGTTCGTGAGCAGGGATACGTTGACGTCGCGGACGCCGGGCAGGGTTTGGACGGATTTGGTCACGTGCGCCTCGCAGGCGGCGCACGTCATCCCGGTGACGGTGTATTTCTTGCGCATGGTCGTTCCTCCCAGATACCCCCCGGGGGTGTCTGTGCATATTATATCACCGCATGCGGGCAAATGCAAACCGAACGCCTGCGAATCGGAGTAAAAAAAACGCGATCCCTTTTGGAATCGCGTGTGAGGTCAGCCGCGCCAGGGCGGCAGGACGATGTTCTCCATATCGGCGAGGTCGAACGCCGAGATGTCGAAATCGAATACGTCGAAGTTGTTCTGGATGCGCTCCGGCGTGACCGATTTGGGAAGCGGAAGGAAACCGCGCTGCAGGCTCCACCGGATCGCGAGCTGCGCGAGCGTGACGCCATACTTGGCAGCGATGTCGTGCAGTTTGGGGATTTCGAAGAGCCGGCCGGTCGCCAGCGGCGAATAGGCTTCGGTCAAGATCCGGTAAGGCTGCGAAAAATCGACGGTGGCCTTCTGCGTGTCGCCGGGGCAGAGGAAGATCTGGTTCGCGTGCGGCACGAAGCCGGTCGCGTCGATGATCGGCTTCAAGTGCTCGGGACGGAAGTTCGAGACGCCGATCGCGCGGACCTTGCCTTCCTGGTAGAGGCGCACGAAGGCTTTCCAGGTCTCGATGTTCTGTTCGGTGTACTCGACGCCGCTTGAGTTGACGTGCCACGGCTTCGGGGCGTGGATCAGGTAGAGGTCGAGTTTTTCGACGCCGAGCCGGGCGATCGTCTTGGCGTACTCGTCAAGCGCGGTCTGATAACCTTTGAGTTCGGCCTTCAGCTTCGAGGTGATGAAGATCTCCTCGCGCGGGATGCCGGAAGCGCGGATCGCGGCGCCGACGGACTCTTCGTTGCCATAGGCGGCGGCGGTGTCGATGTGGCGGTAGCCGGCTCGCAGCGCGGCGAGGGTCGCGTCGTAGGCGTCCTTGCCGTTCTTGATCTGCCATGTTCCGAAACCGACGGACGGGATCTTGACGCCGTTGTACATGACGTAAACGTGTTTGATGTTCATGGGAATCCTCCTGGATTGGGTTGTCTTCAGTATACCACGCGGAAAGCGTCCGCGCGAGGAGATATGCTTAACGGGCGGCGCGTTTGGACCGGGACGCGGTTTTTTTGATCATACGGGCGATCGGACCGGCGTAGATGCCGGCGAAGAACCCGAGGAAGATCAGGATGTAGAACAGGAAGTAATTTCGTTCGTTGCCGAACGGCAGCTCGTTTTCCATCAGATACATGTAGTTCGCTCCGGTGCCCGGATAGAAGACGAGGTTGGCAAGCATCGCCCATCCCATCAGGACGAGGATTCCGGCGATGACCTTCCAGCTGTCGCCAAGGTCGAGCTTGTAGCGCCCGGCGGCGATCTCGTAGATCGGCACGAGGATGAGGAGCGAGTGCGCCGCCATCCCCTCGTAGGCGAAGAAGGTCAAGAAGCCGTCGCCGAAGTAATCCCCGAGAATGGCGGTGATCAACCCGCCCATGATCGAAAGGACGAAGACGGGCGTCTTGATCGCCTTCCAGTCGAAGACGATCGTAAGCGGCAGGAGGAACGTGAGGACCGTGCACATATGGAACGGGAAGGCTTGCGTCCAGGGGTTCTCGACGCCCAGCAGGGCGCGGACCGTCTGGTGCGTGAAGCGGATCAGGAACATCGCGACGACCGCAAACAGGACGACTTTCCGCTCGAGCTTGGGATGCTTCTTGAAATACAGGTAGCCGCCGACCGCGAACAGCACGATGAGCGCGATCCAAAGCAGATGGCGCCATCCGAACGAGCCTTCGCCGAGCCCGTCGCTGTAGGACGTCGGCCCCCCGCCGTTGTCGAAGGAATACGTGAAAAACTTGATGAACCATTCTCGCAGCATATGCCCGCCTCCGTGCAAAAAAACACACCTTTCGTATTATATCACGGCGGTCCGCGAAAGGGAATATGCGCTTCCCTTGCTACATGGACGGAAAAGCGGTATAATGAACCTTGACAACGAAAGGCGTGATCGCATGAACTTCTTCTACCGGTTGTGGTGCCGAACCTATCAGACCGTCTTCAAAATCGCCTGGCCGTTCATCGCCCTGCGCGAGCCGACGCTCCTCTCCGGACCCGGTTCGCTCCAGAAACTCCCGGAGATCGTCAAGACGAAAGGCATCGACCGCATCCTGCTCGTGACCGACGGAGGTCTCGTGAAGGCCGGTCTCGTGGCGCCGCTCGTCGAACGGTTCACCCGCGAGGGCGTCGGTGTCACCGTCTATGACGGCACCGTCCCCAATCCGACGATCGACAACATCGAAGAAGCCTATGCGATCTACCTGAAGGTGAAGGCGCAAGGCCTCGTCGCCCTCGGCGGCGGATCCGCGATGGACGTCGCCAAGGCCGTCGGCGCCCGCGTCGTCAATCCGAAAAAGACGATCCGCCAGATGAAGGGCGTCCTCAAGGTCCACCGCGACCTGCCGCCCCTGTTCGCGATCCCGACGACCGCCGGGACCGGCAGCGAGGCGACCCTCGCCGCCGTCGTGACCGACGCCAAGACAAAGGAAAAGTACGCGATCAACGACCCCGTCCTCGTCCCGGCCATGGCGGTCCTCGACCCGCGGCTGACCGTATCGCTTCCCAAGCACATCACGTCCACGACCGGCATCGACGCGCTCACGCACGCCGTCGAAGCCTACATCGGACGCGGCAACACCCAGAAAACCCGCAAGCACGCCCGCAAGGCGGTCCACCTCATCTTCCACAACCTCGAACGCGTCTTCCAGAACGGCGAAGACATCGGCGCGCGCAGCGCGATGCAGCTCGCCGCCTACGAGGCCGGCCTCGCCTTCACCCGCGCCTACGTCGGCAACGTCCATGCGATCGCGCACACGCTCGGCGGATTCTACCATGTCCCCCATGGCCTCGCCAACGCCGTGATCCTCCCCTATGTCCTCGACTTCTACGGTCCCCGCGCCGCGGGGGCGCTCGCCGAGCTGTCCTTTGAGGCCGGTGTGGGACGGTCGGAGGACTCGCAGGCGAAGAACGCGGAGCGCTTCATCGCCGCGATCCGCGACCTGAACGCCCGCCTCGGCATCCCCTCGAAGATCGTCGATACGATCAAGGACGAAGACCTCGATCCGATGATCGATCGCGCGATGGCCGAAGCCAATCCGCTCTACCCGGTCCCGGTGATCATGGACCGCCGCGATTTCCGAGCCATTTACGAAGCAATCCGCAGATAACAAGAGAAAACGCCGGTGCGAACCGGCGTTTTTTGTTGAGTTCAGATTATTTCTTGACGGGTTGTGCGGTCTTCTCGACGCTCTTCTCGACCTTGGCGGCGATCACTTTCTTGGCGGCGTCGAGCTTTTTCGAGAGGGTCGAGATGACCTTGACCGCAAGGAAGATCGCGAACGCGATGATCAGGAAATCGATGATCGCCTGGAAGAAGTTGCCGTAGGTGAGCAGGACGGCGTTCTCCGACAGGACGTAGACGCCGTTGGCGGCGTCCCACGTGCGCGTGCCGCGCAGGACCCACACCCATTCGGTGACGTCCTTCGAGCCGATCAGGCTGATGAGGGGCATGATGATGTCTTTGACGAGGCTGGCGATGATCTTGTTGAAGGCGGTGCCGATGACGATGCCGACGGCGAGGTCGAGGGCGTTGCCCTTGGCGATGAACGCGCCGAATTCCTGAAAGAATTTCTTCATTTGAACCCTCCTGAGTGTTGATCTGTCTCCATTGTAGTCGCAGTCGCGGTTTTTTTCAAGTGTTCAAGCGCGGGTTGAGGCGACGGCTGAAGCATCGAAAAAGGCGATTCCCGCGGGAGTCGCCTTGTTTCTTGACGTTTGGTTCAGTTGATCGGACTGAAATTGTCCTTGCCGAGACCGCAGTCCGGGCATACCCAATCTTCCGGAAGCGATTCGAACGGCGTTCCCGGTTTGATCCCCGTGGTGGGGTCACCGATGGCGGGATCGTACACATAGCCGCAGACACATTCCCATTTTTGCGATTTGCTCATTCTGATCATTCCTCCTCTATGCGATTTGGAATCATTCGAGAAAGAACGCGAATCATTCCGGATATTACTTTACCACACGCTCCGCAAGGGTGTCAATAGGAATGCCGAAATGCGCGTTTTTCACGAGTTTTCATCGGGGTTATTTTACTCCACTCGCTTGTCAAGCACCAGGTTTCGTGATAGAGTGATTTTATGCAACAACACCAAGGGGGTCCCATTTTGACGCTACTTCAAGGTTTGTTCCTGCTTTGCATCCTCGTCGCGATCGCCGCCTTCGTCTTCGCCGCCTGGCTCTATCTCTGGGTCAGACGCCAACCCGCGGTCAATGCCAAGATCCTGACGGTTGGCGAATACATCAAGAGCGGCGCGAATACGTTCCTGCGCAAAGAGTACCTCGTCCTCGCCCGGTTCGCCGGCATCGCGGCCGTCCTCATCCTCGTCTTCCTGCCCGACCCGATCTGGACGCCGGGGATCGGCGACAACTTCCAGATGTTCGGCGCATACCTGCTTGGCACCGTGTTCTCCGCGGCCGCCGGCAAGATCGGCATCCAGATCGCCACGATCGCGAATACCCGGACGGCGGAAGCCGCCCAGCGCGGCATCAGCCTCTCGTTCCTCTCCGCCTTCCGCGGCGGCGCCGTCATGGGCATGGCGGTCGTCGGCACCAGCCTGCTCGGCATCATCCTCGTCCTCTGGATCACCAACAACGCGACGATCCTGCTCGGCTTCAGCTTCGGCGCCTCCTCGCTCGCGCTCTTCGCGAAAGCGGGTGGCGGCATCTTCACGAAGACCGCCGACATCTCCGCCGACCTCGTCGGCAAGGTCGAACTCGGCATCCCCGAGGATGACCCGCGCAACCCGGCCGTGGTCGCGGACAACGTCGGCGACAACGTCGGCGACGTCGCCGGCATGGGCGCTGACCTCTTCGACTCCAACGTCGCCTCGATGGCGGCGGCGACCGTCATGGGACTCGCGCTCGACAAGCTGCCCGGCATCGATCTGAACGTCGAGACGGTGTTCTGCTTCGCGGCGCTCGGCCTGCTCTCCTCGATCATCGGCGTCGCGCTCGCGAAGATGCCTGAAAAAGGCAGCCCGACGCGCGCCCTCAACACCTCGACCTACGTCACGACGGCCGTCTTCGCCGTGCTGACCGGGCTCGCGACGCTGATCTTCCAATTCAAATGGCAGCTCTTCGTCACGTCCCTCATCGGCCTCTTCGTCGGCGTCCTGATCGGCATCACGACCGACTACTTCACCGACGACTCCAAGTCCCCCGTCAAGAAGGTCGCCAAGGCCAGCGAGACGGGTCCGGCGTTCACGATCATCTCCGGCGTCAGCTACGGATTCCTCTCGGTCCTGCCGGCGATGATCGGGATCGCGATCTCCGCCCTGTCCGCCTATCTGATCTGCGCCCCGCTCGGCGGCGCCGCCGGGACTCCGGAATATCAGGCCTATGGCATGTTCGGGATTTCGATGGCCGCCGTCGGGATGCTATCGATCGTCGGGATGATCATCTCCAACGACGCCTACGGGCCGATCGTCGACAACGCCCGCGGCCTCGCCGAGATGGGCGGACTCTCGGATCAGGTCATCGAAGTCACCGACAAGCTCGACTCCGCCGGCAACACCGTCAAGGCGGTCACGAAGGGCTTCGCGATCGGCGCGGCCGGACTCACCGTCATCGCCCTGCTCGGCGCCTTCATGAGCGAGGTGAACGCCCGCATCGTCGAGGAAGGCCTGTCCAACCCGCTGCTCACCGGTTTCGACGTCATGGACCCGCGCGTCTTCTTCGGGTTGTTGATCGGCGCCGCGGTTCCGGCCGTGTTCTCGGCTTTGTTGATGCTCGGCGTCGGCCGCAACGCCGAACGCATGGTCGGCGAGATCCACCGCCAGTTCAAGGAGATCCCCGGACTCCAGGAAGGCAAGGACGGAGTCGTCCCCGAATACGACAAGTGCATCGCGATCGCGACCGACGGCGCGCTCAAGGAACTAATCCCGGCCGGGCTCTTCGCGATCGTCATCACGGTCGTCGTCGGCCTCATCGGCGGGGTCACGGCGATCGGCGGCTTCCTCACCGGCAACATCGTCGCCGGACTGCTCCTCGCGCTCTTCATGTCCAACGCGGGCGGTCTTTGGGACAACGGCAAGAAGTACGTCGAATCCGGCCACAACGGCGGAAAGGGCTCGCCCGCCCACAAGGCGGCCGTCGTCGGCGATACCGTCGGCGACCCCTTCAAGGACACCGCCGGACCCTCGATCAACACCCAGATCACGGTCGTCAGCCTCGTCGCCTCGCTCCTATCCTTCATCTTCCTGTCGCTCCATCTGTTCTGATCCCGATCCGTTTTTATACCGCCTCTTCGGAGGCGGTTTTTCTTTCGCGGGCGGAAAAAGCATTGTAGAGACTCGGCGCTTGTGCTATAATGCTTTCCGGAATGCATTCGCGAAATGCCCCGCCAAGGAGACCTCCGATGTATCTCGCCCTCGCCATCTTCATCCTTACCTACGTCCTCCTGTTGTCCTTCCCCAAGTACCGCGCCCACATCGCCACCGGCGCCGCGGTCCTGTTCATCCTGCTCAGCTTCGCCGACATGCGCGTGCTGTTCGACCTTGATGTCGTCTACATGCCTTTCGATCAGGTCTTCGCCTCGATCGAATGGAACGTGATCCTGATGATCTTCGGCACGATGGGGCTCGTCTCGCTCTTCATCGAATCGAAGATGCCGGCCCTGATGGCCGACAAGATCATCCAGAAGACGCCGAACGTCAAATGGGCGGTCATCTCGCTTGCGGTCTTCGCAGGACTCATCTCGGCCTTCGTGGACAACGTCGCGACCGTCCTGATGGTCGCGCCGATCGCCCTCACGATCGCCAAGAAGCTGAAGATCAGCCCGGTCCCGTCGATCATCGCGATCGCCGTCGCCTCCAACCTCGAAGGCGCCGCGACGCTCGTCGGCGACACGACCTCGATTCTGCTCGGCGGCTATGCCGGCCTCGACTTCTTCGATTTCTTCTTCTATCTCGGCAAGCCGTCGATGTTCTGGATCAACCAGCTCGGCCTCGCCGCCGCGGTCCTCGTCCTCCTGCGCATCTTCCGGAAAGATAGCCAGCCCGTCAAGGTCACCGACACGACGGTCGTCACCGACTACGTCCCCTCGATCCTGATGGTGGCGATGATCGGCCTCTTGATTCTTGCATCCTTCATCCCGAGCGCCCCCGCCCTCACGAACGGTTTCATCTGCACCGGCCTGATGGTCTTCGGCGTGGTCCGCAAGGCGATCGTCAAGAAGGATCAAAAAGCGTTCATGGACA
>CAIMSF010000097.1 GCA_903844055.1 uncultured bacterium
GATACGATCCTGATGGCGATCTACTATCGTTCGACCGTCAACGATTCCTACAACGCCCTCAAGGCGCAGGTCGGCAAGCAGATCACCTTCAACGGCGTCTACATGTACAACGGCAACGACTCGAACCTCAGCCCCGCCGTGGCCGGCCAGATCTTCTTCGTCTATCAGGAAGGCGCATCCGGACTCATCCTGCCCGAACTGACCGACGCGGAAAAACTCGCATCCGACAAGACGGGCCTCACGATCAGCCTCGAAGCCCTTTCCAGCGGCACCGCCAATCTGCCCGCCCTCGGCGGATATGAATCCGCGATTACATGGGAAGTCATCTCGGGCGGAGCCGTCATCAACGCCGGCGTCGTCACCTATCCGCAAGTCCTTGACGGCACGCTCGATGTCGTGCTCCGCGCCACCCTCACCAAGGGAACCCTGACCGACACGAAGGAATTCACCGTCGTCGTCTCCGCGATCGTCCCGATCACGGTCTCCGAAGCGTTCGCGAAGATCGCCGCCCTCGGCACCGCCTCGGCGTCCATCAACGGCACCGTCGAAGTCATCCAGGGCACGATCCTCGGCTTCAAGTGGAAATCGGGATTCGCGGTCTACGAAGGCATCTATGTCACCGACGGGACGCACGTCGTCTATGTCTACACCAGCAGCACGGCGACCACCGCGTTCGCGGTCGGAGACGTCGTTCTGATCAAGGGACAGATCATGACGTATTACTATCTGCCCGAGGTATCCAACGTGACCGTTTTGACCAAAGTAGAAGGAGC
The DNA here is from genome assembly GCA_903844055.1 of uncultured bacterium. Taxonomy (GTDB): domain Bacteria; phylum Bacillota_I; class Bacilli_A; order Izemoplasmatales; family Hujiaoplasmataceae; genus UBA12489. The sequence continues at coordinate 774 of CAIMSF010000097.1, forward strand.
GACGCCCGCAACCTTCGAAACCGTCGCGCTCACGATCGAGCAGATCTATGGTTTCACGAATACCACGACGCCGTATTATTCGAACAAGATCACGGTCGTCGGCACGCTCGTCGTCGGCGGCAGCGATTCCGCCACCTGGCTAATTGACGGCGCAGGCCGCAAACTCGTCTTCTCGCGCGTCGTCGCCGACCTCACGACGCTCGCCGCGCTGAATGGCAAGGAAGTCACCTTCACCGGCTTCCTGAACGACTACTACAACAGCACTTCCGTTTGGCGCATCACCGGCGCCGGCTCGACCTTCGTCATCACGGAAGCCCAAAAGGCAGCCGATGACGTGGCCGCCACGGTCGTCAAGACATCCGTCATCGCCGAAGAAGTCGTCAACCTCCCGACTTCCGCGACGAACGGTTCGACGATCACCTGGGCGATCAAGTCCGGCGAAGCCAACATCACCTCCCTCGTCGGCAACGTCGTGACCTATGCGAACGTGGCCGTCACCTCGGAAGCCGTCCTCACCGCGACCTTCACGTATACGCCGGCGGTCGGCGATCCGATCGTCACCACCAAGGACTACACGATCTCGATCTCGACCCTCGAAGTGAAACTCGCGGCCGACAAGGACGCGCTCACGGTTCAGGCCACCGGCAATGAACTCGACGTGATCACCCTCCCGACCACCGGCGCCAACGGCACCGCGATCACTTGGGCGCTCACCGAGCCGAGCGATGCGTCGCTCGCGACGAACGTCCTGACGCTGAATTACAAGGGTTCCGCCTACAGCGTCACCGTGACGGCCACCCTGACGCTCTCGACCTTCTCCGACACGAAAGTCTTCGTGATCGAAGTCAGCCCGGTCACCGTCCTCACGGTCGGTCAGGCGATGACGGCGATCGAAGCCCTCGGCACCGCCTCGCAGTCGATCGATGGAACCGTTGAGTTCATCAAGGGCACCGTCGTCGGCTTCAAGTGGAAATCCGGCTTCACGCAGTATCAGGGCATCTACCTGTCCGACGGAACCGACGTCGTCTTCGTCTACGTCACCATCAACACCAATGTCTACGCGGTTGGGGACGTCATTCTCGTCAAAGGCCAGATCTGCACCTACTATTATCTGCCCGAAGTCAAAAACATCACCGTTCAAGTCAAGCTCGCGGGCGAAACCCCGGCGACCTACGCGCCCCTCGCGCTTTCGATCGCGGACATCTACGGCTATACGAACGTCACGACGCCGTACTACTCGCAGCGCATCACCGTCACCGGCGTCCTGACCGTCGGCGCCGGCGATTCGTCGACCTTCCTCATGGTCGGCGAACAGAAACTCACGTTCTCCTACGTCGTCTCCTCGCTCGCCTCGATCTCCAAGTACAACGGCCTCGAGGTCACGATGACCTGCTTCCTGAACGACTATCACTCCACGTATGGTTGGCGTATCACCGGCGCTGACACCGTGTTCGCGGTGACCGATCAGGTCGCCCTCGACGCGGATGTTGCGAAACTTCCCGCCTCGCTCGAACTGACGGCCGACTACACGCTCCCGACGCCTGGTTTCGCGACCTATGACATCACCGTCATCTCGGCCGAACTGACCGCGTATCTCACCGAAAGCGCCACCGGGCTCACGCTCGGCTCGCAGCCGGCCAGCAACGTCGTCGGCAGCGTCACCGTGACCGTCGCCTATGGCGCCCTCACCCAGGACGTGGTCATCCCCGTCACGCTGGTCGCGATGACCGACGCGCAGAAGCTCGCGCTCGCGCTCGCCGACCTGCCGGACGTCATCACCGCCCTCAAGACCGGCGACTATGAAGTCGGAACCGCTCTCTATGGCGCGATCACCAACGTCACGATCGGCACCGCCCTCACCGGCATCGTCACCTGGTCCGCGCCGAACATCAACGTCGCCTCGCTGCCGGCCGGGTTCGCTCCCGTCGTCGAAGCGGTCGTCGTCGAAATCACCGTCGGCGCCGAAGTCGGCACCGTCAACGTCTCCGTCGTCGTCAAGGGCGCGGATGCGGCAAGCGACCTCTTCATCTCCGAATACATCGAAGGCGGAAGCAGCAACAAGGCCCTCGAGATTTACAACGGCACCGGCATCGCCATCGATCTGTCGACCTATGTCGTCGATCTCTATGCGAACGGCTCCGCCACTTCCACCGGCTCGCTCTCGCTGACCGGGACGCTCCTTCCCGGTGAAGTGCTCGTCATCTACAACTCCAGCGCGATCGCCGCATTCAAACCGGCGGACGGAATCGCCTCGACGGTCACCTATTTCAACGGCGATGACGCCCTGACCCTCAAGAACAACGGCGTGATCATCGACTCGATCGGCGTCGTCGGCACCGACCCCGGCACGCAGTGGGGCGTCGCGGCCGTCAACTGCACCGTCAACATGACGCTCGTGCGCAACAGCTCGATCAAGTCCGGCGACACCAACACCGCCGACGCATATGATCCTGCGACCGAGTGGACCGCGTATGCACAGGATACCGCCTCGTATCTCGGCTGGCATCTGATGGATGGCTCCACGATGCTCATCGACGGTTTCGATTATGCGGATGAAGCCGCGTTCGAAGCCGCTTGGACGAACCGCGTCAACGGCTCCAACGCCGGTGACCCGAGCGAACTTCTCCAGGTCGACACGACCGCCCACACGATGGTCATGACGCTTCCGGCCGTCTGCAACGAAGGCTGGTTCCTCGCCCGCAAGTATTCGTCGCTCGCCTCCTACAGCGTCACGAACGATTATAACTACATGTGGCTGTATGTGACCAACAACACCAACACCACGTCGCTCTTCTCGCTCTGGCTTTACTGGTCGGGCAGCCAGAACGGCTACAACATTACGCTTCCCGCCACGGGAACGTCCGGATGGATCTACTTCAAGATTTCCAATACCGGATACAACGCGTCGCAGATTACCGACTTCGGCTGGGGTTTCAACAACTACACCGCCTCCGGACAAGTCACCGGCAACCTCGTCGTCCACGAAGTCCGCGTCTCGCGTTACGTCCCTTCCTGATTATTTAGGGATCCAAGTTGAGAAAGTCGTCGACGATCTCAACCGCATGAAATGATCGAGCCCCGCGAACGCGCCGCCCCAAGGCGTCCCGTTCCGCGGGGCTTTTCATGTCCGCATCCGCCGTCAAGGATGATTTCGAGTGACAAAACGGGGCATTTTTAGTATCATAGTAACTGCGGAAGCATGCGGAGGATACCATGAAGGCAGCCATCGACCGGATTTTGAACAGCTTTGCCTATCAGATCGCGATCAGCCTCGCGACCATCCTCGTCTGGACGATGGGATGGGAGACGTATGGCCTTCCCGCCGCGCTCGGACTGATGTTCCTCCTGTTCGTGTTCCGGAAGGACACGATGGCGACGATCCCGCTCTTCCTGAACGCCCTCTTCATGATCTCGCACACCGGCTGGACCTTCTCCGATATTCCTTTCTACATCTATCTCACGCCGATCGCGATCATCCTCGGGATGACGATCCACGTGATCCGCTACCGGGTGAGACTGTTCCACGGGGCGATGCTTCCGGGCGTCCTCGTGATGCTCGCGGCGCTCGGATTGTCGACCATCAACGCCGGCGACACGCTCTCGCCGATGTATGGGTTCTACGCGCTCGTCGGGTTCCTGTACGCGCTCGTATATCTCTTTTATACCAATACGATCCAGGGCGACCACGTGAAGGACCTGATCCGGCTGATGTTCTTGCTCGGACTCGTCATCTCCGCCGAAGTCCTGATCTTCTACCTCAGGACCGACGACGTCCTCTACGCGATCGAAAACAAGCTGATCAACCTCGGCTGGGGGATCTCGAACTACATCGCGACCTACCTGATCCTGTTCATCCCGATGACCTTCTACTACGCGAAGACCACGAAGGCGCCGTATCTGTGGATCATCGTCGGAATCTTCGAGGGGATCATGCTCCTGTTCACGGTGTCGCGCGGCGGGATCATCGCCTTCGCCGGGACCTTCGCGCTCTGCGCGCTGTATCTGATGGTCCAGAAGAAATGGTGGCACACCGCCCTGCACTTCCTGAGCGCCTTCGGCTTCATCGCGCTCGCCGTCTGGATCGGCAAGGACTTCTTCCTCACCCTGTACGAACGGCTTGCGACCCTGTTGCTCGACGATACCGGCCGGATCCCGATCTGGCTCGACGCGATCGCCAAGTTCAAGGAACACCCCCTCTTCGGAAACGGCCTCTTCGCCCGGCTCGACGAGGTGGGCGACTACCGGATGTTCCACAACACGATCCTCCATACCGCCGCGACCTTCGGCCTCGTCGGCCTCGTCGCCCTCGCGATGCAGGTGACCGTGCAGTTCAAGTGGATCCTGAAGCGCAAAAGCCCGGAAGCGATCTTCCTGGCGATCGCCCTCTTGGGAGCGCACATGCACGGGATGGTCGACAACATCTACTACATGCCGCAATTCATGATCGTCATCGTCCTCATCCTCGCCGTCTGCGAGAACGCCTACCGAAAACCGCTCGCGGTGCCCGCGCAAGCATAAGGATAAAGAAAAGGAATCGGTTCGAACGTATCGCGTTCAGCCGATTCCTTTTCCGTTTCAATGTGTGCTACCAGATCAATCCGACCAGTTCGGGGTGGTCGACGAACGGGTTGCGGTTGTGCTGGTAGGAGTAGATGACGTTGTTCCGATTCCGTTCGAAGTCGTCGACCGGGTCGGCGAGATGCCACGCGAGCAAGGTCGAGAGGTCGCCCATCTGGTAGACGGCGGGATCCTGCGTGGCGTTCAGCTCGACGAGCGAGAGCTGGGGATACATGATTGCCATGTAGAACAGGATGCGGGCGATGTCACCCAGGATCGCGGCGCGGCTGGGCAGGTAGGAATAGGTGTTCGTCACGGTCGAGAACCACTTGTTCCCGCGGCTCGAGTTGATCGCGGGGTCGGCGGGCGTGAGGTTGAAGACGTCGGAACAGATGTTGACGACGGCGTTGTCGGCCGACGCGCCCAGCAGCGACTGCGGCCAGACGTGCTCGCGGTTGTAGGTGATGCCGCCGTCCCACGCGGCGTTGCGAGACTGGCCGGTATACCACTCGATGAGATAGCCGGCATGGTTCGGATCGGCGTCGGTCTCGTCGAGGATGTAGCGGACGTCGCCGTAGGTGATGCCGGTGTAGACGTTGATGATTTCCCTGAGGGCGAGCAGGAGCGCTTGCCCTTCGAGGCCTTCGGCGTCGTCGAAGTAGGGGATCAGGTCGAGGCCGCCCGGTTCGCCGGGATTGATCGTGATCGTGAAGAACGCTTCGAGTCCGAGCGCCGAAACGGCGACGTCATAGTTGCCGGCGGCATCCATGTTCGGGGACGTGACGGCGTATTGGCCGCTCGCCAGGGTGATCGGCGTCTGTCCCGCGGCGGTGAGGGTCACGACCATCCCCGCGAGATCGAGCGCGTCGCCTTCGACGTACGTGGTCTTCGTCGGCGCCGTGACCGATAGCGCGATTCCGGCCGACGTGGCGTCCGTGACGTAGATCGGGAACCCGGCGGACAGGTCGCCGTAAGCGACACTGATCATGACCAGGCCGGAGGAAGCGGAATCGAATCCGGAGACGATATAGGAGGAAGCGTCGAGTTCTACCTTGTCGCCGTCGGATTGGACGACGTAAACGGCGAGTCCGGTCCAGTCGGCCGACTGGCCGGGCTGATAGACGAGTTTGGTCGGAAGCGTGAGTTCAAGCGCGAGGTCGGTCAGGACGATGGGATCCTTCACGTACACGGTGAACGAGGATTCCACGCCGCCGTAGCGGACGCGGACCGTCTGAAGGCCGGGGATGGAGGAATTGAAACCGAGGACGAAGTATTCGGTGATGACCGTTTCGGAGGCGTCTGACCGCAACAGCGTGACGACGAGTCCGTTCGGGTCGAACGAGGAGCCGGATTCATAGACCGTCTTCCATGCGCCGGAAAGCAGAAGCGCGACGTTGTGAACGGTGGTGGTCGTGGTGGTCGTGGTGATCGGTTCCGACGTGGTCGTGGGGAAGTGGTTGGTGGTCGTCGTTCCTTCCGCGGTCGCCGTCGCGGACGTTGTCGGATTCACGGCGGTCGTCGCCTCGGCGGTCGTGATGGGACTCGTCGTGGACAACAGGTCGCATCCGGCGAGGCCGAAGCCGAGCATCCCCGCCAAAAGGATGATCAGCAGTTTCTTGTTGATAAAATTCATTGGAATCACACCCTTATCGTCAGTAAAATAAAGTATATCACAAGTGCATCGATTCGCCAACATCGATCATGCGGAATCTCGTTCCTTCTTCCCGTGCGATGTAAACGCGACATCCGAAAACGGAGCCTTTCGCCATCGTCCGAGGGGAAATCGGATGTTTGAAAAAATGTATGCGTGTCGCTTGTACAAAACGCCCGCTCTCGTGTTATAATGATATACTCTTGAAAGAATGCGAGGAACCTCATGTTCGACCGATTCGTCCGACTCGTGGAAAGCCACGACAAAATCATCCTGCTCAGGCATCAGAATCCGGACCTCGACGCCTATGGCGCGCAGTTCGGACTTTACCATACGCTCAAAGCCCGCTATCCCGGAAAAACGATCCTCGCCGTCGGTGATACGAATTCCCTCAACTACTTCCAGCCGCTCGACCAGGCGACGGAACGGGATTACCGCGAAGCGCTCGTGGTCATCCTCGATACGGTGTCCAGGCAAATGCTCGAGGGCGTCCGGTACGAACTGGCCGAAACGCTCGTCTTGATCGACCACCACCGGAACGATCCGGACATCCGTTTCGATTTATGCATCAAAAATCCCGAAGCCTCCTCTACGGCGGAAATCCTGGCGAATGCGTTTGCGCAAGCGGGATGGACGATTCCCCTGCCGGCGGCGGAAGCCCTGTACATGGGCATCGTCTCCGACACCGGCCGATTCCTGTACAAAAGCATATCCCCCGCGACCTTCCGCACCGCCGCGGCGCTGCTCGAACTCGGCATCGATGTCCAGCGGCTGTACGACCGGATGTACGCCGAGTCGCTTGAGATGAAGAAGCTCAAGTCGGCCTTCTTCAATTCGATCGAGATGACCGCGAAGAATGTCGCCTACCGCCGAAACGACCTCGAATTCCTGAAACGCCATAACGTCGACTCGCAC
>CAIMSF010000098.1 GCA_903844055.1 uncultured bacterium
AATTCCGAATCGGGGTTGTCCTGGTAGTGGCCGTACATCAGGCGCTGCTGGGCGTTCGTGATGAAGACGCGTTCTTTCGCGCGGGTCAGCGCGACGTAGAAGAGACGGCGTTCCTCTTCGACGTCGGCGCGCTCGAAGAGCGACTGCGAGGACGGGAAGAGCGATTGTTCGAAGCAGGTGAGGAAGACGACCTTGAACTCGAGGCCTTTGGCCGAGTGCATCGTCATCAGGCTTACGTAGTTGTCCGTCTTCATCTCCTCCTCCGCCTCGGAGCGGAGCGCGAGTTCTGTGAGGATTTGGACGAGTTTGTCCATGTTGGTGAGCAGCCCCATCTCCTTCAGCTTCTCAAGGAGGATGGTCTTGAACTCGGCGAGGTTCTCGCGGCGGCGTTCGGCTTCGAGCATCTGCTCGGCCGAAAGCGCCTCGCGGGTGAGCATCGCCATGTAGCCGGAGCGATCGAGGATCGCGTCGTAGGTCTCGAGCAGGTTCTTGTTCTCGATGTCGGCCCGGATCTCGTCGATCGCGGTGCGGAAGGCCTTCAGCTTCTCGGCCGCGGCCTTCCCGACGATCGTCGGAAGGTCGTCGTCGATCAGGTCCATCAGCTTCAGGTCATGGCTTTCGGCGAAGTCCTTCATCTTCTCGAAGGTGGTCTCGCCGATCCCCCGCTTGGGTTCGTTATAGATGCGGGAAAAGGCGTAATCGTCGCCCCGGTTGACGATCAGGCGCAGATAGGCGATGACATCCTTGATCTCCTTCCGCTTGTAGAAGGAGAGGTTCCCGACGACCTTGTGCGGGATGTTGTACTTCAGCATGACGTCTTCGAACTTGCGGCTCATCGCGTTGTTCCGGTAGAGGATCGCGAAGTCGCGGTATTCGAGCCCGCCGAGCTTGACGAGGGTCTTGATCTTGTTGTAGATCCAGTAGGCCTCCTCCTCGTCGCTCTCGGCCTTGAAGTGGACCAGCTTGTCACCGGCCCCGAGGGTCGAATAGAGTTCCTTCGGGATGCGGTTCTTGTTATGCTTGATGACGGCGTTCGCGGCGTCGAGGATGGTCGTGACGGATCGGTAGTTCTGGTTCAGGATGATCTTCTTGTGTTCCGGGAAGTCCTTCATGAACTTGCGGATGTTGGCGATGTTGGCGCCGCGGAAGGCGTAGATGCTCTGGTCCTCGTCGCCGACGATGAAGAGGTTCCTGTGGTCCTTCGCAAGCAGGTAGACGAGGTCGTATTGGAGGTCGTTGGTATCCTGGAACTCGTCGACGAGGATGTAGGAGAACCATTCCTGGTACTTCTTCAGGACGTCCGGGAACTCCCGGAAGAGCTGAAGCGGGAGCACGAGGAGGTCCTGGAAGTCGACGAGGTTGTTGTCCTTCAGGAACTTCTGGTATTCGAGAAAGACCTCGCCGACGATCTTGCGCCAGGCCGGGTTGGCGAGCTCGATCGTGCCCGGATCGGCCTTCGCCTCCTCGATCAGGCCGGCGATCGCCTTGGGCGAATACTTCTTCGGATCGAGGTCGAGTTTCTTCATCACGTTCTTGACGATGATGAGCGAATCGTCGTCGTCGAGGATCTGGAAGTTGGAGTCATAGCCGAGATGGTGGATGTCGAACCGGAGGATCTTCGCGCCCATCGCGTGGAAAGTCGAAAGCCAGATGCCGTTCAGCGGCAGGTCGGTCATTCGAAAAACGCGGCCGCGCATTTCGTCGGCCGCCCGATTCGTGAAGGTGATCGCCAGGATGTGGTTCGCCGGAATCCCGATCTCGTCGATCAGGTAGGCGATCCGGTTCGTGAGGACCCGGGTTTTCCCCGAGCCGGCACCCGCGACCGCCATGACGGGACCCTGGACCGTCCGCACGGCGAGGGCTTGTTCTGCGTTCAGTTGGTCGAAGATGCCTTTTCCCATCATTATCACCATGAATATTATACCATAGGAGGGGCCTTTTCGGGCGACCATGATGCGAAATTTTTAAGATTTTCGCAAATAAAAAGGAGTCTAAAGACTCCTTTGTGAACACATCTCATTCATTCGAAACGCAGGACGTCAAGATAATTCGAATATGTATATGTGCGTGCCTTCTTCGATGGTTGCGTAACACTCAAAACTCCCGCCTCCACCAGCCGGAGCATGGCCCGGTTGACCGTCGCGTAGGGCCGTCCGAGTTTCTTTGCCGCGAAGGTCGCGTCGAGAATCGGATAGCGTTCGGCAAGAAGGAACAAATCCCGATCCTTCGCGTCGACGGATTGAAGATTCCGGGCATGCAACTCGGACAGAAAGAGGATGTCGCGGTATCCCGACGAAGCGACGTCGATCGTGGCGCGGAGGATGAACTTCACCCATCCTTCGAAATCGCCCTTGGTCCTGATCGCGTCGAGACGCTGGTAGTATTCTGCACGATTCTCCTTCAGGAAATGGGACAGATAGAGAACCGGTTCGGCGAGGACCTTCCGTTCGACGAGATAGAGGATCACGAGCATCCGGCCGACGCGGCCGTTCCCGTCGAGGAACGGGTGGATCGTTTCGAACTGGGCGTGGATCAGCGCCGCCTTGACGAACGGATCGGTCCCGTCGTCCGTATTCATATAGCGTTCGAGGGCATCCATCGCAACCGTCATGTCTTCCGGATCAGGCGGGATGTATGAAGCGGTCTTGATGGTGGCTCCCGTATGTCCGATCCAGTTCTGGGACCGGCGGAACTCGCCCGGTTCTTGATGGGCGCCGCGCGTCCCCGCCATCAGGATCGCATGGATCGCGCGGATGAAGCGGGAACAAAGGGGGAGTTCCTCCCGAAGCGTCTTCGCATGTTCCATCGCTTTCACGTAGTTGACCACTTCTTCGACGTCGAGATTCCGGCTTTGGTCCGCATGTGCGTCGAACACGTTTTCGAGTGTTGCCTGAGTCCCTTCGATGATGCTTGAGATGAGCGCTTCCTTGCGGGCGAAGGCGGCGATGAAGACGGCGCGGTCGGGGATCGCTCCGATGACGCCGTTCAGCATCCCGACGGTGAAGTTCGCTTCGCCGACCAGGAGTCTGAGTTCCGCATCATAGACGAGGTCCGGGGTCGGCGGCAAAGACTCCGGGACGAATGACTCATATTTCAGATCACCCGAAAAATGGGTTTTGTAGGTTCCCGTCGTGCGCTCCATCATCTCACCTCGGGTGATATTATACGCGGGGAGTGGCAATGAAACAACTGAAAGTCAGATTTAATGATCATATTTTACATAATGTGGTTATTATATACGAGAATTTGTCATAAATAGCGCTTTGTTTTCTGTTTTTGTGGATTATATTCCTCAAACTTATCATTTTTATAACTTTTGTGGAATGCTTTCCTCAAAGTTGTTGACGAACCATCGTCGTGGATGTATACTATGCTCGAAAGCGGGGTGTTTCTTCATGATCATCCGAACCGAATACATCGACTGGCTCCATCGCTTCCGCGACAAGCGCGTCATCAAAATCATCACCGGCATCCGCCGCTGCGGAAAGTCGACGCTGATCGAGCAGTATCAGGCGGACCTTCTTGAGCGCGGCGTGTCTAAAGACCGGATCCTGGCGATCAATCTCGAAGATTTCTCGATGTCGCACCTTTTTGATCCGGAGAAACTTTACCGCTACGTCATCGAACGGTTGTCGCCCGATGGCGTCACTTATGTTTTTCTCGACGAGATTCAAAACGTCGCGGATTTTCCCCGCGTGATCGACGGCTTGTTCATTCAAAAAAACATCGACTTGTACGTGACGGGATCGAATGCTTTTCTGCTTTCAAGCGAAATCGCCACGCTTCTCTCGGGACGTTACGTGGAAATCCGGATGCTGCCGCTGTCTTTCCGTGAATTCGCGACATTTCATCACATGCTCGCCAATCCGGACCTCGCCTACCAGTGGTATCTCACCGAAGGAGCGTTTCCGTATGTGACCGCCTTTAATCATGATATGAAAGCCGTCCGCGAGTATCTTCGCGGCATTTATAGTACCGTATTGCTCAAAGACGTGATGACGCGTACGCGCATTTCCGACGGATTAACCCTCGAAAGCGTGGTCCGCTTCCTCTTTGACAATATCGGCAACATCACCTCGGCGAGACGAATCGGCGACTTGTTATCGGAATCCGGTCGGAAAACCGATGTGAAGACGGTCGACAAGTATCTCACCGCACTGACCGAGAGTTTTGTCGTCCATCGGGCGATGCGCTATGATATCAAGGGTAAGCAACACCTGAAGTCGCTTGAAAAATACTATGTCGCGGATCTTGGATTACGGTCGACCATGCTCGGACGATCCGGTGCGGACGTGGGTCGCTCGCTTGAAAATGTCGTCTATCTCGAACTATTGCGACGCGGGTTCGAAGTCTTCGTCGGGAAACTCGGCGATGCCGAAGTCGACTTTGTCGCGCGCGACGGCGACCGCCTCACCTATTTCCAGGTGGCCGCGACGGTCCGCGATGCCGAAACGCTCGCCCGTGAACTTCGACCGCTTCAGACGACGGGCGACGCCTATCCAAAATACCTCCTGACGCTCGACCGCGACCCCGCCGCGAACATCAACGGGATCATCGTCGAAAACGCCGTCGACTGGCTGCTCGGTTGACGGGGGAATTGCCATGAACATTCGCTATTTTGAAAACGACATCGATCCCGTCATCGTTTCCCGTGGTTCTCGATATCATGCGGATGAGCGTGTCGGACCGATCGAAGTCGAAGGCACGAGTTATCGTGCCGTCGTCCACGGTTCCATCGACTACCAGGTCATGGTCGCCCTTGATCACGAGGGGGACATCCTCGAATACGCGTGTGAATGCCCGTACGATCTCGGTCCCATCTGCAAACATGTGGTCGCACTGCTCTATGCGGTACGCGATTTCATGGAGGAGGAACCGACCGGCCCCGAACACGAACGCACGCCGCGCCAAGTTCCACCCATCAAGCCAGACCCGGATGCGGAATTATCGGTTTTGCAAGCGAAAATCGACCAGCTCTCCAAGGAGAAACTGGCTTCCGTACTGAAGTCGATCGTCGGCATTTCCGATCCTGTCGGATTGCTTGTCAATTTGTTCGCAACGACCGGCCAAGAAAAACTTGACGCCGCCAAAAAACTCATCCACATGCATGTCCGCGAAGCGCGTTCGAACGGTTTCATCGAACGCCGGCTCGTTTTGGAGGCAATGCAGGGATATTGGATCGTGCTCGACGAGGCGATGGCTTGCGACGACCCCGCGGCGGCAATCGAACTCTGTCTTTTCGCCCTCGATGACTTATCGCGTCTCGAAGGCTTCGATGACTCCGACGGCTATTGGATGACGACATGGACGCACGGGACCGACGTCATGGGAGACATCCTCGAATTCCATCTCGAAACGATTCCCACGGACGCTCGCGTTACGCTGTTCAAATCGATGCTGAAACAGATTCGCAAGTTCGCCGCGTTCGACATCGACATGGCTGGCGGCGGACTCGTCGAACTCTTGAGCATGTTTTCGGACGAAACGTCCTGCCGTAGAAAATATCTCGACTTGCTGAGCGACATGTACGTTGCCTCCGACGCAGACGGATATCTCCGTAAAGCCCTCGAACAGATGATCTATCACGATCTTCAGAAACACGGATCGGCCGCCGATGCGGATCGTTATCTCCGCGACCACATCGATAATCCCGACTTCCGCGACATGATCATCGAAACGGCAATCGGCGACGAACGGTACGATGAAGCGCTCGCCTGCATCGATGCGGGTCGACTTCACGACGCAAAATTGGCCGGACTTGTGAAACGCTGGAATCAGAAAGAATTGACGCTTCGATTAAAAATCGGCGACACTGCGAGGCGTCATCGCTGGCGCGCGAGCTCATCCTCGACGGCGACGCGACGTACTACGATGCATTCGTCAATCTCTTTCCCGAAGATGATCGCGATACCCATATCGACCGCTTGCTCGACGACCTCGAACAGCCAAGAGGTCGGCGCGACACCTACATCAAAATCCTGATCCGCGCCGGCCGCACGGAGCGGATGATGTTGCTGTGCGAAGCCCATCCGGAGCACATCGTCGATCTCCATCCGCGCCTGGTCAAGACCCATCGGGATCGGGCGATGAGCTGTTTCGTCACCTTCATCGCCGGAGAGGCGAAACACGCTTCGAACCGAAGCAACTACCGCCGGATCGTGCGCTATGTGAAACTGTTTCGGACCGCGTTCGGCGATGCTTGGATCCCGCTCGTCGATCAGCTTGTCAAAACCTTTTCGACGCGACCGGCGATGCTCGACGAATTGAAGTCGCTATCGCATAAAACCGTCGCCTGAATCACTGGTGTTTCAATCAAAAGAATGTCGATGGCACGTGTTGAACTGCGTGCAAATCGACATTCTTTTGATTTTTTTGATCGGGCTTTGTCAGATTCGATGCGTCAAGACTCCATCGCTTTCACAAGAGTCATTCGTTCTTGGGAGCGTTCTTGATTTTGAACGCCGTCACGATGCCCTGATGCACGGCGATCACGAAGACGGCGAGAAACGCGAGGGTGAAGACGAGAACCTGGCCGAAGGTCATCCCGCCATTCCCATTCACCAGGACGACGATGTTGGCAATGAGTCCGACCAGGCTCGCGGCGGATAATACGAGGTAGACGACCAGTCGCAGGAAGAGCGTCTTCATCGTCATTTGAAGCTCGACTTGAGTTCGACGATGCGGTTGAAGACGAGGCTGCCCGGCTTCGAGTCGTAGTCGACCGAGAAGTAGCCGACGCGGACGAACTGGAACTTCGTTTCGATCGGCACGTTCGACAGGTTGGCTTCGACGTATCCTTGTGCTTCGTTCCACGAATGCGGGTTGAGGCGGTCGAAGATCGAGCGGTCGGCGTCGGAGTCGACCATCAGCGGTTCAAGCAGGTTGAAGGTCGCCGGAAGCGCGGTGGCGGCGTCGACCCAGTGGATGTTCCCGTTGGGCTTGCGGAGGTTGAAGCCGGAGCCGGAGCGGGTCGCGGGGTCGTAGGTGCAGCGCACCTCGACGACGTCGCCCGCCTCGTTTTTCACGACGCCGACGCATTTTACGAAGTAGGCCTGCATGAGCCGGACCTCAAGTCCGACCGAGAGCCGCTTCCAGCCCTTGTCGGGGGCGGTTTCGGCGAAGTCTTCCTTGTCGATCCAGATGTGCTTCGAGAAGGAGACGGTGCGGGTGCCGAGCTCGGGGTTGTCCCCGTTGTTGGGGATCTCGAACGTCTCGGTCATGTCTTCGGGATAGTTCTCGATCGTGAGCTTGAGCGGACTTAAGACCGCGTGGGTGCGGGCGGCCTTCATCTTGAGGTCGTCGCGCAGGCAGTTCTCGAGCATCTCCGAGGAGACCGTCGAGTTGATCCGCGAGAGCCCGGTGCCGAGCACGAACGCGCGGATCGCCTCCGGGGTATACCCGCGGCGGCGCAGACCGACCAGCGTCGGCATGCGCGGGTCGTCGTAGCCGCGCACGACCTTGGCTTCGACGAGCTGCTTCAGATACCGTTTCGACATGATCGTGTTGGTGATGTTGAGGCGGCCGAACTCGTATTGGTGCGGCACGTGCTCCATCTCCGCCTTCTCGACGAACCAGTCGTAGAGCGGCCGGTGGTCGACGTACTCGAGCGAGCAGAGCGAGTGCGAGACGCCCTCGATCGCGTCCTGGAGTGGATGGGCGAAGTCGTACATCGGGTAGATGCACCACTTGTCCCCGGTATTGTGGTGATGGACGTGGAGGATCCGGTACATGACCGGGTCGCGCATGTTGATGTTGGGAGAAGCCATGTCGATCTTCGCGCGAAGCGTCTTCGCGCCGTCGGGGATCCGGCCGGACCGCATCTCCTCGAAGAGGCGGAGGTTCTCCTCGACGGAACGGTCGCGGTTGGGGGACGGCCTGCCGGGTTCGGTGAGCGTGCCGCGGTACGCCGACACGTCGTCGGCGGACAGGTCGCAGACATAGGCGAGCCCCTTCTTGATCATCATCACCGCGCGGCGGTAGGTCTCCTCGAAATAGTCGGAGCCGAAGAAGACGTTCGCGGGCTCGTATCCGAGCCACTCGATGTCGCCCTTGATCGCTTCGACGAACATCGCGTCTTCCTTGACCGGGTTGGTGTCGTCGAAGCGCAGGTTGGTCTTTCCGCCGAACATCTTGGCGAGTTCGAAGTTGGTGATGATGGCGCGGGCGTGGCCGATGTGCAGATACGCGTTCGGTTCGGGCGGGAACCGCGTGACGACGTCCTTGACCTTGCCGCTCGCGAGATCCTCCTCGATGATCGATTTGACGAAATTGGATGACATTTCCATGGGTAGCACCTTCAATGGTTTGGAATATGATTCTATTTTACTTGATAATCAGTTTAATGCAAGACGGGAATCGCCGTTCAGGTACAAATCGTCGGCGACGCCGGTCTTCATGTACTTGAAGTAACCGGCGGCGGCGATCATCGCGGCGTTGTCGGTGCAGTATCGCATCGCCGGGAAATAGACGGGGACGTCGGTGATCGTCTGTGCCATCTTGGCGCGCAGGCCGCGGTTGGCGGCGACGCCGCCGGCGACGATGACCTGCTTCACGCCGTATTCCTTCGCGGCGCGCTTGGTCTTCTGGCAGAGGACGTCGGTGACGGCGTCCTGGAAACTGCGGCAGAAATCCTCCTTGACGATCGTTTCGTTCCGCTGGGTCATGTTGTGGTGGAGGTTGATGACGTGGCTCTTGAGGCCGGAGAAGCTGAAGTTGTAGTCGGGCGAGTCGACCATCGGCCGCGGGAAATGATAGACGTCCTTCCCAAGAGCGGACAGCTTGTCGACGACGGGGCCGCCCGGATAGGGCAGCTCGAGGACCCGGCCGACCTTGTCGTAGGCCTCGCCGACGGCGTCGTCCTGGGTCTCGCCCAATTTGACGAAATCGAAATGCCCGTTCATTAGGTCGAGTTCGGTATGCCCGCCCGAGACGACGAGGGCGAGGCAGGGGAACTCGATCGGACGTTCGAGGTTGTTGGCGTAGATGTGGCCGGCGATGTGGTGGACGCCGAGGAGCGGGATCCCGTAGTTCATCGCGACGACCTTCGCGGCGTTCACGCCGATCAGAAGCGAGCCGATCAGCCCGGGACCGTTCGTGACCGCGACGAGGCCGATGTCCTCGTAGCGGAGGCCCGCCTGGCGGATCGCCTGGTCGAAGACCATCGAGACGCCCTTCACGTGTTCGCGGGACGCGATTTCGGGGACGACGCCCCCGTATGCCTGGTGGATGTCGATCTGACTCAGGACGACGTTGGAAAGCACCTCGCGGCCGTCTTTGACGACGGCGACCGAGGTTTCGTCGCAGCTGGATTCGACGCCTAATACGTACATGGTAAGAACTCCGTTTCCTTTAGAAGTTGAGAAGCATGAGGTCGGCGTCTTCGCCGTTCTCGTAGTATTGCTTGCGCACGGCCACTTTCGTGAAGCCGAACTTGCGGTAGAAGGATAACCCCGCGGCGTTCGTCGGCCGCACCTCGAGGGTGAGCGTGTTGCAGCCGCGATCGCGCAGGAAGGCGAGGACGAATTCCATCAGGAAGGTGCCGAGGCCGGCGCGCTGATGCTCGGGGACGACGTAGACGTTGATGATCTGGGCGAGCGGGGCGTCGACCCAGACGCCGACGTGGCCGAGGAACGTTCGGGTCGTTTCGTCCTCCATCACGAAGTAATGGGTGAAGGGATTGTCGGCCAGCTCCGTCCTCAGCGTCTCCTCGCCGAGCGACTGGCCGAGGATGCGGCGGTCGGCTAGGACGATCGCGGGGATGTCGTCCGTCGACATGAAGCGGATCACCGGGTTCATGCGGCGGCCTGCTTGTTGTGTTCGGCCTCCGTCACCTGCAGATAGTTGGGGACGAGGGCGTGGATGTCGGGCACCGGCGTGAGCAGGTCGGAGCGGAGGATCTTGAGGACGTCGGGCGTGCCGGCGGCGACGATCCGATACGGCTGGCTCAGGCGCGCCTTGAAGGCTTCGACGTTGGCAAGGACATCGTCGAACTTGCGGACCATCACGCCGTCCTGGATTTCGAAACAGGCCATGAAGGCGTTCTCGCGGCGGGCGTCGATGAAGGGGACGACGGTTCCCGATAGGGCCGAGGAGGCGAGGAGCGCGAGCGAGGAGACGGTGCGGATGGGGATGCCGTTCAGATAGCCGATCATCTTCGCGATCGAGACGCCGATGCGGACGCCGGTATAGCTGCCGGGGCCGATCCCGACGACGATGTCGGTAAGGTCTTTCAACGTCAGGTTCTGGCGTTTGAGGAGGTCGTCGAGGAGCGGCAGGATCGTGACGGAGTGATTGTTCACGCCTTCCCGGCAGACTTGGTCGGACAGGACGCCGTCGACGACGAGCGCCAAAAAGACGGATTTAGTTGCCGTATCGACGAACAACGTCTTCGACGACTTTGTCATAGTCTCCCTCTCCTTGGATGCGGATCTCACGGGCGGTCTCGCCGGTGGCGCGGATGTCGATCGAAAGCAGGTTCTTCGGAAGCATCGCGTGGACGTACGGATACCATTCGATCACGGCGACGCCGTCGCCGTCGATGAATTCCTCGAGGCTGTAGTCGTAACCGATCGTTTCGAGACGGTACACGTCCATGTGATAGAGGGGGATCGTCCCCCGGTAGATCTTGAGGATCGTGAAGGTCGGCGAGTTGACGACGTCCTTGATCCCCATGGCTTCCGCCAGATATTTGGTGAAGGTGGTTTTCCCGCTGCCGAGGTCGCCGGCGAGCCCGATCACGAATCCGGGCTTCGCATGCTTCGCAACAGCGAAGGCGAAACGTTTCATGGCCGCCAGATCGGCGACGAGGATGTTTTTTTCCATTATTTTTCCCTTTTCTTTTCTCTATCGAGAATTATATCATGATTCCCTGTTTTTAACCCTCGACAATCGCGTTGTCGGATTGCTTCCCCGAGAGATGGCAAAGGGGAGCGGCCGCCTCGGACCGCTCCCCGTTTTACTTTCGGTAGGTGCGTGCGCAAGATTGAAATCTGGCGCGAGAAAAACGTCATTCGTTGATAATTTGAATATCCTCCCGATACAAGTCGAGCGAGGTGATGCGCGCATCGGCGGCGATTTGCCGTAAGGTCGCGGCGTCGGTCTCGAGGATGAGCGTCATCGTATATGTCCCGCGATAGATGATCCGGCTTTCGTCGATGCCGTTGTCGGTGCAAAAAGCCTCAATCCGGCTTTCGGTGATCGCCGCGATCACCTGAAGCCGCAGTCGGGCATATCGCTCCCGTTCCGCCGCAATCTGCTCGGTGTCATTGCCGTACAGATTCGCCATATGTTCGAGAAACCGCGTCTCATCACGGTAAACGGCTTCGATGATCCCGTAGGGTAAGAGGCTCCTCGCCAGTTCGTCCGGATCAAGATCGCCCAAAAAGACATAATACTGAATAAGGTCCGTTTCATTGGATTCGGCCAGTTCTTGGGCGAGT
>CAIMSF010000099.1 GCA_903844055.1 uncultured bacterium
CGCTTCATTGCTTTTCGACGGGATGACGCTGATGGTCGGCGGTTTTCTCGCCGACGGCTCCCCGGAAAAGCTCGTCGGCGCCGTCATCGCCGCCGGAGTGAAGGACCTCACGGTCATCGCCAATGACGGCGGCTGGGAGGACCGGGGCGTCGGACGCCTCGTCGTCCTCGGCCGCGTCAAGACCCTGATCGCCTCCCACATCGGCACCAACCCGACCTGCGGCCGGCTGATGCAGGAGGGGAAGATGGCGGTCGAACTCGTGCCGCAGGGCACGCTCGTCGAACGCATCCGCGCCAAGGGCGCCGGCCTCGGCGGGATCCTCACCCCGACCGGTCTCGGCACCGTCGTCCAGGAAGGCAAGCGGATCGTCAACGTCGGCGGCATCGACTATCTCCTCGAGGTCCCGCTTCGCGCCGACCTCGCCCTCCTCGGCGGGGCGATCGCCGACCGCTTCGGCAATCTCCGTTACATCGGGTCGAAGCGCAACTTCAATCCGGTCATGGCCCTGGCGGCCGATACGGTCGTCGCCGAAGCGTCCGCCGTCGTGGACGAACTCGATCCGGAAATCGTCGTCACGCCCTATCCGGTCGTCGACTACATCGTGATGGGAGACTGACATGGAAGACAAATACATCATCGCCAAACGCATCGCCATGGAACTCAAGGACGGCGACCTCGTCAACCTCGGGATCGGCACGCCGACCCTCGTCGCCGATTTCATCCCGAAGGAAAAGAAGATCACGCTCCAGTCCGAAAACGGCGTCATCGGGATCGGCGGGGCGAGCGACGTTCCGACCGGCATCGTCAACGCCGGCTGCGTCCCAAGCAAGCGCGAGCCCGGCGGCAGCTTCATCGACTCCGCCATCTCGTTCTCGCTGATCCGCGGCGGCCACGTCGACGTCACCGTCCTCGGCGCCCTCGAGGTCGACCAGGACGGTTCGCTCGCCTCCTGGATCATCCCGGGCAAGAAAGTCCCCGGCATGGGCGGGGCGATGGACCTCGTCGTCGGCGCGAAGAAGGTCATCATCGCGACCACCCATACCAACAACGGCAAGCCGAAGATTCTGAGGAAGTGCTCGCTGCCGCTCACGGCGTACCGCCAGGTCGACCTGATCGTCACCGAACTCGCCGTCATCGCCGTCGAACCGGACGGCCTGCGGCTCTTGGAAGTCCATCCCGACCATACGGTCGAGGAGATCGTGCGTCTGACCGAGGCCCCGCTTCGCGTCGACGGCGCGATCCCCATGAAAGGAGTCGAATCATGATGAAAACGACGCTCCGTCTCAGACTGTCCCAACAAGACGCCCACTATGGCGGAAACCTCGTCGACGGCGCCAAGGCGCTCGCCCTCTTCGGCGACGCCGCGACCGAACTCTTGATCCGCCACGACGGCGACGAAGGCCTCTTCCGCGCCTATGAGTCCGTCGAGTTCCTCGCCCCGATGCACGCCGGCGACTTCCTCGAAGTCACCGCCGAACTGGTCGCGGTCGGGAATACCTCCCGCAAGATGACGTTCGAATGCCGCAAGATCATCTCCGCGCGGCCCGACGTCTCGCCCTCCGCGGCGGACGTCCTCCCGGCCTCCGTCCTGTGCGTCAGCGCCGTCGGCACCTGCGTCGTCCCGAAGGACTGCCAGAGGAACGGATGACCTTGGAAAAGCTGATCATCACCTGCGCCATCACCGGCGCGGAGGTGACGAAAGCCCAGAATCCGGCCGTGCCCTATACCGTCCGCGAACTGGCCGAAGCGGCCAAAGGCGCCGCGGAAGCAGGCGCCGCCGTGATCCATCTGCACGCACGCCAGGACGATGGGACGCCGACCCAGGACGCGGCGCGCTTCGCCGAAATCATCCGGGCGATCCGCGCGGTCGCTCCCGACGTCATCATCCAGGTCTCGACCGGCGGGGCCGTCGGGATGACCCGGATGGAACGGCTCCAGCCGATCACGCTGCATCCGGAGATGGCGACGCTCGACTGCGGCACGCTCAACTTCGGCGGCGACGACATCTTCGTGAACACCGAAAACGACATCATCGCCTTCGCCAAGGCGCTGTCCGAAGCCCATGTCGACAAGGAACTCGAATGTTTCGAGAAGGGCCACGTCGACACGGTCCTGCGCCTCGTGAAGAAAGGCCTCATCGCCCCGCCCCTGCACTTCAGCTTCGTGCTCGGCGTCAACGGCGGGATGACCGGCGAAGCCCGCGACTTCAAGTTCCTGCGCGAAAGCATCCCGGCCGATGCGACCTATTCCGTCGCCGGAATCGGACGCTTCGAATTCCCGCTCGCCGAGCTGGCGATCCAGGACGGCGGCCACGTCCGCGTCGGCCTCGAGGACAACCTGTTCGTCGAGAAGGGCGTGCTCGCATCCTCAAACGCGGAACTTGTCAAAAAAGTCGTCCAGATCGCCCGCCGTTACGGCCGCGACGTCGCGACGCCCGCCGAAGCCCGGCGGATCCTCGCCATGGAGGTCAGACCATGATCCAACCCTGTCCGTACGGGACGCACCGCGTCCTTTCCCCCAAGGGGGCGCTGCCGCAGGCGGCGGAGAAACTCGACAACACCATGCCGATGC
>CAIMSF010000100.1 GCA_903844055.1 uncultured bacterium
CGCGCCGGCCCCCGTCTTCGACTCGAATTCCTCGAAGCGCTCGTAGTCGATCGTCATGTCGAGCATGAACGGCGGGGTGATCGGCCCGCAGGCGCCGCCGAGCGGGACCATGCGGATCTTGCGGCCGTTCTTGACGCCACCGCCGAGTTCGTCGATGACGGCGCGGATCGAGACCCCGAACGGGATCTCGAAGACACCGCGTCTCACGATGTTGCCCGACAGGCAGATCAGCTTCGTGCCTGTCGAGGACTTGGTACCGATCTTCGCGAACTCCGCCCCGCCGATCGCCAGGATCGCCGGGACGTTCGCGAACGTCTCGACGTTGGAGATCAGGGTCGGTTTGCCATAGATGCCGCGCTGGGTCGGGAACGGCGGTTTGACGCGGGTGCGTCCGGGCTTGCCCTCGATCGATTCGATCAGGGCGAATTCCTCGCCGCAGACGTACGATCCGGCGCCGGAGACGACCTCGACGTCGAAGGTGAAGTCGCAGCCGAGGATCCGCGTGCCGAGATAGCCGCGGCGTCCCGCCTGCTCGATCGTCCACCGCATCGTCCGGATCGGCAGGTCGTACTCGCCGCGGATGTAGATGTAGCCCTTCTTCGCGCCGGTCGCATAGCCGACGATCGCCATCCCCTCGAGCACGGAATGCGGATCGTTCTCGAGCAGGTAGCGGTCCTTGAAGTTGCCCGGTTCGCCTTCGTCGGCATTGCAGACGACGTATTTCACCAACTCGGCCTCGATCGCAAGCGAGGTCATCTTCGTCGCCGTCGGGAAGCCGGCGCCGCCGCGTCCGCGCAGGCCGGCGGTCTTGACTTCGGCGATGACCGCTTCCTTCGTCAGCGTCAGCGCCTTCTCGAGGCTCTTGTAGCCGTCGTGGGCGAGATAGTCGTCGATCGACATCGGGTTGATCACGCCGCAGCGGGCGCTGATCAGTTTGCGTTCGAGCATGGTCTCACCCCCGGATGTCCGCGATGATCGCGCGGACGCGGTCGGCCGTCAGGTCGACGTAAAGCGTGTCGTCGATGCGCATCGCCGGCCCGTGGTCGCAACAGCCCAGGCAGGACGACGTCTCGATCGTGAACTTCTGGTTCTGGGTCGTCTGCCCGGCCTTGATGCCGAGGAACTCCTCGACCGTCTTCAGGACGTCGAAGTCGTCGACGACGTGGCAGGGGACGTCCTTGCAGACGCGGATCACGTGCTTGCCGCGCGGGGCGGTCGCGAAGAACGAATAGAACGAGAGGACCGCGCAGACGCGGCTCTCGGTGACGCCGAGATGGTGCGCGATCTCGCGCGCCTCGTCCTCGGTGATAAACTGACGGTCGTTCTCGGCCTGCAGTTCGAGCAGGATCCCAATCAGCTGATCGGGTTGTTTCGGGTGCTTCGACAAGATGCTTTTGAGCGACATCCGGGCTCCTTTCCGGTCGTGTGCCGACCCGTCGGAAGAACCATCATGCAAAAAAAACAGTCTTCCGACGTCGTTTCGAGATCCATACCCCGTACCGGCTTCATTTCACCGATGGAAAAAGCGTCCGGGCGGGTACGAATCATGGCATGAATCCATGCTTCCGAGCAGTCGTGATGCCTGTCTTTTGGCGCATTATATGACGATTCCCCCCAAAAGTCAACGCAGACCGCGGAAAAACCGCTTGTTTCGGCCGAAAATCGCATCCTTTCCAAAAAGAAAACCCGCCGTGAAAAGGCGGGTCACGCTGATTGGTGGGACAGAATGCCGGCGAGCAGGGCGGAAAGCCGGCTTCCGGCCGTCGCGGCGACTTCGAGGACTTCCGCGTGGGTGAGTTTCCCGGGGCGGATCCCGGTCGCCATGTTCGTCAGGCAGGCGATCCCGAGCACCTTCATCCGCATGTGCGAGGCGGCGAGGGCTTCGGGGACGGTCGACATCCCGACGGCGTCGGCGCCGAGGATGCGGATCATCCGGATCTCGGCGGGGGTTTCGTACGAGGGGCCGTTCCACCAGGCGTACACGCCTTCGCGCAGCGTGAAGCCTTCCCGACGGGCGACGTCCTTCGCAATCTCGCGCAGGTTCGCATCGTAGATTTTCGAGGCGTCGGGGAAACGGGTTCCCAGTTCGTCGAGGTTCTTCCCGACGAGCGGATTCTGTCCCGTCAGGTTGATGTGGTCCGAAATCAGCATCAAGTCGCCCGGTTCGAAGTCCGGATTGACGGCGCCGCAGGCGTTCGTGACGATCAGCGTTTCGACGCCGAGCAGTTTGAGCGCGCGGACCGGCAGGACGACGTCGGCGAGGGGATAGCCTTCGTAGAGGTGGAAGCGTCCCTGGACGGCGATCACGGAGACGCCTTGGAACCGCCCGGCGACGATCGAGCCGGCATGGCCGGCGACGCGCGGGGCGGGGAAGTGCGGAATCTCGGAAAACCTGACGACCCGCCGGTCGGCGAGGCCGTCGGCGAACCCGCCGAGGCCGGACCCGAGGATCACGGCGACCTTCGCGTCGGTCGACAGGGCGTTTCTCAAATAATCGGCGGCTTCCTGGATCCGTTTCATCTCATCCATGGGGATGCAC
>CAIMSF010000101.1 GCA_903844055.1 uncultured bacterium
AACGAACTCCGCCGCGGCAAGGCGCTTCCGAAGGCCTCCGTGGTCAAGTCGCTGGCGTGTGCGCTGCCGCTCTTCTTGCTGTTTTTCGCGGATGTCGTCGTGATCGAGAAGGCGGGGTTCCTCTGGTACATCGCGATGGCCCTCTTCACCTGCACCTACCTGATCGCGCTCTCGCTGCTCGCCTTCAAGGTCAAGCGCCTTTGCGGCCTTTGGTATTACGCCTCGATGGTCACGATGTTTTTGATGGTCGGCCTCAAGTCGCAGTTCGAGGAAGGCGGATCGTTTGAGACGATGAACTGGATCGCCCAGGTCACGAACGTGGTCACGCAGTGCCTCGTGATCCTGCCGACGCACCTGCTCAGCCACAACTACCCGCTGAAGCGGATCCAGGTGTTGAATTGAATCATCCACCCTTTTTTTTGAACAAAAATTGAACCATGTTCAAATGAACGCTCGAAGGAGGTCACAATGAGCGGAATCAAAGCATATGGCGTCGCGATTCCCAAACGCCGCATCGACGCGACGGCGATCTGGGACGTATGGAAGAACGTGTCGAAGGACATCCTGGAAAAGATGGGGATGAAGGAACGGACCGTCACCGGACCGGACGAGGATCCGATCTCGCTGGGGGTCGATGCCGCGAAGCGCTGCCTGAAGCAGGCCGGCGTCAATCCCGAAACGCTCGACGGTCTGATCTTCTGCTCGGAGACCAATCCCTACCAGACCAAATCGGCCGCCTCGGTGATCCAGGACATCCTCGGACTCCGCCACGACGTCTTCGCCACCGACGTCCAGGCGTCGGCGCGCAGCGGCTTCGACGGGATCCGGATCGCCAAGAGCCTGATCGACGGCGGGTCGGCGGAACAGGTCCTCGTGATCGCCTCCGACTGCCTGAACCAGTACATGGCGCCCGGGCACGTGTACGAGTACGCGGCGGCCGCGGGCGCGGCCGCGCTCCTCATCTCCAAAGAAGGCTGCATCGCCGAAATCGACGGGATGACCTTCGCCTCGGAAGACAAGGCGAACTGGTTTCGGCTCTCCGGCGACCGCTACATGCAGCTCGGCGCCGGCTTCGTCGGCTACATCTCGAACTGGGGTCTGATGGACTCCCTGAAACAATCGTGGAAGGCCTACGCCGACAAGTACGGCGTCACGCCGGCATCGTTCGAGCACTACGCCCTCCCGCAGGGCACCGTCGTGCAGGCGTTCATGTCGAGCGGCGCGATCGGCTGCGACCCCTACGCCGCCCTCCCCTACGTGGTGAGCGAACAAACCGGCGACATGGGTTCGGCGCAGGTCCTGATCTCGATGTGCTCGATCCTCGATCTGATCGACGATGCGAGCGTCAAGGTCGGCGTCGTCGGCTACGGCTGGGGCGACGGCTCGTGCGTCATGGGACTCACCACGACGGATCACATCGGGTCCGTGCCGAACCGTCCGGTCGTGATGCCGCTCCTCGAACAGAAGGAAATGATCGACTACGGGATGGCCCTCAAGTACGAGAAGAAGATCGATCGTGCGCAAAAGGGCTTCTCCTCGTACTATTGAGAGGTGCGCCATGAACAAAGTCGTGGTATACAGTTTCGCGATCACCGACCGCGGATATCCGTTTGACACCCCGTGGCGCAAGATCCTCGTCGACGCCTTCCAAAAATGCCTCAAGGGAAAAGCTCTCACCGCCAAGGACATGCAGTGCGGTTCGGTCGGATACAATGAGCGGACCATCTCCGAAGCCGCCCTCGGCACCCAGGTGGCCGACGCCCTCGGCCTGCCGATGAACTGCTCGATGACCCCCACCTCGCACGCCTGCGCCGGCGGCGGGATGGCCTTCTACAACGTCTGGCACTACATCGCCTCGGGGATGCACGACGTCGGCCTCGTGATGACCTTCCAGTGCTCCGACCTCTTCGACATGATGGAGGCGATGAATCCGATCGGCAACCATTCGGATTACGACTACGCGCTCGGCTTCTCGCACATGCAGTACAGCTTCCTGCGCGACAAGCTCTACCGCGAGAAATACGGCTATGACCTGTCCCCCTCGGCCAAATGGGCCCAGGTGTGCCACGAATACGCCCGTATGACCAAGGGCAGCGTCGAATACGGCAAGGACATGCCGCCGTGGCGCGACCTCGTCGAGGATTCCAACGCCGGCGAACGCGCCAGAAGCGCCGCCGCCCGCGGCTCGACGGCGACCGCGACGATCCTGGTGTCCGAAGCGAAGGCCAAGGAACTCGGCATC
>CAIMSF010000102.1 GCA_903844055.1 uncultured bacterium
ACGTCGGTAAAAAATCGCAGCCGGCGAGCGCGAACAGGAAGAGCGACAGCGTAATCAGGACGAAGACTTTCTTCATGGCATACCCCAGGATGGAAGACATCACTTGATATTGTATCATAAACGGCCGCATGTGAAAACGGTTTTATGTCGCGGGAATACGATTCGATGAATTTAATGGGCGAAAAAAAACGGGTGCGCGGTTTTGCGCACCCGGATTCGATTTCTAGAACATCAGGACGACGTTCTGCTGGTAAAGTTTGATGTTCTCCGCGAATTTCGCGATCTGCTTCTCAGGATAGGGAGGAACGTCGACCCGGACCTGGTCTTCCGGCCGGAACACCTTCGGTTTCCGGTAGGGGTTCAAGACGTAGCGGGGAAGCGGCGGCATCTCCTTGGCCATGCGGATCAGGTCCTTCTCGGACAGTTGCGGGACGACCGTGGTGCGCGCCTCGAAGTCGACTCCCGCCCACAGGAGCATGACGAGCGTTTCGAGCACGACGTTGCCGTCGGCGGCGGGTCCGCAAATCTCGCCGTAGCGCCAGACGGGCGCCTTGTAGTCGACGGCGAAGTAGTCGACCAGGCGTTCGTCGATCAGTTTCTTGAGGACGTCCGGGTTGGAGCCGTTGGTGTCGAGTTTGGTGAGATAGCCGAGATCCTTCACCTTGCGGAGGAAGGGAACGAGGTCGCGGTGGAGCGTCGGTTCGCCGCCCGAGACGACGATGGCGTCGATCAAGCCCTGGCGCCGCAATAGGAAGTCGTCGACCTCGGAGGGGTCGAGGAGGACGTCGATGTCCTCGATGATGGCACGGTTATGGCAATAGAAGCAGTTGTAGTCGCACCCCGGCGCGAAGAGCACGGTGGCGATTTTTCCCGGATAGTCGATCAGGGAAGACTTGACCATCCCGGCGAAGATCATGACTTCGCGGCTCCGGTGTCGATTTCATCCTGGATCACATACTTGACGCGATCCTCGTACTCGGCCTTCTTGCCCTTGTTGAAGTTCTGGACCGGACGCAAATAACCGACGACGCGGGTGTAGACTTCGGCGTCGCGGCCGCAGGTCGGGCAATGGAAGTGTTCGCCGGAGATGTACCCGTGGTCGGGGCATACGGAGAAGGTCGGGGTGATCGAGATATAGGGAAGCTTGTACTTCGTGAAGACCTTCTTGATGAGGGTCTTGCATGTCTGGGTATCCTTGACGCGCTCGCCGAGATAGAGATGGAGGACCGTCCCGCCGGTATAGAGCGACTGCAACTCATCCTGCATGTCGAGCGTTTCGAAGATGTCGTCGGTGAAACCGACCGGAAGCTGCGTGGAGTTCGTGTAGTAGGGGACGTCGTGGCCGGCGGTGATGATGTCGGGGTAGCGGGCCTTGTCCGCTTTCGCGAGGCGGTAGCTCGTGCCTTCGGCCGGGGTTGCCTCGAGGTTGTAGTTGTTGCCGGTTTCTTCCTGGATATCCTTGATGACGTCGCGCATGTAGTTGAGCGTCTTCACGGCGAACTCCTGACCGGCCGGGGTCGTCAGGTCGACTTCCTTCCCGTAGAGGTTCTGCGCCGCTTCGTTCATGCCGATGAGGCCGATCGTGTTGAAGTGGTTGAACCAGTAGGATCCGCTCTTCGCCTTGACGTCGCGCAGATAATGCGCGCTATAGGGATAAAGCCCGTGGGCGGTCTGTTCCTCGACGACCTTGCGTTTGATTTCCAGCGATTTCTTGGCGACATAGATGGTTTCCCAAAGCCGCGTGTAGAACTCGGATTCGGACTGCGAAAGATAGGCGAGCCGCGGCAGGTTGACGGTGACGACGCCGACGGAACCGGTCAGCGGATTCGATCCGAACAGACCGCCGCCGCGTTTGCGCAGTTCGGAGGTGTTGAGGCGGAGACGGCAGCACATCGACATGGCGTCTTCGGGGTTCAGGTCGGAGTTGATGTAGTTCGAGAAGTAGGGGATGCCGTATTTGGCGGTGATCTCCATGAATTTTTCGATGACCGGACTCTCCCAGTCGAAATCCTTGGTGACGTTGATCGTCGGGATCGGGAAGGTGAAGACCCGCCCTTTGGCGTCGCCCTCCATCATGATGTCGCAGAACGCCATGTTGACGGTATCCATCTCGGCTTGGAAGTCGCCATACGTTTCGGGCATCAACTGACCGCCGATGATGACGTTCTGGTCACGCAGGGTGCGCGGAGCCTTGATGTCGAACGTCAGGTTGGAAAACGGGCACTGGAAGCCGACGCGCGTCGGAACGTTCAAATTGAAGATGAATTCCTGAAGCGCCTGCTTGACGCTCTTGAAATCGAGCTTGTCATACCGGACGAACGGAGCGATGTAGGTGTCGAAAGAAGACCAAGCCTGCGCGCCGGCCGTCTCGCCCTGGGTCGTGAAGGTCGAATTGACGACCTGGCCGAGAAACGCGCGCAGGTGCTTCGCGGGGTTGGACTCGACTTTGCCGGATACGCCGCCGAAGCCGTTCATCAAAATCTGACGAAGGTCCCAACCGGCGCAGTACGGGCCGAAGAAGCCGAGGTCGTGGATGTGGATGTCGCCGTTCTGATGGGCGGCGCGGACATCTTCGGGATAGATTTCGTGGAGCCAGTAATTTTTCGTGAAATTCTCGCGCACATAATTGTTAAGGCCGTTGATCGACTTGGAGGTGTTCGCATTTTCGTTGATCTGCCAGTCGCGATCGTTCAGATATTCGGTGAACATGTCGATGGTGGCGCCGATCAGGGCATTCGACTCGCGCGACGCACGTCGTTTCTCGCGGTAAAGGATATAGGCTTTCGCGGTTTTGGCGTGACCATTCTCGATCAGGATCTTTTCGACGATGTCCTGAATGCCTTCGACATCGGCGGTACCGTTCGGATACTTGCGGTCGGCCATCTCGCAGACCTGCTCGGCAAGGAACTCGGAGCGTGAAAAATCGGTTCCTCCGACCGAACTGGCAGCCTTGAAAATGGCGAGCACGATTTTCTCTTTGCGGAACGGTACGACGGATCCGTCGCGCTTGACGATTTGTTTCGGCATAGGTATTTCCCCCAGTAAAGTTTGGAACGGTGCGAGATAGATAATATAGGAGTAAAAATCGTTTGTCAACCGACTTTTGAAAAATAAATGAGCGTCGAAAATTGGGGTGCGGAGGGGTTTTTGCGCAAAGTGGGGACTTGCCAATCAAAGGTGAAATATCAAAATAAAAAATAATTAATATCGACATTCTTTCAGAAATCGTCCGAGCGGGCGGCGCCCGCCTCTATCGATGAATTTGAGCGCTATTAAATAATCGCTATTAAGTCTTTTTTCATCGGCACGATGGCTCAGTTGGCTTGAAAATACGCGATTCGTCGATGATCGAATCGACTCAGGCATCATGGGACAGCGGCGAAAATGATGTGATTTCATTCAAGGTAATGAATCGCGATAAAAAGCCATATGGCGCTATTTACTCAAATCCCGAAAATCCAGTATGCCTATCGTATTTTGCCTGCGTCGTCGCGTTTTCGGCGACAGAGCGTCCTTCGATCTTTTCCTCGCGCGCGTGCGACCATTCATGTCGACGGCGAGTCGATCCATCCAAAAAAACTCTGTATTATTTCAAGAAAAAGGCCCTTCCATACCATCCGCGATTGGATTCCCAAGGGCTTATATCCGGCTTTTCGCTCGATCCATACGAGGCATTGATCAAACCGCAAAAGAATATTTGTGCAAAGCGATAGTTTACATATATTCAAAAATACACGACTCCGATCACGGGTCGGCGCGACGGCCCGAACCATCCTCGTGCAACGATATCTCCCGCCTCCTCGAGCGATGTCGGCCGACATGTTCGACGTGTTTCCCCTCCCGGTTCCTGTGAGCGTTTTACAACAGACAATGGTTGCAATTCATCCCCAATAAATGTATAATAATATGTCGTTTGAGAGGACGGGGGTGACGCGCGTGGAGCGGGAAAACAACAAGTTCAAATTCTTCTATTTCATCCGCTATTTCGCCGACGCGTTCTTCTATCCGTTCTCGTCGCTCTATTTCCTTCAGAAGCTCGGCTCGGATTCAAACGCCGAGCTCGGTCTGTTGCTTGCGATCACGCCGATCCTCACGATCGTCGTCAATCCGATCTGGACCTACTTCGTCAAGGATATGAAGGTCAGCCGGATCATCCTGCAGGTCATGACCATCGTCGAAGGCATCCTCATCATCGCCGTGACGCAGGTCAGCACGCTGGAAGCGTATGCGATCATCATCGGCCTGATCGCCGTGTTGTGCTCGCCGTACGTTTCGATCCAAGACGGGTTCGCCGCGACTTTCGCCAATCAGAACAAAGTGGAGTACTCCGGCATCCGCATCTGGGCTTCGATTTCCTATGTCGTCGCGACCCTCATCGGCGGGTACCTCGGGGTCTATGTCGGTTATGACGTGCTGTTTCTTTGCGCGGGCATCCTGTTCGCCCTGACCGCGTTCATCGCGGTCTGGATCAAACCTCTCGAAAAGCCGTCATTGGATGTAGCGAAACCCAAACGCGACATCAAGGCGCTGTTGCGCAACGTCGAATTCTACAAGTACCTGGTGTTTTATACGCTGGTGATCGGGTCGGTCCGGATCGGCGACTCGTTCTTCGGAATCTATCTCACCGACAAGTTCGGGATCTCCTCGATCGACTACGGCTGGCTCTACGCCGCGTTCGTCACGGTCGAAGTCGTCGTCATGCGGCTGATGATGACGAAGGCTTCGCAGTATTCCGACAAGCTCCTGTTCATCGTCGCCGGCGGGATGTTCGTCTTCCGGTTCCTGATCTACATGCTGGAGCCGCCGCTCCCGGTGATCTATGCCGTCACGCTTCTGCGCGGGGCCGCCTGGGGCATCATCCTGTATGCCCACATCAAGTTCCTCATCAAGATCGTCCGCGTCGAGAACGTCACGCCGGCGATCCTCATCGTCACCCTGTTGTTCTCGATCTACACCGGCGTCGGCAACTTCATCTCCGGCATTTTCGTCGAGACCTATGGATACCCGAATTTATATTTGGTCAACATGATCCTGATTTTCGCGGGGCTGCTCGTCTTCATCGTTTTCACCCCGCGCATCAGGTCGTCGGCGACCGGAGAGGCGAACCAACCAACCTATGCTGAGAGTAAGTAATGTCGAATTGATGTTCGGAGGGAGGAAACTGTTCTCCGAAGTCAATCTGGAATTCACGAAGGGGAACTGCTACGGGATCATCGGCGCCAACGGCGCAGGCAAGACGACCTTCCTCAAACTGCTGACGAAGGAGATCGAGACGACCTCCGGCGAAGTCTGGCTCCAGCCGGACTGCCGCCTGTCGATCCTCGCCCAGAACCAGCACGCCTTCGACCGCCACACCGTCCTGGAGACGGTTTTGATGGGGCACAAGCGGCTCGTCGATGTCATCGCCGAGAAGAACCGGTTGTATGAGTCCGCCGATTTCACCGAAGCGATCGGCATGCGGCTCGCCGAGTTGGAGGGCGAATTCGCCGAACTGGACGGATGGAACGCCGAAAGCAACGCCGAAATCCTGCTCGACGGGCTCGGCATCCACGCCGACGACTACCACAAACCGATGAAGACCTACGACCCGAAGCGCAAAGTCAAGGTCCTGCTCGCCCAGGCGCTGTTCGGGAATCCCGAGGTGCTTTTGCTCGACGAACCGACGAACAACCTCGACCCGATCTCGGTGCGCTGGCTGGAAAACTTCCTGATGAACTACGAGAACTGCGTCCTCGTCGTCAGCCACGACCGCCACTTCCTGAACGACGTCTGCACCCGCATCTGCGACGTCGAGTACGGACGCATCACGATGTATCCCGGCAACTACGACTTCTGGTACGAATCGAGCCAGCTCGCGCTGCGCCAGGCGAAGGACCAGAACAAGAAAGCGGAGACGAAAATCAAGGAACTGGAGGATTTCATCCGCCGGTTCAGCGCCAACAAGTCCAAGGCCAAACAGGCCACCTCGCGGAAAAAAGCACTCGACAAGATCGTCCTGAACGACATCAAACCGTCGATGCGCCGCTATCCCTTCATCGAGTTTCAACCGAACCGGGACGTCGGAAACGAAATCCTGTTCGTCGACAACCTCTCAAAAAAAGGGCTGTTCGAGAATGTCTCCTTCGCCGTCCGGAAAGACGAGAAAATCGCCTTTATCTCACCGGACACGACCGTCATCTCCGCGCTCTTCAAAATCCTTGAGGGGGAAGATCAGGACTACACCGGAACCTTCAAATGGGGAATCACGATCACTTCCGCGTTTTTCCCGCAAGACAACCAAAAGTATTTCAACCGGGAGATGAACCTGATCGACTGGGTGCGTCAGTACACCGGCGCCGAACAGGCCGAGACCTACATCCGCGGCTGGCTCGGCAGGATGCTCTTCGGCGGGGACGAAAGCCTCAAGTCCTGCAAGGTCCTGTCCGGCGGCGAGAAGGTGCGGATGATGCTCATCAAGCTCATGCTCTCGGGGGCGAACGCCCTCGTGTTCGACGATCCGACCAACCATCTCGACCTCGAATCGATCACCGCGCTCAACCAGGGCATGAACCGATTCCGCGGCGTCATGCTGTTCACCAGCCATGACCAGGAACTGATCGATACCGTCGCCAACCGCATCATCGCGATCGACCGGACGGTCACGTTCGACAAGCCGTGCAACTACGAAGACTACCTGGATGCCATCGAGAACGCCGCCTGACGGCCGTCTCGATGGCTTTTTTCTTTATTCTGGCGATGTGTATGAAAATACACAAGCATTCCACGGCAGGCATGATATAATTCTATACTAAGGAGGCGAGAGACATGCGATTCGACATCATCCTCATCGGCATCACCTTCGCCATCGGCGTCATCTCGATCGGCATCGCCATCGCCATCGTGACGAACCTGAGGAGAGCCCACGGGTTCTGGCAACTCGCTTTGATGTTCTTCCTCGAGGGCATCTATGCGACCGCCTATGCGCTGGAATTGGCCTCGACATCGATCGACGCCAAGATTCTCTTCAACCACATCCAGTATTTCGCGATCCCCATCCTCGCGCCGTTTTGGCTGTTGCTTGCGATGAAGTTCGGCTGGCGCGACAAGAAACCGAAATGGTGGCAAGTCGTCCCCGTGTTCTTCTTTCCGATCGTCGTCATCATCTCGGTTCAGTTCACCTACTACACGCCATTCGACTGGTACTACACGTTCGCCGAACTGATGCCCGGAACGGCTTCGACGCTTTTCATCGACGTCCTGGTCCTCGGCAAGGGTTGGATGTATTATGTCCAGGCGGTTCACAACCTGCTGGTGCTCGCGCTGGTCGGTACCATCTACCTCAAGATCGCGTTGAAATCATCCGGCATCAAGCGCCGCCAGTCCTGGATCCTCGCCTCGTTCGGCTTCACCGCCTCGCTCTTCATCTCGCTCACGCTCTTTTCCGACGTGACCTTTGGTCTCGACTATGTGCTATATGCGATTTCCGTCATCAGCTTCGTAATCCTGTACTTCATGTTCCGCTATGAGCTCTTCGTTTTGTCGCCGTCCGCCCATCAAGCGACGTTCGAGAAGGCGCTCGACCCGATCCTCGTGCTCGACGAACATTACGACGTCATCTCCTGGAACGCCGCGTTCGACGATTTCGGCCAGGACGTCGTCCATTTCGGAATGCCGCTGTCCGCAACGTTCCTGCCCGAGGAGATCGTCGAATCCGTGAAAAGCAACGAAACGGTCCCGTTCGAACACCATGAGAAGCGCTATATCGCCGAAACGTTCCCGCTCACCGCGAAACGCGGGACGCTGAACGGATACATCATCCGCTTCAACGACATGACGAGTTATCTCGAGCGCATCGAGAAACTCGATTATGAAGCGTCTCACGACGGATTGACCGATGTCTTCAACCGACGCGCCTTCTTTGCCGCGGCCGCCGCCCACCTCGACGATGCGGGCCATCGCGGAGACGACTATTCGGTGATGATGATCGATATCGACGACTTCAAGAAAGTCAACGACACCCACGGCCATCCGGTCGGCGACGTCGTCCTCGAAGAACTTGCCCGCATCATTCAGACGTCGATCGACGAGAATTCCATCCTCGCCCGATACGGCGGCGAGGAGTTCGTCGTCTTCGTCCGCGACACGCGGCCGGAAGACGCCCGCCTCATCGCCGAACGGATCCGCGTCGGCGTCGAACAGGCTTGCTTCCTGATCGGCGATCTCAACATCCGCATCACCGTCTCGATCGGCGTCAAGGGCGCGAAGGTCGGCAGCGGCAGTCTGAAGGAAACGATCAAGGGCGCCGACGAAGCGCTCTACATCTCGAAGCGTTCCAACAAGAACGTCGTCACGACCGTGCTCTGAGACCGAACGCTGCGGTCCGAGGCGATTGACGGTTCACGATTCGCGTGTTAGTATGATTCCACGGCGATGATGAAGACATGATCGCTGTGTTTTTTACTCGGGAGGAACATTCGATGCACAAAGGGATCGTCCATTACGACATGCTGGCAAAACCGAAGAAACAAGCGTGGTATCTCACGATTTTATCTTGGATCATCGCGTTTCCGAATGTCTGGAAACACCATCTGAAGGTCAACAAGGTCGGAATGAAAGGCCTCAAACCGCCGTACATCCTGCTCTGCACGCACGCCGCCTTCATCGACTTCTCGGTGACGACCGCCGCGATCTTTCCGCACGCCGCCAACTACGTCGTCGCGATCGACGGCTTCATCAACCGCGAACGGCTCCTTCGCAACGTCGGCTGCATCTGCAAGCGGAAGTTCACGAACGACATCGTCCTCGTCCGGCAGATCGAACACACCCTCAAGGTGAACAAGACGATCGCCGCGATCTATCCCGAGGCGCGGTATTCGATCAGCGGGACGACCGCGATCCTGCCCGACTCGCTCGGCAAGCTGTGCAAGGTCATGAAAGTCCCGGTCGTCGTCCTCAACATGCACGGCGATCACCTGTCCTCGCCGGTCTGGAACCTGGCGCAGCGGAAGATCCGGCTCTCGGCCGACATGACGCAGATCGTCACCGCCGAGGAGATCAAGACGATTTCCGCAGCGGAGATCAACGCCCGCATCGCCAAGGCGTTCGAATATGACGAATACCGCTACCTCCTCGAATCGAATCAAGAAATCACGTTCAAGGATCGGGCCAAAGGCCTGCACCGCGTCCTCTACCAATGCCCGCACTGCCTCACCGAGCACGAGATGGAGTCCGACGGCAGCCGCCTGTGGTGCGGCCATTGCGGCAAAGCATATGAGATGGATACCCACGGGATCCTGCACGGCGAACAGGGCGACGGCAAGTTCACCCGCGTTCCGGACTGGTACGAGTGGGAACGGGAGAACGTCAAGCGCGAGATCGAAGCCGGCAACTACCGGTTCGAGGACGACGTGATCGTCGACTCGTTGCCGGGATCGAAAGGGTTCATCCGGCTCGGCAACGCCAACCTCGTGCACGACCGTTCCGGCTTCCACGTCAAGGGCACGTTCGAGGGAACCGCGTTTTCGCTCGAAAAGGAGCCGCTGTCCACCTATTCGATCCACATCGAGTACGACTATCTCGGCAAAGGCGCCGACTGCATCTCGCTCTCGACGCTCGACGACACCTATTACCTCTATCCGCGTCATCGGAAGAACGTCGTGACCAAACTCCATTTCGCGGCCGAGGAACTCTACAAGATCGTGAACGCCGAAGCGAAGAAGAAATAGGAACCGGGAAAAAACATGCCGCAGATTTTCGAAGTCCTGATGTTGCTATGCTTCGGTGCGTCCTGGCCGGTGGCGGTCGTCAAGGCGTGGAAGGCGCGCACCGCCAGAGGGGCGAGCCTGCCGTCCGTGCTGTTGATCCTGCTTGGTTATGCGATGGGGATCCTAAACAAGTTCGTGAACGGCCAGATCACCTACGTCCTCGCCTTCTATTTCTTCAACTTCACCATCGTGGGCATCTATTGCCTGCTCTTGTTCCGGAATATCCGACTCGATCAAAAACGCGAAATCAAGACGGTTTGAGCAATCAGACCGTCTTTTTTTGTATCCTCCTGACGGCAAAGGTCCGATGAAACGGAGATTCGAGGGATTTTCAAAAAAGCGAAAATATTTTTTTTGCGCACCTTTGTCCGAAAAACCGCCGATAAAAAATCGAAAAATCACAAAAGGTTCTAAAAAACGAATATTTTAGTGCTTGATAATTTGCATTATGCTATAATTATAGTACTTAGGATTCACAAAGGGGAATATTTACATTCTTTTGACGCTATGATATAGTGATGTTGGCTCATGAGATCGCACGAAATCTCGTCCAGTCAACCGGTTCATCAAAACATTGCGCCCAAAGGAGATCCCCATGAAAAAACTCATCCTCAAGTCCCTCATCGCCGTCCTGTTCGCCTCCTTCCTGTTCGTCACCTTCGCCACGGTCAACGCCGCCGACGACCCGGAACCCGAGTTCGCCTACCCCGCCAAGGTCATTCAGCTTGCGGATGATCCGGAACCCGAGTTCGCCTATCCCGGAAAAGCCATCCAGCTCGCAGACGATCCGGAACCTGAGTTCGCCTACCCCGCCAAGGTCATCCAGCTCGCCGATGATCCGGAACCCGAGTTCGCCTACCCCGCCAAGGTCATCCAGCTCGCCGATGATCCGGAA
>CAIMSF010000103.1 GCA_903844055.1 uncultured bacterium
CACGGTTCTTCCTTGGCGAACTCCTCGGTGACCTGGAAGATCGTCGACGGTTCGACGATCAGGTCGATGCCGATCCGTTCGCAGGTTTCCCGATGTTTCGCGAGCTTTTCGGGCGGATAGCCGGGATCCATCGTCAAAAAGACGAGTTCGAAGTCGATGTTCCCGTGGCGTTTGTACTCCTGGAACAGCTTGGCGAGGAGCAGGCTGTCCTTCCCGCCGGACAGCGCGACGCAGATCTTGTCCCCCGGTTCGACGAGCTTGTACAGGCCGATCGCCTGGATGAATTTGGAATAGAGCGGACCTTTGAACGTTTTGATGATGCTGCGTTCGACGACGTCCTGATAGGAAAACTCACGCATGGCCTGGCACCTCTGACAATGCATCCATTATACAGGAAAACGACGTTTTTGTAAACTTCCAGTCTACCCTGGGTGATTGAAAATAATTTGAAATAATTCTTGATAATTTGAAAGTTGTTTGATATAATCTGTGATGTAGGATTTTTGTACTATAATGGAGGTTGTTTGAATGGCTAATTTCGTATGGGCATCAAAAAAGCCGGTCGATGACATCGCGACGATCTACGACTCCAACATCACGCTGAACAAATCGGCGAGTTCGTATTTCGAGACGGCATATGTCGTTTTGGTCGGACTGGATCGCGAAGCCCTCCAGATCGCCATCCGGCCGGCATCGAAAGAAGATGTGTCGCTCGGATTCATCCCGGAGGAACAGCAGCACAACATCACCGTGAAGCCGAGCTACTCGCGAATCTGCAACAAGCGATTCGTGCAGGAAGTCGCTGCGCTCGTCGGGCTTACGTTCGGCGACAAGCAGGGGTACAAGTTCAAGGCCGCCTGGAACCACAAAGAAAACGCATTGATCATCGATTTGAATCGCAGAGAGGGGTAATCCGCCATGTTCATGTTCTCTTTGACCACAGGTGACACTTTGGTCATCATCTGGTTCGCAATCGTCATCATCGCCGCCGTGATCGAAGCCATTTCGATGGATCTCACGAGCATCTGGTTCTCAGGGGGCGCCTTCCTCGCCCTGATCATCGCCGCCATCTTCGGCGGCACGCCTGGTTCGATCACCGCGCAGGCCATCGTCTTCGTCGGCTCCTCGATCGCGATGCTGGCCCTCTTGCGTCCGAGCATCCAGCACTACCTCAAGAAAAACGAGGTGCTCACGAACGCCGACCGGCTGGTGGGGAAATACGCCATCTGCCTGAAGCGGATCACCCCCGATGAACGCGGCGAAGTCAAAATCGACGGCAAAATCTGGTCCGCGATTTCCAACGAAACCGTCGAAGTCGACGAGAAAGTGGAAGTTTTGGCCATCGAAGGCGTGAAACTCGTGGTGCGGAAGTAGCATGAACGCCGGTTTTCTGAAACGCGCCGTCTCCTCCCTCATCGACCTTGCCCTCGTCTTCGCCGTCGTCACCCTCGTCTTCATCGCCGGCGGACGCAAACTGCTTCAGAATCAGGTGGAGCACTTCGACGTCATCAACGAGGCCTATGACGAACTACGCGCCGCCCGCGATGCCGACATGGCCGCCATCTATACCGATTACGAAGCCGCCGTCGAACTCGCCGGCGACGACGAAGACCTCAAGACCCAGGCGCAGAACGATTACGTCGTCGCCCAGGCGATCATCGAGTCGCAACATGCCGCCGACATCGCCCCCTACGACGCGGCGCTCACCGGGTACTACATGACCTGCATCTATTTCTTCTCCGTCGGTTTCTTGATCATCATGGGCGTCTACACCCTGGCGACCCGTTCGAAGACGCTCGGACGGCGCCTGATGCAGATCCAACTGACCGGTCCCGTCAACCTGATGTCCATCTTCTTCCATGACGTCGTGATCAAGTACTTCTTCCTCGTCATCGTCTTCTCCGTGTCGCCCTACGCGGGGCTCGCGCTCATCGTCCTCTCCTTCGCCATCGACTTCATTCTGATGAACTTCACGAAGCGCAAAGCCGCGCTCCGCGACATCCTGCTCAAGATGGAAGTCGTCAAGACCGGATACGGTTACTGACGAAACACATTTCCGGAGTGCACCGCATGACGCCGCAAGCTCCGGAATCCGGCGGCGATTGATCCGATATCGAAACGAACAAAAATCCACACCATTCCTTAGGAGGGAAAATCCATGATTCAACCGTTGTTCCTGATGAGCATCGCTGGATGGGCTTTCATCGTCATCATCGCCATTGCTCTCATCGTCGTCAGTGCCCGGATCCGCATAGTTCCCCAGGCGACTCAACTCGTCATCGAGCGCCTTGGAAAATACTATTCGACTTGAAACTCGGGTATCCACTTCCTTATGCCGTTCTTCGACCGGGTCAAGCGTACCTACGACAGCCGCGGCCAGATGGCAGAAGTCATCTCGCTCAAGGAACAGGTCCTCGACTTCGCGCCGCAGGCCGTCATCACGAAGGACAACGTCACGATGCAGATCGACACCGTCGTCTTCCTCCAGATCACCGACGCCAAGCTCTTCGTCTACGGCGCCGACAACCCGGGACTGCTCATCGAGCACCTCACCGCCACGACGCTCCGTAACATCATCGGCGAGCTCGAACTCGACCAGACCCTCACCAGCCGCGACCTCATCAACGAGAAGATGCGCCACATCCTCGACATCGCGACCGACCCGTGGGGCATCAAGATCAACCGCGTCGAACTCAAGAACATCATCCCGCCGAAGGAAATCCGCGAGGCGATGGAGAAGCAGATGCGCGCCGAACGCGAGCGCCGCGAATCGATCCTGATCGCCGAAGGCAAGAAGGCCTCCGCCATCCTCGAGGCGGAAGGCGAGAAACTCTCCGCCATCCTCCGCGCCGAAGCCAAGAAGGAAGCCGCCATCCGCGAGGCCGAAGGCCGCGCCGAATCGATCCTGAAGGTCCAGGAAGCGACCGCCCGGGGCGTCGAGCTCATCAACAACGCCGCGCCGTCCGCCGCCTTCCTGACGATCGAAGCCTACAAGGCGATGGAGAAGATCTCCGAAGGCCAGGCTACCAAGATCATCATCCCCTCCGACATGCAGGGGTTGGTCGGAATGGCCACCGCCGTCCTCGAAGGCACGAAGAATCCGGCGGCCAAACCCGCCCCCGTCATCGCTCCTGAAAAGAAGTAATCCAAAAAAAACACAGCGGCATCCGGTCGATCGGATGCCGCTTTTTATATTTTTTTGATCAATCCCCGTGGGTGATGCGGAACCGTTCGAGCACGCCGACGCCGGCGGGCACGATGTCGACCGGGGACGTCTTCGCCAGATAATAGGATACCACGACGATCGCGTCGGGGGTCACCGTGACGACCGGGATCACCGGCTGGTCAAGCCGGAATTCGTACTGCATGAAGAGTCCGGACTGGCTTGAATCGCCGTAGAATTTGGTTCCGGCCGAGTTTCCGGCGAGGTAGGTCGTACCGATCGAAGAAGCATATTCATTGAAGTTGAGACCGTCACCGCTGCCAAGGAGCGAGACGGTGCCGAGCGGGTAGTCATCGGAGCGGTGGAAGACGACCGCGCTTCCGGCTTGGTAAACCGAACGGGAGTACTGATGGTCGTGTCCGGAGAGCACGAGGTCGACGCCGTATGCCTCGAAGACGGGGACGAGCAGGTTGCGGACGCTTGCGGAGTCATAGGAAAGGGAGTACGGACCGCGGTGGAGGAAAATGATGGTCCAGGCCGCTTCGGAGGACGCGAGGTCGGCCTCCAGCCAGTCGACGAGGAGTCCGGCGTTGGTTTCGTCATAGTCCGCGCAGGCGGTCGTGCCGTCGCAGAACAGTTCCGTGTCGATCGCGACGAAGTGGGCGGAGCCGTAGTCGAAGCTGTATGTTTTCCCGCGGTCGACGTTCTCGGGACGGTCGTCGCCGTCGAGTTCGTCGAACGCCTGATAGGTCGGGCCGTTGCTTGGCAGATTCATGAAGGCGTCGTATTCCATTTGCATCACGCGTTCGCCGGAAAGCGCGCCGTGCTCATGATTTCCGATCGTCGCGGCGATCGGGATTTCGACCGCGAAACAGGATGCGTAACGGAGGAACCAGTTCCATTGATTGCGGATCTCATGGTCGTTCACGACATCGCCGACGAACAGCCCGAAGGCCCAGGTGGTTTCGGAAATCGCCCGGACGCTCATCGCTGCATGGGCGAACGCCATATAGCCGAGCTGGT
Source organism: uncultured bacterium (assembly GCA_903844055.1). Taxonomy (GTDB): domain Bacteria; phylum Bacillota_I; class Bacilli_A; order Izemoplasmatales; family Hujiaoplasmataceae; genus UBA12489. The sequence goes on from CAIMSF010000103.1 coordinate 4,187, forward strand.
CGTTTTCCTGCGGGTCGGCGAACACGGCGAAGGAAAACGACGTTTCCGGATCGACGGGTGCGACGTAGGTCCGCCATAGGTCCATGCTGGTCCCGGCGCTGTTACCGACGCGGTATTCGTAGGTTTCGCCCGCGTTCAACGGACCGATCGTACCCGCGAAGGTATAGACCGTCTTGGTCCCGATTGCCGTCGTCTTGCGGACGCACGGAACGGTTTCGATGACGCCAGGTGCGGATGCCCGGCGCCATTCGACGATGCCTTCGTCGGCGCTCGGCAGCTCGAAGTTCACGTTGACGAAATGCGCGGGATCTTCGTTCATGAAGAGGGCGACGTTATAGGGATTGGCAAGACCGATGACGACGTCCATGATCGACGGCGCTTCGGTCGTCGTCGCCGGTTCGGTCGATTGGAGCGTCGTCAGGGTCGTCGTCGCGGTCGTTTGAGTTGTCGCGGACGTCGTCGTTTCGCCGCAGGCGGACGCGGTTGAGGCGAAGAGCAAGATGAGGAGGATGAGGAGGCTTCGTTTCATGAGGTTCCTCCGCCGGGGTCGCCGGAGAGACGAAAACGGCAGGCGTTTTTCGCCTGTCGTCGTAATCTTAGAATTCGCAGTTGCGCGGCGTGCGCGGGAAGGGGATCACGTCGCGGATGTTGTCGACGCCGGTGACGTACATGATCATCCGTTCCAGACCCATCCCGAAGCCGGCATGCTTGCAGCCGCCGTAGCGGCGCAGGTCGAGATACCACCAAAGATCCTTGTCCGGGACATGCATCTCCTTCATGCGGGCGAGGAGCATGTCGAGGCGTTCCTCGCGCTGCGAACCGCCGCAGAGTTCGCCGGAGCCGGGGACGAGCAGGTCGACGGCGGCGACGGTCTTCCCGTCGTCGTTCAAGCGCATGTAGAACGCCTTGATGTCCTTCGGCCAGTCGGTCACGAAGACCGGTCCGCCGAAATGGCGGGTCAGGTACTTCTCATGCTCGGTCGCGAGGTCTTCGCCCTGGACCGGCGCGTTTTCAAAGGCTTCGCCGCTCTTCTGCAGGATGTCGATCGCGTTGTAATGGGTGACGGTCTTGAACGGCGTCTTGAGGACGTGTTCGAGCTTGGCCTTCAGTCCTTTTTCGACGAAGGAATCGAAGAATTCGATTTCCTTCGGACAACGCGTCAGGACGTGGTTGACGATGTACTTGACCATGTCTTCCTGAAGCCGCATGTCATCCTTCAGATCGGCGAAGGCGATCTCCGGTTCGATCATCCAGAACTCGGAGGCGTGGCGCTGCGTGTTGGAGTTCTCGGCGCGGAAGGTCGGACCGAACGTATAGACGTTGCGGTAGGCCATCGCGTAGGTCTCGACCTGGAGCTGGCCGGACACGGTGAGGTTCGTCGATTTCCCGAAGAAATCCTTTCCGAAATCGATCTCCTTGGCGCCGCTCTTCACGAGGCCTTCGAGGTCGAGCGTCGTGACGCGGAACATCTCGCCGGCGCCTTCGGCGTCGGAACCGGTGATGATGGGCGTATGGACGTAGACGAAATCGCGCGCGTTCAGGAAGCTGTGGATCGCGAACGACACTTCGGAGCGCACGCGGAAGACGGCGCTGAAGAGGTTGGTGCGCATCCGCAGATGGGCATTTTCGCGGAGAAACTCGCGCGAGTGGCGCTTCGGCTGGATCGGATAGTCTTCCGGTGAGTCGCCGAGCAAGTCGATCTTGCGAGCCTTGATTTCGAAGGGTTGTTTCATCGTCGGCGTCAGTTCGAGGATGCCCTCGATCGCGACGGACGAACCGACGCGGAACTTCTGCACATCCTTGAAGTTCGCGATCTTGCCGTCCTCATAGACGACCTGGATCGTTTCGAAGAACGACCCATCGTTTAAGTCGATGAAGCCGAATTCCTTCTGGCCGCGGTTGTTGCGGACCCAGCCGGAAAGGACGACGGTCTTCCCGCCGAACGCTTGATATTCCTGATACAGTTTTCTGACCGTCAATGCCGGTTCTTGCACGATGCTTGCCATGTTATTCCTCCTTGAAAATTCCTTTCAACATATCTTTGCGAATCGGTTCTTCGTGGCGCTCGATCGCATACCGTAGCGACGTGCGGGGCAGCGACGCGTAATGTTCCTTCAGGAACCGGTCGAGTTTCTTCCGGTCGCGCTTCCCGACTTCCCGCAGCATCCAACCGACCGCCTTGTGGATCAGGTCGCGCTCGTCGGCGAGCGCCGATGCCAGAACCACGAGGGTTTCGTCGAGCAGATCCTGCCGGATCAAGGCGAGCGTCGAGACGATGCCGACCCGCTTGGTCCACAGATGGTCGCTTGCGACGAGCCGGTGCAACAATCCGAAATTCTTCGTCTCGGCCACGCGCAGGCCGACGACCGCGGGACAGGACATGTCCACGAGGTCCCAGCCGTTGACGCGGTCGAGGCGTTTCAGATACCATTCCATGATTTCTTCGCGGACGGCGCCGGGGCCGCGCATCGCGAGGCGGGCGAGGATCTCGACCGCCACGGCGCGATGGTCGTGGACCGGCGAGGCAAGCAGACGCTCAAGTTCCGCTTCGGTGATCGTTTCGTAGTGATGGAGCGAAACGGCGTGGATCCCGGCCGCGGAGACGCCCATGAACAAATCGCCGTGCTGGTACTGCCCTTCGCCCGTCTTGTGGTAATAGCTCGTGGGGATGGGCGACGGATTGGTTTTGTAAAGTTCCAGTTCTTCGAATGCGTCCATGCCGCTGCCTCCTCACTGAGAAAATAAAAAAATCGCCCTGAAAAGGACGATGTCTTCACCGTGGTGCCACCTTGATTCCGGATTGCTCCGGCACTTGACGTCATAACGCCGACGCGCGTACGGTTCTACTTAGGTTCTTCCGTCTCTCCCGGTGTTCTTCCGACATTCTAGGATGCGGGGCTCGCACCGTCCCCCGTTCGCTTCGTTCCGCCGACCGTCGTACTTTTCCGTTCTCCGATTTGCCTATATTATAGCATAATCGACACGCTTGTAAAGGCTAAAGCGAAAAAGATGACGCCTCCTGGGACTTGCCTCGGAGGCGTCGCTTGATTCGGCAGAACAGGGTCGAGATACCCGATCGTAATCGGACGGATCTGATGCGAATAATTGCTTGTGTGTGGTTTTCTGTGCATATATGCCAAACTTAGTGCACCCAATTTATAAACATATAAATGTTCCCAGCATTATTCAGTTATTACTTTGAGTAGGCTTGTGTATTTAAATGCTATGTACCATCTAGTTTCTGTTTCGGAAAAGTTGTCTCCCCACATTACCCAATACCCGATATTACCTACCACTGAATCGAAGTGGTAGTAATCTGTGTTCGATTCGTGACCCAAATTGTTATTGTACAATTCCTGATATGTACTTGAATCTCCTTGATAATCGAATGCGACAAAAGCATTTACATCGCTAACAAACGACAGAAGGGTCGAGTATCTCGAAAAATCGAATAGTTTTTCCATCTCTGCATTAAAATAATAGTATCTTGATCTGAACATGCCATAACCGCCCGTACTATTCAAGAAAGAAAATCTGATTATCTCATCATCGTCATAATAGGACACTGTAAATCGATTAACATCTTCAACGATAATTTCTTGAGTAAGGCCTAAATTATATCCATTTGCAATAGCATCAATGTTTGTAATGTAGAAATAGTAATAATCATCCATAAATTCCGCGTCCTCAACATTCCAATTAGATGAGTCGCGATAATCATTATCTGTACAACCAATACAAGGAATAACGAATAGGATCAAAACCAAGAAGCCCACAACCTTTTTCATAGCTATTCGCCTCCACCGTTAGGGAATCATATTCCCGAAAAACCTAAACAAATAACTGCGAGCTGATTGTGTCGGTTCAAAATCTACAAACATGGTATTACTTGAAGGCGATTCACTATCCGGGATTCCTAGCCAGCTACTTGAAATATTGTAAACCTTGTCGTGATAATTGAATTCTCTAAGCATTTGACCCTCAGTCCAATTCGCACTTAATTTTGCTGCATTTTCACCATATTCTCGTAAATATCTGATATAAGCTAACTTCTCGGCTTCACTCAACCCTATAGTTTTTCCATCAGCAATAGCCTGTTGATATTCATCTTCCGTCATTGCTCCAATATCGTTGTTATCGCTTATGAATTTTTCGGTTTGATTAACTTCCGCAATATTTGATCCGATAGCATATCCCAACGCCATCACAGGTCCTGTAATCACCGAAACGACGGCAACAGCAACCGCGACAAGCGCCAACTTCAGCCAAGTCGGAAAATATCCTTCCTCGTCCGTATACATCACCGGATTCCCGGCACAATAGGCATACATGTTGACGGAGGCGATGTCGCCAACCTGTCCGAGCATCCCGTCCGCGTTCAGGAACCGTGACAAGACCGGAGAATAGTAGCGGCTGTTGAGATAGTACATGCCGATCTCGGAATCGTAGCGATAGCCTCGGTACGTATAGGGATTCTCCGGAAAGTCATCCCAGGATGTCAGGCTGAGGATGTTGCCATAGGGATCGTACTCGTATTCGATCAGTTCCGTTCCGTCTTCGTCGATGACGGCGATGATGTTCCCCTGCAGATCCTTCAGATAGTAGTACGGCGTGCCGTCGCGGACGTATCCCGTCAGGGTGCCGTCCGCATCCCGGAGATAGAACGTCTCAGAAGTTGAAGTAACCGTGTTCCCCACCTTGTGTTCGAAGGTTTCCCGAAGCACCGCGGATCCCGCCAGGTCGTACGACCACGTGTCGACAACATTTCCTTCCGTGATCGTTTTCCTGATGCGGTATCCCTGGTCGTTGTACAGATAGTCGAGCTGCGCGACGAGCGTCGTCTCGCCCGCGTCGCTCCAGACCTTGATCGCGGAAAGTTGCCGCCCATCCCAGAAGAAGGCGGCATGATGATACGTGA
>CAIMSF010000104.1 GCA_903844055.1 uncultured bacterium
GCCGAGTTCGGCGCATAGCAGCGCGACCTTGCGGATGTTCTCGACGCCGGCCTGGTGGCCGAACGTGCGGGGCATGCCCCGCCGCTTCGCCCAGCGGCCGTTGCCGTCAAGGATGATGGCGACGTGCGCGGGGATGACGGACGGTTGTTTTTTGGCGAACAGGTTCATGGTCTCACCTCGCTGTATCGGTATAGATTATACACCATCGGCGGCTTTTTTTCCACCCCGACCGCCGCCGCGAAAAGAAATAAGACGATTTCTCGTCTTATCAGATGTGCATGATTTCGCGTTCCTTGTCGTCGGTCGCCTGTTCGATCTTCAGATTGAACTTGTCCGTCAGCTTCTGGACTTCTTCCTGCCAGTATTTCGAATCGTCTTCCGGCAGATGCGCTTCCTTCTCGAGTTTCTTGACCTTCTCGATCGCGTCGCGTCGGATGCTGCGGATCCCGTTCTTGATGTCCTCGGCCATCCGGTGGATGCTCTTCACGGCGTCCCTGCGGCGCTCCTCGGTGAGCGGCGGGAAAATCAGGCGGACGCCCATGCCATCGTTGACGGGGGTGATGCCGAAGTTGCCGGCGAGGATCGCCTTTTCGATTTTGCTCACGAGGCTCTTGTCATACGGTTTGACATAGATCTGATTGCCTTCGGGCGAGGTGACGGAGGCGATCTGGTTGATCGGCGTCTCGACGCTGTAGTAGTCGACCGTCACGCGTTCGAACATCTTGGGATTCGCGCGTCCGCTGCGGACGGTCGTGAATTCACGGTGAAGGGCGACGATCGAGAGTTCCATCCGCTCTTCGCATTCCATCAACACTTCTTCCGGTTGCAGTTCCAACAAATCTGGCATGGCGTATCCTCCTTTGATCGGGCGATCATTTCTTGATCAGCGTGCCGATTTTCTGGCCGAGGAGGGCGCGGCCGATGTTGCCCTCGACGTTCATGTCGAACACGCAGATGTCGATGTCGTTGTCGTTGCAGAGCGCCGCGGCCGTCGAATCCATCACGTGGAGTTCCTTCTGGAGGACGTCGGCGTGGGTGAGGACGTCGTACTTCACGGCGTCCGGATTGGTCCTCGGATCCTTGTCGTAGACGCCGTCGATGCCGTTCTTCGCCATGTAGATGATCTCGGCATCGATTTCCGCGGCGCGAAGCGCGGCGGTCGTGTCGGTCGAGAAGTAGGGATTCCCGGTGCCGCCGCCGAAGATCACGACGCGGTGGTTGTCGAGGTGGCTGATCGCCTTGCGCCGGATATAGGGTTCGGCGACCTCGGGGATGTTGAGGCTGGACATGACGCGGGTGTCGAGCCCGAGGGCTTCGAGCGAGTTCTGGAGCGCGAGCGCGTTCAGGATCGTGCCGATCATTCCCATGTAGTCGGCGCTGGCGCGGTCGATGCCCATCTCCGCCGCCAGCTTGCCGCGGAAGATGTTGCCTCCGCCGACGACGACCGCGAGTTCCGCGACGTCGAGGTCATAGGCGGCCTTGAGCTCCCGGGCGATCTTCTTGACGACCAGGGGATCGATGCCGACGCCGTTCTTGCCGGCGAGCGCTTCGCCGCTGAGCTTGATGAGTACGCGTTTCTTAGCCATGGTTCATCCTCCGTTTCATCCTAGAAAGAAAGGACACGTCGGGGTGTCCTTCGATTTCGTGCTGAAAATCACTTGATTTGCGACATGACTTCTTCCGCGAAGTTCTCGACTTTCTTCTCGATGCCTTCGCCCATCGCCAAACGCTTAAAAGAGACGATGGAAGCGCCTTTGCTTCGGACGAATTCATCGACCGACTGGTCCGGATTCTTGACGAACGGCTGGTTGACGAGGCAGATTTCCTTAAGGCCCTTCTGGAGCCGCCCTTCGACCATCTTGACGATGATCGCCTCGGGTTTCGGTTTCGGATTCGCCGCGTTCTCGTTCAGCGCTTCGGCCTGGAGGACCTGGCGTTCGTGGGCGATCACTTCGGCGGGGATGTCGGCGGGGGCGAGGTAGCGAGGATTCATCGCGCAGGCATGCATCGAGACGTCCTTCGCGACTTCGTCGGTGCCGCCGTTCAAAATCGAGAGCGTGACGATCTTGCCGCCCATATGCTTGTAGACGCCGAAATGCTGGCCGGCCGTCTTCGTGAACACTTCGACGTTGCGGAGCGTGATGTTCTCGCCGATGACGGCGACCGTCTCGAGCAAAAACGCCCGGATCGTCTTGCCGTCGGCGACGACTTCGAGCGCGGCTTCGGTGGAAGCGGCGCCGGAGGCGACGATCGCGGCTCCGACCTTGGCGGCGAGCGAAGCGAACTTGTCGCCGTGGGCGACGAAGTCGGTCTCGCAGTTCAATTCGAAGACGACGGCCCGGTCGCCTTGGACGGCGATGTCGGCGACGCCTTCGGCGGCGATGCGGGATGCTTTCTTTTCGGCTTTGGCGATGCCCTTTTCACGGAGCCAGTCGATCGCTTTGGCCATATCTCCATCGACGGCGGTGAGGGCCTTCTTGCAGTCCATCATGCCGGCGCCGGTCTTGTCACGTAACTCCTTGACCATATTCGCTGTGATATCCATGGTTGATTCCTCCTGAACATACTATAGTAATGATAACACAAACCGGAGGGACAAACAATGTTTGCCCGGGATTTCTTCAAAAAAGGGAGCTGTTTCCAGCTCCCGATCAAGTTATTTCAAGGCTTCGATGATTTCGGCCTTGCGCATCGCGGAGGTGATGGTGATGCCGCGGTCTTTGGCCATTTGGAGCAGTTCCTTGACGGTCTTCGAGGAAAGGTCGGAAGACGCGGCCGGCGCGGCGGGAGCGGGGGCCGGGGCGGCGGGAGCGGGAGTGGGAGCGGGTTTCGCTTCGGGGGCTTTCGCTTCGACGGGCTTGACGTCGGCCGGCTTAGCGTCGGCGACGGGTTCGACGGCGACCGGGGCGACTCCGCCGGCGGCTCCGCCGAGGGCTTCGACCATCGCGTCGGCCATCTTCGATACGATCAGTTTGACAGAACGGAGGGCGTCGTCGTTGGCGGGGATGATATAGTCGACGTCATCGGGGTCGCAGTTGGTGTCGACGATGCCGAAGACGGGGATGCCGAGTTTGCGGGCTTCGAGGATGGCGTTGGCTTCCTTGCGCGGGTCGATGATGAAGATCGCCTGCGGCAGGTTCTTCATGTCCTTGATGCCGCCGAGGAACTTTTCGAGACGTTCCATTTCCTTGCGGAGGCCGATGACTTCCTTCTTGGGAAGAACGGCGAAGGTGCCGTCCTTTTCCATCTTGTAGAGGTCCTGGAGCTTCTTGATCGATTTCTTGATCGTCTTGAAGTTGGTGAGCGTGCCGCCAAGCCAACGCTTGTCGACATAATACTGGTTGGCGCGCTTCGCTTCGTCGCGAACCGGCTCCTGGGACTGCTTCTTGGTGCCGACGAACAATACCTTGCCGTCGTTTTGGACGATCTCGAACATGGCCTTGTAGGCGATGTCGAGGCAGTCGCTCGTCTTCTGCAGGTCGATGATGTGGATACCGTTGCGCGAGGTGAAGATGTACTTGGCCATCTTCGGGTTCCAACGCCGCGTCTGGTGTCCGAAATGCACGCCTGCTTCGAGCAGGCTCTTCATGGAAATGACGCCCATTGCTTTTGAATCCTCCTGTTTTTTGATTTTCGCCTCCACCGAGGTCGTCGCTATCGCCGCCGGATTTCTCCGGCTCGGGGCGAATCGCTCGTCGGTGTGTGTATTTTTTGCGGCGTGAATATTCTAACAAAATTCCGCCGATAAAGCAAGCAATATTTGCGCCTGCGCGAGGGCTCAGTAGCCGGTCGAGCCGTGCCCCCCCTTGCGGACCTGCGTGACGGGCGGTTCGGCATCGACGACGAGGAATTTCTGGAAGACGCCCTGGCAGAACCGCTCGCCCTTCGAAAGCGTCACCGGAACCTCCGAAAAGTTGTAGACGTGGAGCTGGATGTGGCCCTCGTTGTCGGCGTTGTTGTAATAGTCGCCGTCGATGATCCCTACGGAGTTGGCGAGCATGAGGCCTTTCTTCTTGGAAAGCGAGCTGCGGGCGTAGACTTGCAGGACTTCGTCCGGCAGCATGTACGCCTTGATCCCGGTCGGCACGACGGCCGTCCCCTTCGCGGGGATGACCAGGGTTTCGGCGGCGGCGATGTCGTAGCCGGCCGAATAGGCCGTCGAACGTTCCGGCAGGCGGACATCCTTGTCCGCCCAGGTCGAAACGACCTGGAAACCGCGGGCGAGCATCAACGGGTGCCGAACAGGCGGTCGCCGCAGTCGCCCAGTCCGGGAACGATGTAGCCGACCTCGTTCAAACGTTCGTCCTGCTTGACGAGATAGATGTCGACGTCCGGATGCGCCTTCTGGAGCGCCTTGATGCCTTCGGGACAGCCGACGAGGCCGACGAAGCGGATGTCTTTCCCGCCGCGCGCCTTGATGTGGTTGATCGCCACCGTCGCGGACCCGCCGGTCGCGAGCATCGGGTCGACGACGAGGACGGTCGCATCGACGATTTCCTTCGGGAGCTTCACGTAGTATTCGTGGGGAAGCAGGGTCTTCTCGTCGCGGTAGAGGCCGATGTGGCCGATCTTCGCGGTCGGGATCACGAGCTGGATGCCGTCGACCATGCCGAGGCCGGCGCGCAGGATCGGCACGATCACGACCTCCTTGGCGAGGACCTGGCAGATCGTCTTGCAGATGGGGGTCTCGACCTCGACCGGACGGGTCGTCAGGTCGCGCGTGATCTCGTAGGTGACGAGGCTGCCGATCTCGTTGACGTTCTCGCGGAACGTCTTCGTGTCAGTCGCCCTGTTGCGGATGATGGCGAGCTTGTGTTCGATGAGCGGATGATTGATGATCGTCAGTTTTCCCATGTCACTTCGTTCCCCCTTCGTAGTCGGAAATCATGCGGATCCGTTTCGCGTGGCGTTCCCCCGTCGCGGGCGTCGCGTCGAGCCATGCGTCGACGAACGACAGGACCTCGGCAAGCGAGTTGGTGCGGGATCCCACGCACAGGACGTTGGCGTCGTTGTGCTCGCGCACCGCGGTCGCGGCGAAGGCGGATTGCACGGCCGCGGCGCGGATGCCATGCACCTTGTTCGCGGCGATCGACATCCCGACGCCGGTGCCGCAGATGAGGACGCCGAGATCGGCTTGACGGGTAGCGACCGCGTCGGCGACGCGGAAGGCGTAGAGCGGATAATCGGTGGAAGCGGTCGAGGTCGTGCCGACGTCGACGACGGCGATCCCCCGTTCCTTCAGTCTGGCGACGATCGGGTCCTTATAGGGGAAACCCGCGTGGTCGGAGCCGATGGCGATTTTCATGTTCGCACCCCTTTTGGGACCGTTTCGACGGTCCGTACGCTGTTCACAACCATTATAGCAGAACGTTCCGCGAAAGCAACGGCGTTTTTCGGTTCAGTCGGAAATCGTGATGGCGCCCTGGCGGAGCGTGCGTTTCGCGATCGGGTCGTAGACCGTCGAGGCGACGCCGTGCAGGTCGGGTCCGCAGACGAGGTAGTCGGCGACGCCGTCGTACTTGGCGGCATCCGCCCACGACAGAATCGCCGGTTCATGCGAGAGATTGAGCGAGGTCACGACCATCGGTCCGAAGCGGGTGAGGATCGCGCCGGCGACCGGACTCGCCGGAATCCGGATTCCCACCGACGGAAGTCCCGAGGTGACGTAGTCGGGAACCAGGGGCGACTTGGGCAGGACGATCGTGAGGGCGCCGGGCCAGTATTTGCGCGCGATCGCTTCGGCCGGCGTGAAATCGAGGACGAGTGGCGCGACCTGGGCGATGTTCGCCGCCAGGATCGCCATCGGCTTGGCGGCTTCGCGGTTCTTGATCTGATAGATGCGCTGTACGGCATCCCGGTCCGCCAAGAGGCAGCCGAGGCCGTAGACGGTATCGGTTTCGAAGACCACGGTCTTCCCGCGGAGGTCGGTGTTCAGGAGTTGTTCCAAGGTCAGGATCATGCGAAGGCGCTCCTTTCGATGAGGCCGATCAGTTCTTCGGGGCGGGCGATGAGATGGACCGCTCCGCTCTCGCGCAGCTCACGCTCGTCGCGAAATCCCCACAAGACGCCGACCGAGACGAGCCCGGCGTTTTTGGCGGTCTCCATGTCGGTCCCGGTATCGCCGACATAGAGGATCTCGTCTTTGGCGAAGCCGAGGGCGGCGATCATCTCGTTCGCCGAACGCGGATCGGGTTTGACCGGATATCCCGGTTTCTGGCCGACCACATGGACGAACGCGTCCGGCGCGAAGTAGTGTTCGATCACGGCGTTGGTGTCGGGATCGGGCTTGTTGGAGAGGACGTTGCACGAAATCCCCGCCGCGTTCAATGCCGATATCGTCGCGACGATGCCCGGATAGGGACAGGTCTTCCGCCGCTGCCATTCCGCATAGGTCCGAAGATACATCTTCTTGACCGCGCCCCATGTCTTTTCGGAAGCGGCGCTGCCTTCGAGGACGGCGTCGACGAGACGGTCGACGCCGCGTCCGACGAACCGCTTGTAGGCGGTGGTGTCATGCGTTTTCAAACCGAACAGAGACAGGGTCCGGTTCATCGAATCGGCGATGTCGTCGATCGTGTCGAGGAGGGTCCCGTCGAGGTCGAAGATGACGGCTTTGATCGGCTTCATGGCTGGCTCCCTTCGAGGTCGAGCTTCGTCTGGCGCTGATTGACGGCGCGGACCGGTTCGTAGCTCATGCGATGGATCGGACAGACGCCGAGGCGCCTGAGCGCATCCAGGTGCTCCGGCGTCGGATATCCTTTGTTCTTGGCGAATCCGTAACCCGGATGGATCCGGTCCATGCGGACCATGAAGGCATCGCGTTCGACCTTCGCGACGATCGAGGCGGCCCCGATCGAGGCGGACAGGGCGTCGCCGTGGATGATCGCCGTGTGCGGAATCTTGTAGCCGGGAAGGGGCATCGCGTCGGTGAGGACGTGCTCCGGCCTGATGCCGAGCTTGTCGATCGCCAGGAGCATCGCTTTCCGGGACGCCTGATAGATGTTGATGTCGTCGATCTCCGCTTCCCAGACATAGGCGGTCGCCCAGGCGAGGGCGCGGTCTTGAATCTGGACGGCGAGGCGTTCGCGCGCCTTTGCGGACAGTTTCTTCGAATCGTCGATGCCCTCGATCGGATCTTCGGGGTTCAGGATCACCGCGCCGGCGACGACCGGACCGGCCAGCGGTCCGCGTCCGACTTCGTCGACGCCGCAGATGAAACGGATGCCGGACGAACGCAGGGATGCCTCAAACGCGTCCATCGACGGGTGCCTTCTCAAACGTGATGCGGCCGAACTTCTGGTTGCGCAGATCGTAGAGGAACAGCCGGATCACGCGTTCGTAGTCGATCCCGTGTCCGGAGATCAGGCAACCGCGGCGGCGGCCGATCGCGTCGAGCGTGCCGACGAAATCGTCGGGATTTACGTGCGAAAGGTCATAACGCGCTTCCAGCGCGCCGGGATATTCGCGGTGCAGGAAGCGGATGCCGGCCTGCACGACCTCTTCGAGCGGCAGGATGTCGTCCTTGATCGAGCCGAGCAGCGCGAGGTTCAATCCCACGTTCGGATCCTCGAACTTCGGCCAGAGGATGCCGGGATTGTCGAGCAGTTCCAGCTCGTCGGCGATGCGCACGTACTGCTGCTTGGTGGTGATGCCCGGCTTGTCGCCGGTCTGGGTCGCGGCGCGGCCGGCGAGCCGGTTGATGAACTGCGACTTCCCGACGTTCGGGATGCCGACGACGAGGGCCCGGATCGACCGCTCCTGCATGCCGCGCTCGATGTCCTTGGCGAGTTGCTCGCGGAGGACGGCGCGGGACGCCTTGATGATTTCCGGCTTCGGGTCGCCGGTGAGCGAGTTCGTCGCGACCGCGGCGCGGCCGATTCTGCGAAAATGGCCGATCCAGTCGGCCACGTCGTTTGGATCCGCGAGATCGGCCTTGTTCAGGATGATCAGCCGCGGCTTGTTCTTGATGATTTCGCCGAGCATCGGGTTCGCCGACGAGAGGGGGATGCGGGCGTCAAGGAGTTCGAAAACGATGTCGACGAGTCCGAGTTTTTCCTCCACCAGGCGTCTGGCTTTCGCCATGTGCCCGGGGAACCATTGGATCTGTTTCATGTTTTCCCTCCTTTCCGGTGCGGGGTTAGAACCAATCGATCTTGACGACGACCTTGCCGAGCAGGTCGGACTCGGATATGAGCCCGAAGTACCGCGAATCGTTGGATTGGGTGCGGTTGTCGCCGAGGACGAAGCAGTAGCCTTCGGGGATGTCGAGGTCGAGCGGGACATGGAAGTCGGCGACGTAGGATTCGATCAGCGTGCCGTTCAGGAAGACGCCCATCGAAGACACGGTGATGTGGTCGCCGGGCAGTCCGATGAGACGCTTGATGAGCAGTTTGTCGGTGCGGTCGATGATCACGATGTCGCCTTCGGCGTAGGCGAGCCCGGGTCCGTGGAAGACGACCACCGCGTCGCCCTCGAAGAACGTCGGCTCCATCGACGGTCCGTCGACGACGGCCGGCGAGACGAGGAAGGCGTTGGCGACGACGACCACCGCGAGAAAGGCGGGGATCACGCCGAGCAGGTCGAACAGGTCGTAGCGCTTCTTGAAGGCCGGAAACGTGCGCACGGTTTCGGCGGGATCGAGTTTGCGGCGACGGCGCAGCACGGCGTGGAAGAAGACCGCATATCCGCCCGTGAACAGCAAAAACGCATAGGTGAGGTAGCTGAAGAACAGGCTCACCGGCGTAGCGTTCAGGTTCGCCGCGGTGAAATTGAAGATGAAGAGGCGCTGTCCCTGCCGCAGGATCGCGATCAGGATCACGATCGCCGAGGCGATCGCGAAGGCGAGCATCTTGCGCTCCGCCTTTTTGATCAGCGCCGCGTCCTCCGCGAGCGCCGCCGGATCGACCGGCGCGGACTCGGCCGGTGCGGCGGGAGTCTCCGGAAGACGTTCGATTTCATCGGTCATGACGTCATCTCCGTCCCAGTTTCGTGAGGATTTCCTCGAGCTTCTCGGGGGTGATCAGGACTTCGCGCGGCTTCGTCCCGACGTTCGCGGTCACGATGCCGTAGAGTTCGAGCGAGGAGACGATCTGCGTCGCGCGGTTGAATCCGACGCCGAACTCCTGGGTGATCTTGTTGAGCGAGCATCGGGCCTCGGAGACGACATAGCGCGCGACGTCGGAGAACAGGTCGTCGAGCTCGGCGGCCGCTTCGGCGTTCTTGCCGTTCTTGATGAGCGACTCGTGCGTGAACAGGTAGGCCGGGTAGGCCTGGTTCTTGATGAACGCGGTGATCTGCTCGGTCTCTTCGGTGGACAGGAAGGCACCCTGCAGGCGGCGGATCAGGCCGTTTTCCGAGAGCAGCATGTCGCCCTTGCCGAGTAGTTTCTCCGCACCGGTGGTGTCGAGGACGACCATCGAGTCGGTCGACGAAGGCACCTTGAAGGCGAAGCGGGTCGGGATGTTGGCCTTGATCGATCCCTTCAGGATATCCGCCGACGGACGCTGCGTCGCGAGGATCAGGTGGATCCCGACGGCGCGCGACTTCTGCGTCAGTTTGAGGACGTTCTCCTCGACTTCCGGACCGCCGCTGATGAGCAGGTCGGAGGCCTCCTCGACGATGATGACGAGCCTTGGCATCTTCTCGAATTCGGGATCGTTCGTGCGGCGCTCGTAGTAGTCCTTCACGTTGACGGTCTTGAAGTGTTTGAGGACGTCGTAGCGGCGTTCCATCTCACCGACCGCCCATTTGAGCGCCTCGACGGCGATCTTCGGGTCGTCGATGATCGGCGTCACGAGGTGCGGCAGGTCGGCGAATTGCTGGAGGTCGACCTTCTTCGGGTCGATCAGAAGCAGTTTCACCTGGTCGGGCTTGTTCTTGTAGATGAGGCTTGCGATGATCGCGGCGATGCAGACGGACTTGCCGCTTTGGGTGCTGCCGGCGACGAGCCCGTGGGGCATGCCCTCGATCGAGGTGTAGACCGGGTTCGCGTCGATGTCGAGACCGATCGCCAGAAGCAGCGGATCCGTCGAATGGATGAACTTCGGATTGTCGACGACGTCGCCGAAACAGACCGATTCGCGGATCTCGTTGGGGACTTCGATGCCGACGGTGTTCTTGCCGGGAATCGGGGCCTCGATGCGGATCGACAGGGCGCGGAGGCTCATCTGGAAGTTGTCGGCGATGGCGGTGATGCGCTTCGTCTGGACCCCGGCGTCGAGCGCGATCTCATAGCGCGTGACCGACGGTCCCTTCGTATGGGCGACGACCGATCCGGCGATCCCGAAGGCGATCAGGGTCTGGTTGATGGTGTCGATGTTCTTGGCGATCCAGACGTCGGTGCCTTCCTTCTTCGGCGGGGATTTGCGGAGCAGCGCGAGCGGCGGAAGGCGGTAATCGTCGAAATCGGTGAGGACGTTCGCCCGGGCTGCCTCCGCTTTCGCGGCGGCGGCTTCCCTTTCCTCGGCGAACACCGGGATGATCGGGGTGACGCGGACGGGATCGGGCGCGGCGGGACGGTCCGGTTCCGGGATCGCGTTCGGGAAGAGCACGTGCTCCTCCTCTTCCTCTTCGATCGGACCGAACCGTTCGCTGCTAAGATCGTCCTTCGCGTGTTCCATCGTGAAGTCTTCGGAAACCTCGGGTCCGCCGTAGGGGCGGTCGCGCTCTTCCTGTTTCTTGACGGCGGTGAAGAAGGCGTCGATCGACACCTGTTCGGCCGGTTGCGCGGCCGGCGCGGGAGTATCCTCGGGGATTGCTTCCTTTTTCCGGCTGGCGAGGTACTCGGGCGTGATTTCCCCCTTCAAGAGACGGCTCTTGTCGGCGTTGTTGATGGTCTGGAAGTCATAGTAGGAGTCGCCGTAGCGTTTCTTGGCCTCTTCCTTCGTGAGTTTCTTCTTGGACCGGAACGCATCGTATTTCTTGTCGATGTCGCCGGTGTTGCCGCGGTCGTTGGGAATCGTGACGTCGTCTTTCGCCTGCCGTCCGAAGATCGGCGAGACGAAGCGGCGCTTCATCGTGACCTTGTCTTCGATTTCGGCGATTTTGGGAATGAAGAAGGTCCGCGTGTCGGGCGTCCGCTCGACGCCGGGGACGATTCGTTCCGGCATGGCTTTTTTCTTGAACAGCATCGTCATCGCTCCTTCATTTCGATTTGGGTTCCGGATTCGGTTCGGCGGCCGCCTCGGCCTCGGTGGCGGCGGCGTCGACTTCGGCTTCAAGCTTCTGCGCGTCGTCGGCCGGGGCGAACATCTTGTGGCTGTAGAGGTTGTCGACCTGTTCGCCGACGATCGCGATGATCCGCTTGGCGGCTTCCTTGGTGACATAATCGGTGAGCGGCTTGACCGCCGACTTCTTGATCCAGGTGATCGGATTGGCATAGTTCACGATCGCCGACACGGTGCCGAGGATCTTGGAGATCTGATACTGCTTGTTGATCTTCAGGAGCTTGACGTTGTCGAGGTCGCGCTTCTTGTTGACGATCTCGACGATCGTCGAGATGCGGTATTTCTTGAAGCGGCGGATGATCTTGCCGTTGATGATCTTCTCGATCTCGGCCACGACGTAGCGGTCGAGGTCGATCAGTTCCTGCGGGGTGAGTTCATAGATCGGATAGCGCTTGTCCGGAAAATAATGGGCGGCGATCTCGTGCATCAGTTCGATCGAGAGGTCGAAGGCGGCGCGGAACCACGAATTGCCGGCGGCGCCGGCGATTTCGGGAAGCATGTCCTGCTTCTTCTTGATCAGCGCGCGGATGTCGGCTTCCTGCCGCAAGGCGCCGGAAACGATCCGGTTCCGTTCGTGCTTCTTCTCGCGGCCGAGGAAGATCGCCGCGATCGTCAGGCTGCACATCGTGAAACCAAAAACGGTGCCCGTCAGAAAGTACAGGACGGCACGGAAATCCGGCGGCCACACGGGCGCCAAAACGACCGGCAAAACGGATGCGATCATCATTTGCGGACACCTTCCCATCGTTAAAATTATACTCTATCCACCCCCGAAAATCAAACGCATATAACGTTTGCATCCGGCTCCCCTTTGTGAGATAATTAGAAAAAAGGTGAAACCATGGACAAGTTGTTGATCGCACTGGATTTGGACGGAACGCTGCTCTATGACTTCGACTCGCTCGACGAGTCCGTTTGCGCGTTCATGAAGGCCCTCCAGAAGGACGGCCACCGGATCGTGATCGCGACCGGACGGCCCTTCCGGAGCAGTCGGTTCGTCTACGATCGTTTCGGACTCGACACGCCGATCATCAACTACAACGGCGGCCTCATCACCCATCCGAGGGATCCGTCCTTCCCGGTCGTCAACTACACGCTTCCAAAGGAAGTCATCATCGACATCTTCGACCACAACCTCGAGCACATCCGCAACGCCTTCTCCGAAGTCCGGGATACGATCTACCTGTACCGCGAGGAGGCCGCGATCGAACCGTTGCTTCACCGCACTGCCGAATCCCCCGTCCACATCGGTCCGCTCCGCGACATCCTGACGCAGGACCCCAACGGGTTCATCATCATCGGGAAGCAGGGCAGCGGCCAGGCGATCGCATCCTACGTGAAAGGGCACTACGCCGGAACCGTGCTCGCCCGCGTCTGGAACCTTTCGGGCGAATACGACTCGATCGTCGAGGTCTACACGCCGGAATCGAACAAGGGCAAGGGTCTCGCCTACGTCGCCGCCTGGCTCGGTTTTCCGCCGGAGCGCATCCTCGCGATCGGCGACGGCCATAACGACATCGAGATGCTCGACTACGCCGGCGTCGGTGTGGCGATGAAGGGCAGCCACCCCGACCTGCTCAAGGTCGCGGACCGGATCCTCCCCTACGTCCCGACCGAGAACGGCGTCGTGCGCTTCCTGTCCGAACTGTTCGGGATCCCGTCCTGAACCCCTTCAGAAATCAAAGCGGCTTTCCGTCGGAAGGCCGCTTTTGCTTTATGCGCGGACGAGGAAGACGCCGCGTTCGCCCCACTGCCAGACCCCGTCGGGAAAAGCGGTGGAGAAATGGTATTTCGCGATGCCGAGGTCAATTCCGGCCGTCGCATCGTGGATGCGGAGGGCGCAACCGATGGCCCCTCGTTCCACTTTGAAACAGACGGGCCGGCGATTCATCGCGGAGGGTGCCAGCGCGACGCGCGCGATCGCTTCGAAGAACCAATCCGGTTCGCTGCCGTCGGTCTCATGGAAGCGGCCGGCGGTGCTTTTGACGAGATGGGTCGAGAACCGGACCAGCCGTTCGCGCGGCGTGAGGCGGTCTTCGACGGGACCGAGCGCGATGACGCCGAACAGCCGGTTCCCGGGGCTTACGAGCGCACCGATCGACCCCCGGTCGAACGAACCGCCGACCCAGCAGGTGCCGAGGCCGCGCTTGGTCAGTTCGAGGACGATCCGCTCCCCGTAATAACCGCACTTCTCCGCGGCGTCGGGATCGTCTTCCGGTCCCGCCAGGACGAGGAAGTTCCTCACGCCGGTGAGCAGGCCGTAGGTTTTTCGGAAACCGCCGAAGAGGTCCGGACGGTCGGCCACCAGGGCGAGGGCGAGTCCGCCGGCGGAGTTCGCTTCGGCGACCAGGACTTCGATCGAGGCGATTTGGTCGGAATCGAGCGGAACGGGAAGATAGCTGCGCCGGGAGATGCGGGCGGCGATCGCTTCCCGGTCGCCCATCACGACGGGGTCCGTCAAATCCGGAATCCGCCTTTCCCCTTGCCCTTGCCGGGGGTCTGCTTGATCGGTCCGCCAAGGCCCGGAAGCATGCCGGATTGCGCCTTCTCGATCGTTTCGGGATTCATCTGCGACATCCGCTTCATCATCTGGCGCTGCTTGTCGAGCATGCCGATGAGACGGTTCACTTCGGTGGTGCTGCGGCCGGAGCCGGAAGCGACGCGGTTGCGGCGCGAGCTCGAACGCTCGAGGAGTTCGGGATTCTTGCGTTCGGCTTCGGTCATCGATTGGATGATCGCCTCGATGTAGACGAGCTGCTTGTCGTCGATCTTCGGCGAGTCGGCGATCGCCCCCATCCCCGGAAGCATCTTCAGGATGCCCGAGAAGGCCCCCATCCGCTTGATCATCTTCATCTGTTTCAAGAGGTCGACGAAGTTGAACTGCCCCGACATCATCTTCTCCATCATCGACATCGCCTCGTGCTCGTCGAGTTCCTCCGTCGCCTTCTCGATGAGCGACAGGACGTCGCCCATCCCGAGGATGCGGGAGGCCATCCGCTCGGGATGGAAGACCTCGATGTCGGTGAGTTTCTCGCCGGTGCCGGCGAACTTGATCGCAACCCCGGTGACCTTGCGGATCGAGAGCGCGGCACCGCCGCGGGTGTCGCCGTCGAGTTTCGTGAGGATGCAGCCGGTGACGCCGAGGGCGCCGTGGAAGGCGGTCGCGACGTTGACTGCGTCCTGACCCGTCATGGCGTCGACGGTGAGGAGGATTTCCTCCGGTTTCGCGATCTTCTTGATGTCGACGAGCTCGTCCATGAGCGTCTCGTTGATGTGCAGGCGGCCCGCGGTGTCGATCACGACGAGGTCGTTCCCGTCGGTCTCGGCGCGTTTCAGCGCATGTCTGACGATATCGCGCGGATCGACGTCGGTCCCCTCGTCGAAGACCGGGATCTCGAGTTTCGCGCCGACCGTGCGGAGCTGTTCGATCGCGGCCGGACGATAGATGTCGGCGGCGACGAGGAGCGGTTTCTTGGCATGGTTCTTGCGCAGGAACCAGGCGAGTTTGCCGGCGGTGGTCGTCTTGCCGGCGCCCTGGAGGCCGACCATCATCAACACGGTGTACGGCCGGTTGCTCGTGAAGTTGACGAGGGCGGTTTCGCCGCCCATCAGCTTGACGAGTTCGTCGTTCACGATCTTCACGACCTGCTGTCCGGGATTGAGGCCTTTCAGGATTTTCTCGCCGAGGGCGAGTTGCTTCACCTCTTCGGTGAAGTCCTTGACGACCTTGTAGTTGACGTCGGCCTCGAGGAGCGAGAGTCGGACGTCCTTCATCATCTCGTCGATGTCGGAAGCGTTCAGTTGGGCCTTACCGGCGATCCGGCGGAAGGTCATTTGCAGTTTCGATGTCAGATTTTCAAAAGCCATGGTTTCACTCCGTTATTTCGAATTCGCCGAACAGCCGGGTCAAGGCGGGATCCTCGACGCCGAGTTTTGCGAGACGCGCCTGGATCGCCGCCGCGGTCCGTCTCATGCGGACGACGCCGAGCGCTTCCTCATAGGTTTCCATGTGGCCGACCGCGATGCCGAGCTGTTCGTGGACCGCGTTGCGGCTCACTTCGGTAAGTCGCGCGATTTCCGAGAGGGAATAGTCGTCGCGATAATAATATTCCACGTAGCGGCGCTGCTTTTCGGTCAGCAGCGCTCCGTAGGCGTCGTAGAGCAGGTTGATTCTGATCTTTTCCTCAAGGGGGTTGTCCATGGGTCACTCCTGGTCGAAGAAATCGGCGAACAATCCGTAGATGTAGTCCTCGACGTCGAACGCCTCGAGGTCGGTGATCTTCTCGCCGAGCCCGACGAAACTGATCGGAATGCCGAGTTCGTCGCGGATCGCGAGCACGATGCCGCCCTTGGCGGTGCCGTCGAGCTTGGTCAATATGATGCCGGTGACTTTCGCCGCCTCGTTGAAGATCTTCGCCTGGCTGAGGCCGTTCTGGCCGGTCGTGGCGTCGATCACGAGATAGGTCTCGATCGGCACGTTGGGCAGTTCGCGGCGGATCGTGCGGTCGATCTTCTCGAGCTCCTTCATCAGGTTGACCTTGTTCTGAAGCCTTCCGGCGGTGTCGACGAGAAGGACGTCGTAGCCTTCCGACTTCGCGCGGCGGATCGCGTCGAAGACGACGGCCGAGGGGTCGGCCCCTTCGTTTTTGGCCACGACCGGACAGCCGACGCGTTCGCCCCAGATCTTCAATTGATCGATCGCGCCGGCGCGGAACGTGTCGGCCGCCGCGAGCAGGACCTTCTTGCCTTCGCTTTGGATGCGATATGCGAGTTTGCCGATCGAGGTCGTCTTGCCGGTGCCGTTCACGCCGACGACGAGGATGACCGTGAGGCCGCCTTCGACGTATTTGATGTTGGCATCGACGATCTGACCCTGCAGATAGAGTTCGAAGAGCTTGTCGACGATGACGTTTTCCAGGTCGCGCGGGACGGTGATCGCCCGCTTCTTCACCTCGGCCCTGAGCGCGGCGGTGAACTTGACGACGGTGTCGACGCCAAGGTCGGCCATGATGAAGATCTCCTCGAGCCGGTCGAACAGGGCGTCGTCGACGGCCTTCGCGCCGTTGAGCGCGGCTTTCAGGTTGGCAAGCGAGCCGCCCCGCGTTTTCGCCATTCCGATCTTGTATTTCTGCTGCTTGAGCCGCCGTTCCCTGGTGCCGAACAGTTTCGCGAAAATGCCCATTTCGATCACCTGCCTTTGCAGAAACATTATATCATAATGCTTTCGATTTTCCTCCAAAACGGCATAAAAGAAATCCGCCCGGCAAGGGGCGGATCGGATCAGGCGTCATTTGTTCTCGATGAATCCGCACTTGTCCTGGTCGATGCAGCGGATCGTCGCATCCTCGTCCATCACGAGCGGCTTGCCGCAGCGCGGGCACGGACGGTCGACGGCCTTGAACGGCGCGACGAAACGGCACTTCGGGAAATTGCCGCAGGCGAAGAACTTGTTGCCCTTGTTGGGTCCCTTCGAGGCGGTTCGGATGACGAGGGTGCCCTTGTGGCATTTCGGGCACCTGACATGCGTGTCCTCCGCCTTCTCCTTCGGCGCGCCGGTCTGCGGACGCGGTTTCACATACTTGCAGCGCGGGTAGTCGCCGCATCCTTCGAACTCGCCGTAGCGGCTTCTGCGGAACACCATCGGAGATCCGCACGTCGGGCATTTCTCGCCCGTTTCGCGGGGTGCGAGCTTGTCCATGTTTATTCGCGCGTTTTCATAGAGCGGTTCGAAGAAGGCGTAGAAATCGCGGATCACGCCGAGTTGGCCGGCCTGTCCATCGGCGATCTTGTCGAGCACGTTCTCCATGTCGCGGGTATAGGTCGCGCCGATGAACTCGTGGAAGTAGAGGTCGAGCTGGTCGATCGTGATCTTGCCCTGGTCGGTCGGCACGAACTTCTTGTCGACGAGCGTGACGTACTTGCGATCCTTGAGCGTCGTGATCGTCTGGGCATAGGTCGACGGGCGGCCGATGCCGAGGTCTTCCATCTCCTTGATCAGGCGCGCTTCGTTGTAGCGCTGCGGCGGTTGCGTGAAGCACTGCTTGGCGGTGACGGAATCCGGCGAAAGCGAGTCGCCCGGGAGGCATTCGGGCAATTGCCCGGCGTTCTCGTCGGTTTCCGTCTCGAACTTGCCGTATAGTTTGAGGTAGCCGTCGAAGACCTGTTTCGTCGATACGGCCTTGAACAGACCGGGACCGGCGTCGAGGAGGAGCGTTTCGACTTCCACGACGGTCGGCTTCATGAGCGAGGCGACGGCGCGGGCATAGATCATCTGGTAGAGACTGTACTCGTCCTTGGACAGCCACTGCCGGATGCTTTCGGGCGTCCGGAAGGGATCGGTCGGCCGGATCGCCTCGTGGGCATCCTGGACGTTGCTTTTGGCGGCCGCCTTGCGGAGGTTGCCAAGATAGTTCTTCCCGAAGGTCGCGGCGATGTATTCGCCCGCACGTTCGACGAAATAGTCGGACAGGCGGATCGAGTCGGTGCGCATGTAGCTGATCAGACCGACGCTCTCGGCGCCGAGTTCGATGCCCTCGTAGAGCCGCTGGGCGATCTGCATGGTCTTGGCGGACGTGAAACCGAGCCGGTTCGAAGCGTCCTGCTGGAGGGTCGAGGTGATGAACGGCGGCTTCGAATCGACGTTCTTGCGGCGGACGTCGCGCGACTCGACCGAAAAGACGCGGGACAACGATGCGATCGCGCGCTCCGCGGCCTCGCCGGATTCGAGCTTCACGTTCTTCCCGTTCAGCTTCGACAGCTGGGCGGTGAAGGTCGGGAACTTGGCGTAGACTTCGTAGTATTCTTCGGCGACGAACGCGGCGACGAGCTTCTCGCGGTCGACGATCAATTTCAGCGCGGCGCTTTGGACGCGGCCGGCCGATTTCGACTTGATCTTGCTCTGCAGCAGCTTCGACAGCTTGAAGCCGATGATCCGGTCGACGATGCGGCGCGTCTCCTGCGAGGACACGAGATGCTCGTCGATGTCGGTCGGATGATCGAACGCTTCGAGGATCGCCGGCTTCGTGATTTCGTTGAAGATCACGCGCTTGACCGGCTTGTTCTTCGTGTCGATGACGGAGAGCAGATGCCAGCTGATCGCTTCCCCTTCGCGGTCGGGGTCGGTGGCGAGATAGATTTCCTTGGCCGCACGGCTCGCGTCATAGAGTTCCTTGACGACGGCCTTCTTCTCGGGAATCACTTCGTATTCGGGTTTGAAATCGTGTTCGACGTCGACGCCGAGACCGCCGGCGCCCTTGATCGCAAGGTCGCGGACGTGTCCCTTCGAGGACCGGACGCTGTAGTCGCGTCCCAGATATTGTTCGATCGTTTTCGATTTGCTCGGCGATTCGACGATCACAAGTTTGTCAGCCATCATGGATTACCCCGTTTCAATACATTACTATACCCTCATCGTGTGAGGATGTCAACCAAAATAAATTGAAAAAAAACACGACATTCATCCATTGACGATGAATGTCATGCGATCCCGTCCCTGCAGGTCCGCGAGCGTGTATACGCGTGCGGAAGGAAAATGGAAGAGCGCGATCTTCCTCAGTTCGGCCGCTTTGTCGTATCCGTGCTCGAAGGCCAGAAACGACTTCGGCTTCAGGATCGCACCGGCGCCGGCGAGGATGATGCGGTAGAACTTGAGGCCGTCGTCGCCGCCGTATAGGGCGACGTCGGGCTC
Source organism: uncultured bacterium (assembly GCA_903844055.1). GTDB lineage: Bacteria > Bacillota_I > Bacilli_A > Izemoplasmatales > Hujiaoplasmataceae > UBA12489. The sequence continues at coordinate 18,913 of CAIMSF010000104.1, forward strand.
ATGGCCGGCGATCACCGCAGCGAGTTCTTCGCCCGCCGGAATGTATGGCGGATTCGAGACGAGGATGTCGAATTTGCGTCCCTGGAGCGGCGCCAGCATGTCCCCGGCGAAGAACGATACCTTAGCCCCGATCGCGGCGGCGTTTTCCTTCGCGACCGCGAGGGCGGCCTCGCTGATGTCGGTCGCACTGACGTTGAACTGAGGTTCCTCCATCGCAAGCGCGATCGCCAGGCATCCCGAACCGGTGCCGACGTCGACGAGGTCGACAGGCGCCTTTCCGAAGGTTTCGTCGTATTGGACGAGGACGTTGGCGACGAGTTCCTCGGTTTCGAAACGCGGGATCAGGACGCGGTCGTCGACGAGGAAGCGGTAGCCGTAGAACCAGACGTGGCCGACCAAGTACTGGACCGGCACGTGCTCTTCGACGTGGCGCCTTACGGCGGTTTCAAACGCGAGGCGGTTTTCCTCCGGCATCGTGCGGTCGAGCGAGGTATAGAGTTCGGTGGGGGTGAGATCGGCGAAATGGAGCAAGAGCAGCTTCATCGCCGAAGCTTCGACGCGGTTCTGATGCGCTTTCCGCTCGGCGCTCCTGAGGATTTCCTGGTAGGTCGCCAAGGTCACTCCTCCGTCTTTTGGAGCTTGCGGCGCTCTTCTTCCGCAAGCAGCGCCTCGATCACGGGATCGAGCTTGCCTTCCATGACGCGGTCGAGCTGCTGGATCGTGAAGTTGATGCGGTGGTCGGTGACGCGGTTCTGCGGGTAATTGTAGGTGCGGACCTTCTCGGCGCGGTCGCCCGTGCCGATCTTGCTCTTGCGCTCCTCGCCTTCCTTCGCGAGTTTCTCCTGCAGGGCGATGTCGAAGAGGCGCGACCGCAGGATCCGAAACGCCGACGCCTTGTTCTCATGCTGGCTCTTGCCGTCCTGGCACTGGACGATCAGTCCGGTCGGCATGTACGTCAGGCGGACCGCCGACTTGGTCGTGTTGACGGACTGGCCGCCGGGACCCGAGGAACAGAAGGTGTCGACGCGCACGTCAGCCGGGTCGATGTCGAAATCGAATTCCTCGGCTTCGGGGAGGACGAGCACGGTCGCGGTCGACGTATGGATCCGGCCGGCCGCCTCCGTGGCGGGGACGCGCTGGACGCGGTGCACGCCCGACTCGAATTTGAGCGACGCGTAGACGGACTCCCCGCTCACCATGAATTCGATCTGCGAGTAGCCGCCGGCTTCGGAGGGTTCGGCGTTCAGGACTTCGACCTTCCAGCCCTTCGCTTCGGCGAACTTGACGTACATCCGGAAGAGGTCGCCGGCGAAGATGTTCGCCTCGTCGCCGCCCGCCGCGCCGCGGATCTCGACGATCACGTTCTTCTCGTCGGCCGGATCCTTGGGGATCAACAGCGTCTTCAGCTTCTCTTCGTGGACGGCGACCTTCGGCAGGGCTACGGCGAGTTCGGACTCCGCCATCGCGCGGATGTCGGGGTCGTCGTCATCCCGCATCCGTTGGAGCCCGTCGATCTCGTCGAGCAGTTCGCGGTAGCTCCGATAGGCGACGACGATCTTCTCGAGGGCGCGCTGTTCCTTCGCGAGCGTCGTCCGCCGTTTCAGGTCGGCCGCCACCGCGGGATCGTTCAAAAGCTCGCCGATGGCGAGATAGCGTTGTTCGAGTTGTTCGAGACGTTCATGGATCATGCGGATTCATCTCCCTTGCCGAAAGCGGCGCGTTTCAAAGAAAAAACAGTCGGGACCTTAGTCCAGTTTCGACTGTTCTCTCGCGTAGGCTTCGGCGGACGTTTGGCTCATGTTGCTGAAGGTGGACATGTTGCGGTTGAACAGGAGCTGGAAATCGCCGATCGTACCGGAACGGTTCTTGGCGATCGAGATGTCGACGACGTTCTTCTTCGTCGACTCTTCCTTCGTATAGTAATCGTCGCGGTACAGGAACATGACGATGTCGGCGTCCTGTTCGATCGATCCGGATTCGCGGAGGTCGGCCATGACGGGGTGCTTGTCGGGACGGTTTTCGACGTTGCGCGACAGCTGCGAAAGGGCGACGACCGGAACTTTCAACTCACGGGCGACTTCCTTCAGGACGCGGCTGATTTCGGAGACTTCCTGGACGCGGTTGCCCTGGTTGGCGTTGGAACCGGAAAGCAATTGCAGGTAGTCGACGACGACGAGGTCGAGCTTGTCTTCGGCCGAGAGCTTGCGGCACTTGCTTCGCAAGTCGGTGACCTTGACCGTGCCCGAGTCGTCGAAGAAGAAATTGAGGTCGGCGAGCGAGGAGACGGCGAACTGGAGTTTCTCCCATTCCTGCGTGGTCAGGTTGCCCTGGCGCAGCTTGAAGTTGTCGACCTGCGCCTGGCATGAAAGCAGACGCATGACGAGCTGGTCGACGCCCATTTCGAGCGAGAAGAAGGCGACGTGCGGATGGCCTTCCTGTTTCGCCACGTTCAGGGCGAGGTTCAGGGCGAACGCGGTCTTGCCCATCGACGGACGGGCCGCGATGATGAGCAGGTCGGATTTCTGGAGGCCGAGCGTGTACCGGTTGAACTCGTGATAGCGGGTGTCGAGTCCGGTGACGGTGGATTTGATCTGGGACTGCTCGGCGATCTTGCCCATCAGGATGTTGGCGACCTCGCCGACGCTCTTGAAGTCGGTGGTGCGCTTTTCCTTCGTGATGTTGATGACGGTCTGTTCGACGTCATCGATGAAATCGGGAGCGTTGTCGACCGCATAGGACTGCTCGATGATGCCGCGGCAGGCGTCCTGGATCTTCCGGAGGATCGACTTGTCCTTCACGATGTTGATATAGTTGATCAGGTTGGAGGACGACGGCACGGCTTCGACGAGACCGACCACATATTCCACGCCGCCCGCCTTGGCGAGCAGGTTCTTGCTTTCGAGGCGGTCTTTCAGGGTCGTGTAGTCGATCGCCACGTGCTCCTGGAAGAGCTCCTTCATCGTCTGGAAGATGACGCGGTGGACCGGCGAATAGAAGTCGTCGTCGTTCAGTTTGTCCACGATCGCCTTGAGCGACGACTGTTCGAAGAAGACGGATCCGAGGACTGCCTGTTCGGCTTCGATGTTCTGGGGAATTTTCTGTTCCATGCTGTCCCTCCTTCCGCGTATGGGATTTACTTCTCTTCGATGATTTGCAGGCTGATTTCGCCGAGGACGTCCTTGTGCAGGCGGATCGGGACCTTGTACACCCCGAGGGAGTGGATGTTGTCTTCGAGCATGATCTTGCGCTTGTCGATGTCGAGGTTGTACAGGCGCTTGTATTCTTCCGCGATCTGCTTCGTGTTGACGGCGCCGAAGAGCTTGCCGGACTCGCCGGCCTTGACGTACAGCTTGATCGGCTTGTCTTCGATCTCGGCCTTCAGTTTCTTTGCGTTTTCGAATTCGGCCTCGGCTTCGCGTTCGGTTTTGACGCGGGCGTCCTCAAGCGACTTGATGTTTGAGGCGGAGGCTTCGATCGCCTGCTTGGACGTCAACAGGTAGTTCCCGTATCCGTTGGCGACCTCGATGACGTCGCCCTTCTTGCCTCTGCCCTTGACGTCCTTGATGAGAATGACCTTCATGTTCTGTTCCTCCTTGATTGACGTCATGAGGATCGATTCGATCTTCGCGACGATTTCGGCGATGTTCCCGCCTTGGATCTGGGTTGCGGCGTTGTTGAGGTGGCCGCCGCCGCCGAATTGTTCCATGACGACCTGCACGTTGAACTTGTCGATCGAACGGGCGGATACGCCGATCAGGTCGCCGCCGAGATTGCCGATGGCGAACGAGGCGACGATGTTGTCGATCTCGAGCAGTTCGTCGGCCGTCTTCGCGAGCTGGACGCGGTCGGTCTTGGTCTCGTTGGGCAAAGCCGCGATCGCGTATTGGTTGGCGATGATCTGCGCCGAGTTGACGAGATTCGACTTGGTCTTGATGTCGTCAAGCGACTCGCGCAGGATCAGCCGGGCCTTGAACGGGTCGGCGCCGGAGCGCTTGAGCATCGCGGCCGCTTCGAAGGTGCGGACGCCCGTGCGGTAGGTGAAGTTGTTGGTGTCGATCATCATCCCGGCGAGCATGACGGTGGCTTCGAACGGGTCGATGTCGATGTCGTAGTTGTACAGCTCCAGCAGTTCCGTGACGAGCTCGACGGAAGAGGAGGCGTACGGTTCGACGTAGTTCAGGGCGACCTCGGCGAGCAGGTTGTCGACGCGGCGGTGATGGTCGATGATGACGATGTTCTTCGTCTTGTCGAACAGCTTCGGTTCCAAGGTCTGGGTCGGGCTGTGGTGGTCGACGACGATCAAAAGGCTGGTCGGCCCGACCTCGTCGAGCGCATCGCGGACGTCGATGATATACTCGAGCAGCCTGACGTACTCGCGGTTCAGCATGTTGATGACCTTGGCGCAAGTCTGGTCGATCGCATCGAAATCGAGCACGATACGGGCGTATTTACCCTGCGCGATCGCCATGTGGAGCATGCCGATGGAAGCGCCGAACGCGTCGATGTCGGTCGATCGGTGCGGGATGATGTAGGTTTTTTCGCTCTTTCCGATCAAGTCGGAGACGACGCGGGAGTTGATCTTCGCGGTGATCTTGGTGCGTTTCTCGATCGTGTTGGATTTGCCGCCGTAGAACTTGAGCGCCTGGTTCTGCAGGTTGACGACGACTTGGTCGCCGCCTCGTCCGAGCGCGAGTTTCAGGGCCTCTTCGGCGAGCGCGCCGAGTTGGTCGCGCGGAATGTCATAGCAGGCGATACCGACCGACATCGTGACGCGGACCTCGTTCTGGTTGGAGAGGTCGCCGATGGTGTCGAGGATCGAGAACTCCTCCTTGATCATGCCGTCGAGTTGCTTGCGGTTCATGAAGATGATCGATTTTTCCGGACGCAGATTCAAAAAATACGCGTCGTACTTGCGGCACCAGTTGTCGATCGCGCCGAGATACTTGCCCTGCAGGTTGGTCTTGACCTGAAGGTCGAGATGCGCGGTGGCCTCGTCGAGATTGTCGAGGTTGATGACGCCGACGGCGTCCTGGTTGTCGCGCAGCCGCTGCTTGATCTCCTCGCGCTCGGTGACTTCGAACATGTAGAGGCAGTTGTTCTTCGGATAATGGATGAATTCGATTTTCTTGCCGTAGACATCGAGCGAGAACTTGCCCTCGCGCTTCTGGACCATGCTGCTCAGTCCCTCGTGGACGAATGACAGCTTCCGTTCGACGAGGATGTTCGAGAAGAACTCCTTGGCGGCGGTATTGGCCCAGACGATCGTCTGGTTTTCATCATAGATGACCATGCCGACGGGCAGATAGGAGAGGGCGATGTCCTCGCTGTTGCGCAGCCGTTTGGAAAGCAGGTTGGCTTCGCGGACCTTGACTTCGAGGTTTCGGATCACTCCGATGTGCTTCTTCCCCTTGGCGAGGCCGACGATGATGTTGATCGCCAGGGCGACGACGAACAGGCCGAACAATCCAAGATAGATCAGATTGTCCAGGGTCCAGAGATAATAAAAACCGGCGGCGATGCCCGCAATCAGCAGGATGAGCGGCACAACGGATGCGAGAATCGGGTGTTTCTTCATCGACCCAGACCCCCTTTCCAGATAAATCAATTAATTATAACATATTCTGGGCAAAAAACAAAATAGCGCCCCCGTGCGAAAAAAAGACTCTAAAAATAGAGTCTTTCCGATTCGCCGGTCTATTCTTTCACGTACGGCAGCAAGGCCATGTAGCGGGCGCGTTTGATCGCGGCGGCGAGATGTTTTTGATAGTATGACTTCGTGCCGGTCACGCGGCGCGGCAGGATCTTTCCCCGCTCGGAGATGAACTTCGTGAGCAGTTGATAATCCTTGAAATCGATATAGCTGACTTTATTGTCCGTGAAGTAGCATCTTTTCTTGCTCTTCTTGCGGAATCCTCTGTTGCCGGACGAGGAGCCTTGCGGTCTCGTGCTGCTATTGGAATTGTACATTTTTTATCCTCCTAAGGTTTAGAATGGCAGATCGTCTTCGATGTTGGGAAGAGCGATGTCCTTGTCGATCGAGTTGTTGCTATTGACGTTGTTGATATCCCGGGGTTCGTTGTTCCGCGATCCCTCGGTCTGGGCTTTGGTCTCCAGGAACACGACGGAGTCGCAGACGATCTCCGTGATGTAGCGTTTGTTGTTCGTGTTGTCCACGTAGTCGCGGGTCTGGATTCGTCCGTCGACTGCCACCATGTGGCCCTTGCGGACATATTTGCTGACGTTTTCGGCTTGTTTGCGCCAAGCGATGCATGGCAGGAAATCGGCGGTGTTGTTGTCGTTCCCGCCGGCGTTGTTGCCGCTCGAGAACGGGCGGTTGACCGCCAGGGTGAACGACACGACGGGAATATTGTTGTTGTTGGTGTAACGGAGTTCGGGGTCTCTGACCAAACGGCCGACAAGGATTACTCTGTTCAACATCTCCGCAACCCCCCCGGCTTATCTTTCTTCCCGGTTGACAATGATGTGTCTCAGGATGTTTTCCTTGAGTCCCATGACACGGTCGAGTTCTTTGACGGCATCGGCTTCCATTTCGCAATCGAGCACTACGTAATAGCCTTTTTTCTGGTCGGCGATTTCGTAGGCAAGGTCGCGTGTTCCCCATTCGTTGACCGTTAGTTTCACGGTGCCGCGCGAGGTCAGGATGGCGTTGAGTTCTTCGATCAGCGCTTTTCTGGCTTCGGCTTCGACGGACGGGCGGATGATGTACATCACATCGTACTTTCTCATTTTGGTTCCTCCTTATGGTCTATTGGCTGCGGCTTGCCCGCAGCAAGGGGTGAGAAATTCTCACGCGAAAGTATTATATCATAACGACCTTTCAATGTAAACGAAAATAAACGCCGGAAGGCGCTTTCGGCGGCCTTCCGGCTGGATTCATGATCATTTTCCGGCGAGCGCTTCGAGTCCCCAAAGGAGCAGTTTCAGGGTTGCGGTCCGTCGGACCGCGTCCCGATCGCCGCTGATCCGCTCCATGCGCGTCGCCACCGTTCCGTGAAACGATGAGGCGAACCACACGGTACCGATCGGCGCGTCTGCCGTGCCGCCGGTCGGACCGGCGAACCCCGTGATCGACAGCGCCAAATCGCATTGTGCCAGTTTTTCCAGATTTTCAGCCATTTCCCCAGCACATTCCCCGCTCACGGACCCATGCCTTGCCAGCGTGTCGCGACGGACGTTGAGACGGGCGGCCTTGGCCTCGTCCGCATAGACGACGTACCCTTCGCGAAAGACTTCGGAGACCCCGGGGACGGACGTGATCGCGGCCGCGACGAGGCCGCCGGTCATCGACTCCGCCGTCGCGACGGTCCACCCGCGGCTCTTCAAGATGCGGACCAGGCGTTCCGCCTTCAGGCGGATTTCATCGCTCACGGCGCCCACCTACAGGTTGAAGCGGAAATGCACGACGTCGCCGTCGGCGACGAGGTAGTCCTTGCCCTCGAGGCGGAACTTGCCGAGTTCCTTCGCCTTGGCTTCGGAACCGGCCGCGATGAGGTCCTGATAGGCGTAGATTTCGGCACGGATGAAGCCTTTTTCGAAGTCGGTGTGGATGATGCCGGCGCACTCGGGCGCCTTCATGCCCTTCTTGTACGTCCAGGCGCGGACTTCCTTGTCGCCGGCGGTGAAGAAGGTCTTGAGACCGAGCATGTCGTAGCTCTGGCGGATCAGATCGATCAGTCCCGATTCCTTGACGCCGAGTTCCTCGAGGAACATCGCCTGTTCGTCGGCCGGCAGCTGGGCGAGCTCGCTCTCGATTTTGGCGCTGATGACGCAGGTGCGGGCGCCTTCCTGTTCGGCGAGCCCCTTGACCCGTTTCACATAGACGTTTCCCGCGTGGTCGGCGAGTTCGGTGTCCGCCACGTTGCATACATAGAGCATCGGCTTGGCGGTCAGGAAGCTGAAATTGCGGATGATCTTGAGTTCGTCGTCGGACAGCTTGAGGGCGCGGATCGGTTGTTCGGCGGCGAGTCCGTCCGCGCATTTCCTGAGCGCCGCATATTCCGCGACGGCTTCCTTGTCGGTTTTCAGCTGCGCCCTCTTCTCGATTTTCGGCAGGCGCTTGTCGATCGCGTCGATGTCGGCGAAGATGAGTTCGATGCGGATCGTCTCGATGTCGCGGAGCGGATCGACCGTGCCGTCCACATGGCTCACGTTGGGATCGTCGAAACAACGCACGACCTGGCAGATCGCGTCGCAATTGCGGATGTGCGACAGGAACTGGTTGCCCAGCCCTTCGCCTTTCGAAGCGCCGCGGACGAGTCCGGCGACGTCCGTGAATTCGAACGTGGTGCGGATCGTCTTTTTCGGGTTGTACATCGCGACGAGCTTGTCGACGCGCTCGTCGGGCACTTCGACGACGCCGACGTTCGGGTCGATCGTCGCGAACGGATAGTTGGCGACGAAGGCGTTCGCTTTCGTCAGCGCATTGAAGAGGGTCGATTTCCCGACGTTGGGAAGACCGACGATACCGGCTGTGAGTCCCATGTGTTCAACTCCTTTGTTTCATCCCGTCTATTGTATGACATCCCATCGGTTTTGGCAAGTACGATCGCATTCGCGATCCGAAAAGAAAGCCCGCGGCCGAAACGCCGTTGGCGCTTGGGGCCGCGGGCACGTCGCGCGTCGGGCCGTCATTCACCCGATACGAGTTTGCTGCGGATTTTGGTCGAGATGATTTCGATGACGAGGACGACGACGATGATGCCCCACAGCGCGGCCGCGGCGTCTTTCCATCGATAGGCGCCGAGCGCCGCGATCAAGGTGAAGCCGATTCCACCGGCTCCGACCAGGCCGAGAATGGTCGCGTTTCGAACGTTGATCTCAAAACGGTAGATGGCCGTGGAGATGAAGTTGGCGGTCAACTGCGGAATGATGCCGTACCGGATTTTTTGGAATCGGGTGGCCCCCGTCGCATCGAGCGCCAGCAGGATGCCCTTGTCGATGTCTTCGATGATTTCGACATAGAGTTTGGAAATCATGCCGATCGAGGCGATGCCGATGGTCAGGACGCCGGCAAGCGGTCCCGGGCCCGTGACGCGGATGAACATGAGTCCGAGGATGAAAATCGGAAACGTACGGATGATGCTGATGATGGTGTTGCCGACATTGCTCATGACGGGACCGACGATGTTGCGCGCGCTCAGGAAGGCAAAGGGCAATGCGAGGATCGCGCCGAGAATCGTTCCGAGGAAGCCGATCGCGACGGTTTCGAGCATCAACAGGGGAATGCTCGTACCGGTCGCGGTGAAGTTGAAGAGCCAAGCCTCGTTCGGGCGGATCAGCGCGTCGAGGATGTTCCTGGCGACGACCGCGCCGTTTTCGTTGATTCCGCCGTAGTCCATGGTTTCCCAACTCCATACCAGAATGACGGCCATCAGTACGAAGAGAATGGTGTTTCGGACCAGCGTCCGCGGACGCTTGTCGTACATCTCGAGAATGGCGGGCTTCATCTAGCTCAACTTCTTTCTAAGATAACGGGAAATGTTCTCGATGATCAGAACCGAGACAAACAGAACCACGAGGATGACGCCGATGTTGCCATATCGCCGCCAGTTCATGTTCTCGTCGAGCATGATGCCGACGCCGCCCGCCCCGACATAGCCGAGGATGGCGGAGGAACGAATGTTGATTTCGATGCTGTATAGCGTGAAGGAGAGGAAACTGCCCATGATTTGGGGAATGACGGAGGTGATGAAGGCTTTGCCCTTCGACGCTCCGGTCGCCTCGATGGCGACGAAAGAACTGAGGTCGAGCGTCTCGATCACTTCGAACAACATCTTCGTGAGGATGCCGAAGGTGAAGATGGCTGTCGCCAGGACGCCGATCAATGTCCCGTAGCCGAAGATGAACGCAAGAATGGCGGCGTAGACGAGGGTCGGGAAGGTTCTGACGAAGGAGAGGATGGTTTTCACGACTCCCGAGACGATCTTGCTCTTGACGATGTTGGCAGAAGCGAGGAACGCGACGGGAAGCGAGAATACCGCGCCGATCGCAGTACCGAGAAGCGCCATCTGGATCGTGTCGACCATCGGATCGACGACGAAGTCGAAGTAACTCCAATCGAACTCGGTCCACATCTTCTGCAGGATGTTGAGGAAATTGGGAATCCGGCGGACAAAAATCATAAAATCGTACTTGTCGAAATAAGCTCCGACGATCATGTCCCAAAAGAAGAGGAAGATCACCAGAATGATCAGCGAGTTCGTGAGCGACCAAGAAAACGGGCGGACGATCGTCGCTCCGTTCGACAGCGTTGTCGTCCGATGCGCAAGATTGCGAGCGGCGAGACGATCGAGGAATGCCTTGACGGGACGAGGCCTCTTCAACCGTTCGGATTCGGAGTCACCGGTCGATCGTTTCTTTTGCTTTTCGTTCATATGCGCTATTCGCCCAGGGTTTTCTTGAACATGATGTCTTCGTCGGTGATCTCGCGTCCATAAATCTTCTTCAGGAGATCCTCGTTCACCTGACTCGATGGTCCGTCGAAGACGATTTCGCCCTTGTTGATGCCGATGACGCGATTGGCATACTTCAGCGCCATGTCCACGTGATGCATGTTGGCGATCACCGTGATGTTGTGATCGACATTGATGCGCTTGAAATCCTTCATGATCTGATTGGCCGTGATGGGGTCGAGGGAGGCGACGGGTTCATCCGCCAGGATGATCGACGGCTTTTGGGCAAGCGTGCGGGCGAGCGCGACGCGCTGCTGCTGTCCGCCCGAAAGCTGGTCGGCGCGTGAGTAGGCCTTTTCGAGGATACCGACATTGTCGAGCGACTCGAGTGCGAGCAGTTTGTCGTCACGGCTGTAGAGACCGAGAAGCGTGCTGAAAAAATTCATGTCCGCTACCCGGGCGGCGAGCACGTTGTTGATGACGCTTGTGCGATTGATCAGGTTGAACGACTGGAAGACGATGCCGATCCGGCGGCGGAAGCGGCGAAGTTCCGCACCCTGCAGCCGTCTGACATCGCTCTTGTTGACGATCAGGCTGCCTTCGGTGACATCCGTCATCTTGTTGATCAATTTGATCAATGTGGATTTCCCGGCGCCGCTCAACCCGATGATCGCGACGAATTCACCCTGTTGGATTTCCAGCGTGACGTCTTTTAATGCCACCGTGCCGTTTGGATAGATTTTGCTTACATGACTGAATTGGATCATCGTGCCACCCTCTGCTGTTAGTAAAACAGACTTGAACGATTTCAAGTCTGTTTTTGGTCTTTCTCGATGAAATTTCGTTGGTTGCTTCTCAGCCGTTCAGCGAAGCCTGGGCTTCACGTTCGACGTCGTAGTCGGAGTCATCCGCCTCGACATAGCCTTCATGGCTGTACACGGCGAAGACGGCTTTGCCGGCATCGGTGCTGATCAGGTTGATGAACGCCTGCTGCAACGCGAGGGCGAGATCCTCATCGACGGAAATCTTGGAGATGGAGATGGTGTCGTTGTAGATCCCGTCGGTGACGAGGACGACATCGGTTTCTTCCCAAATCGAGAGCGTGCGGCCATATCCGCCTTCGCCCGAAAGAATCCACTCGTCGGAGTAGTCGCGGCGCGCGTCGGCGTAGATCGTCGCAAGGTCGCAAGATCCGGAGGCGAGGCTGGCCATCGATGCGCCGTAGCCGGCGGTCTGGATGCGGTTGCCCGCTTCGAGGTCGGAGAGCTTATGGTCGAACAGACCATCGAGCTTGATGGAGGGATAGATGTAGCCGGCGGACGAGGAGGACGAGCGGACGCACCAAATGGCGCTGCTCAGATCGGCCCATGTGAGCGCCGTACCGGCGTTGACCTTGTCGGCAAGTTCGCGGCCCTTGACGCTGGGTCCGGCGACGACGAGCGAACGGTAGTAGGCGACCTGGTTGGTCGGATCGCCGGTGGTCGGCAGACCGTCGTTCCAATCCTTGGCATTGGTGAAGTCTTTGTTCAAGCCGGCACGCGTCGCCGTCAGGATGACGTCGATGTTGCCGTCAGCGGAATAAATGACATAGGTTCCTCCGGGAAGGAAGCCGACATCGATCGTTCCGGCATCCATGCCTTCGCCGACCGCTTCATAGGAAGTGCCGACTTGGACATCGATCGTTTCAATGTCATAGCCGAGTTCGAGCAGTTCCGCCTTCAACATGGCAGCGAGCGGCGCGACATATTCGAGAATCTGGGCGGCGTCGCGGGACGGGACGAAGAATACGGAGAGGCTTTGACGTTCCACGGGTTTCTTTTCACATGCGGTGAGTCCGAATGCAAACAAAGCGATGAACATGAGTACAAGAATCTTCTTCATTCAACTTTCCCCCTTGGTTTATTTGAGATTGGCATCTCAGAGACTATTATATGATAACGGTCGTTGAAAGTAAATCGCATCTCGTCGGAAAAGCGCATCTTGTTGCGCGATTGGATCGGTCAACGACGGTTCAAAGGGGCTGGTTGATCGGAAGCGCAGCGAGCGATGAATCGTCGATGGACACCCTTGATTTTTACCGTTCAGTCCCCGAGGTTGCGCGCGCTCGTCATTCCTTGTCGATGACGCGGTGCAGGAACTCCTTCGTGCGGGGATTCGTCGGATGTCCGAATATCACGTCCGGCGATCCCGCTTCGATGATTTTCCCGCCGTCCATGACGATGACGGTATCTGCGAACGCGCGGGCGAACTCCATTTCGTGGGTGACGACGACCATCGTCATTCCGTCGGCCGCCAGTTTCTTCATCACGGAGAGAACCTCGCCGATCATCTCCGGATCGAGCGCGGAGGTCGGTTCATCGAAGAGCATCATCTCCGGATCCATGCAGAGGGCGCGGGCGATCGCGATCCGCTGCTTCTGTCCCCCCGAGAGTTGGGCGGGATAACTGTCGGCCTTGCCGGCAAGACCGACCCTCGCAAGCATCGCCCGCGCGGCCGTCTCCGCCGCTTCCTTCGATTTCTTCAGGACGGTCGTCGGACCGATCGTCAGATTGTCGAGGACGGAGAGGTGCGGGAACAGGTTGAAGAGCTGGAACACCATCCCGATGCGGCGGCGCAGCGCATTGGCGTCGACCTCCTTCGCGAGCAGGTCGATCCCGTCGAAGACGACGTGACCTTGGGTCGGCGGTTCGATCAGGTTGATCATCCGCAGGAGGGTCGACTTGCCTGATCCGGACGGTCCGATGATGACCGTGACCGTGCCACGCTGGATCGACAGGTCGACCGCGTCGACCGCGACGGTGCCGTCAGAAAACCGTTTTGTGAGTCCGTTCAGGACGAGAAGGTCATCTGGCATCGGCTTTCTTCATCTTCCTTTCGAGCAACCCCATCAGCTTCGAGGTTGGAAACGTGAGACAGAAATAGAGGATCGCGACGACGATGTAGGACTCCTTGACCGCATAGGTCGAGGTCCGCACGATCGTCGCGGCGTACATCAGTTCGGCGATGCCGAGGTACATGAAGATCGAGGTTTCCTTGATGAGGGTGACGAACTCGTTGCCGAGCGCGGGAACGATGTTTTTGACCGCCTGGGGCAGGATGATCTTCCGCATCGCCAGCCCTTTCCCCATGCCGAGGCTTGCGGCCGCTTCCGACTGGCCGCGGTCGACCGAGGTGATCCCGCCGCGGATCACCTCGGCGACATAGGCGCTCGAATTGATGAAGAGCGCGAGCATCCCGGGGAGGAAGCTCGAGAGGTCGACGCCCAGGACGACCGTCACCGGCATCCGGAAGAACGAGTAGATGATGAGCACCTGGACCAAGAGCGGCGTCCCGCGGATCACCTCGACATACGCGGTGCCGATGAAGCGGAACAGGCGGTTTTTCGACAACCGCAGAAAGGCCGGCACCAACGCGAGCGCGGTCCCGGACGCGACTGCGATGATCGCTAGCACCAGCGTCAGGAAGAGTCCTCCGAGGAGGATTCCGACGTATCGCCCGTTCCAAAGAAACGAGAAATCCATCTTACTCGGCAGTCGATTCGTTGAGGGCGATCGCCGCCGCGACGATCGTGCTGATGGTGCCGTCGGCGATCAATTGCGCGATCACCGCGTTCACCGTGGCGAGCAGGTCGGCGTCGCCCTTCTGGACCGCGACGGCGGAGCCGCCTTCGGGATCGCCGATCAAAAACGGGGCGATGCCGAGTTCCGCATGGTTGGCGACATATCCGTCGGCGACCGCCTTTTCCATGATGACGGCGTCGAGCTGGCCGTCGATCAGACGGACGACGAGATCGGGGACCTGCTGGATGTACTGACGCTGGGCGAGCGGGAAGGTCGCTTCGGCAAGTTCCTGCTGGATCGCGCCGAGCTGCGCGCCGACCTTGGCGGAGGCGACGTTGAGGGATGCGGCCGAGGCGTAGGCGGCGACGTCGGCGTCGCGGACCAGGACGACCTGGATCGACTCGTAGTATACCGGCGAGAAATCGACCCTGAGCGCGCGCTCTTCGGTCGGGGTCATGCCGGCCATCACGAAGTCGACCTTGCCGGCTTCGAGGTCTTCGATGAGGAAATCGAAGCCCTTGTTGACGACCTTGAGGTTCTTTCCAAGCGCGGCTGCGATGTACTTTGCGATCTCGATGTCGAGTCCGACGATCGTGGTCTTCCCCTCGACTTCGAGCGGCCATTCATACGGCGGATAATCGGCGGAGGTTCCCATCACGACGTATTCGGTGTACGCTTCGTCGATGACGTAGGTGTAGACGTTGCCGGCGGTCTCGGCGCAGGCCGAGAGGATCGCGACGGATGAGACGGCGATGATGAAAAGCAGGATGCTGAGCACTTTCTTGAACATGTTTGTGACTTCCCTTCTATCTCTCATTTGTTGGAACCCTATGCGATCGAACGTCCGAAAAAAAATCCTTGGCGAACAGACGTTCGCCAAGGACGGAGTCAACCGTGGTACCACCTTGATTCCGGAAACAAGTCCGGCACTCGATGCGGATAACGCCCGCCTGCGTCGGGATCTGTTCGTGGTTCGGAATATGTACGGCGAATAAAAAAAGTCCCGGCATGCATGCCAAGGACGATTGCTCGCGGTACCACCTTGATTCCGGAATACTCCGGCTCTCACGCCGTTAACGCCGGCTGACGTCCGAACCGACCGAGTCGATCCAAAAGCTCCCGAGCTCGTTCGCGCCGTTCCGTTATCGGGCTTCCATCGTCCCCGACTCGCTAGGAATGAAACACGGCCGCTACTACTCCCGTTCAATGCTTTGACACAATTATATCAGCATTGAGGACGGACGCAAGCATTTTTTCTATGAAAACGTTTTTTAACGGGGAAGGTCCGCACGGAAGAGCGACGCCGCGTTCTCGTACGTACGGCGCTCGACGGTTTCGACGTCGATGCCCTTGATGCGGGCGATTTCGGCGGCCACGAGCGGCACATACTTCGATTCGTTCCGCTGTCCCCGATACGGATGGGGGGCGAGATAGGGCGCATCCGTCTCGATCAGAAGGCGGTCGAGCGGAACGACCGCGGCGACTTCCTTGGCGACGCGGGCGTTCTTGAAGGTCACCGGTCCGGCGAGCGAGATGTACATCCCGAGGCGAAGGAAATCGGCGGTCGACTCGGCCGACCCGCCGTAACAGTGCATCACGCCTTTCATCCAGGAAGGCTTGTGCGCGGTCAGTACCGCGATCGTTTCCATCGTCGCCTCGCGCATATGGACGCAGATCGGCTTATGGTATCGGTCCGCCAGTTCGATCTGGCGGATGAAGGCGGCTGTCTGGACCTCGAGCTTGGTCTTGTCCCAATAGCGGTCGAGGCCGATTTCGCCGACGGCGACGACCTTGGGATGCGAAAGCAGCCGCTCGATCGCCTCGAAATCGGCTTCGTCCATCAGGTGGGCGTTTTCGGGATGGAGTCCGACCGCGGCGTAGACGCCTTCATGCGCCTCGGCGATCTCGACCGCCCTTCGGCTCGATGCGACGTCGTAACCGATGCAGACCATCCGCCGGACGCCGGCCGCTTCGGCGGCGGCGATGACCGTTTCGAGATCGTTGAACAGCAGGTCGTCGTTCAAATGCACATGGGAATCGAAGTACATGTCATCACCTCCCGGATAGAAACATTATACCACGCCGTTCCCCGTAGAAACAAAAAAGGATGCTCGCGCATCCTTGAATGTTTGGGACGATGTTACTTGACGATCGTGACGACGGAACCGGCGCCGACCGTGTGGCCGCCTTCGCGGATCGAGAACTTGGTTCCCAACTCGATGGCGATCGGGTGGATCAGTTCGACGTTCATGACGGTGTTGTCGCCGGGCATGACCATTTCAACGCCTTCTTGGAGGTTGATGACGCCGGTGACGTCGGTCGTGCGGAAATAGAACTGCGGGCGATAGTTCGAGAAGAACGGGGTGTGGCGGCCGCCTTCGGACTGCGACAGGACGTAGACCTGGGCGGTGAAGTTGGTGTGCGGGGTCACGGATTTCGGCTTCGCGATGACCTGGCCGCGCTGGACCTGCTCGCGGTCGATGCCGCGGAGAAGGAGACCGACGTTGTCGCCGGCCTGGGCGTAGTCAAGCAGCTTGCGGAACATTTCGACGCCGGTGACGACCGACGGTCTGGTGTCCTTGATGCCGATGATTTCGACGGGATCGCCGACTTTGATCATGCCGCGGTCGACACGGCCGGTGGCGACGGTGCCGCGGCCGGTGATCGTGAAGACGTCTTCGACGGGCATCATGAAGGGCTTGTCGGTCTCACGGACGGGCAGCGGGACATAGGAGTCGACGGCATCCATGAGCTGCATGATGCACGGAACCCACTTCGGGTCGCCTTCGAGGGCTCTCAGGGCGGAACCGACGATGATCGGGGTTTCGTCGCCCGGGAACTTGTATTCGTTCAGGAGGTCGCGGACTTCCATTTCGACGAGTTCGATGAGTTCGGCGTCATCGACCATGTCGGCCTTGTTGAGGAAGACGACGAGTTTCGGAACGCCGACCTGACGGGCGAGCAGGATGTGCTCGCGGGTCTGCGGCATGCAGCCGTCGGCGGCCGAGACGACGAGGATCGCTCCGTCCATCTGGGCGGCGCCGGTGATCATGTTCTTGACGTAGTCGGCATGACCTGGGCAGTCGACGTGGGCGTAGTGGCGTTTCTGCGTCGAGTATTCGATGTGGGCGGTGTTGATCGTGATGCCTCTGGCTTTCTCCTCCGGAGCGGAGTCGATCGAGTCGTACGAATGGAACTCGGAGAGACCTTTCTCGGCGAGGACCTTCGTGATGGCGGCGGTCAACGTGGTTTTGCCGTGGTCGACGTGGCCGATGGTGCCGACGTTGACGTGCGGTTTGCTGCGGTCAAATTTAGCTTTTGCCATTTTTGATATTCTCCTTTATGGTTTTTGATGGATTTTTGGGGTTTTCAGTCGATATCATTGTATAACAAGACGATCGATAATGCAAGTCTTTCGTTGGTTCGCCGCAAAAGCGGGACCCGATCAACCGTTGCGTTTCTTGACGATTTCTTCGGTGACCGACTTCGGACACTCCTCATAATGCGAGAATTGCATGGTGAAGGTCGCGCGTCCCTGCGAGTTCGAACGCATCGAGGTGGCGTAGCCGAACATGTTGGCGAGCGGAACCTTGGCGGTGATCTTCTGGGCGCCGGGACGGGCTTCCTGGCCTTCGATGCGGCCGCGGCGGCTGACGAGGTCGCCGATGACGTTGCCGAGATATTCCTCGGGGCAGACGACGTCGACCACCATGATCGGTTCGAGAAGGGTCGGTTTGCACTTGTCCTTCGTCAGTTTGAGCGCCATGGACGCGGCGATCTTGAATGCCATTTCGGAGGAGTCGACGTCATGGTAGGATCCGTCGAACAGGGTCGCCTTGATGTCGAGGAGCGGATAGCCGGCGATGATGCCGGAGACCATCGCTTCCTGGAGGCCCTTGTCGACGGCCGGGATGTACTCGCGGGGAACGACGCCGCCGACGATCTTGTCGACGAATTCATAGCCCTTGCCCGGGTTCGGTTCGAACCGGATCCAGCAGTGGCCGTACTGGCCGCGGCCGCCGGACTGACGGATGAACCGTCCTTCGCATTCGGCTGCCTGCCTGATCGTTTCGCGGTACGAGACCTGAGGCGCGCCGACGGTCGCCTCGACCTTGAATTCGCGGCGCATGCGGTCGACGATGATGTCGAGGTGGAGTTCACCCATGCCGGAGATGATCGTCTGGCCGGATTCCTTGTCGGTGTACGTTTTGAACGTCGGGTCTTCTTCGGAGAGTTTCTGGAGCGCGACGCCCATCTTGTCGAGGTCGTTCTTCGTCTTCGGTTCGATCGCGACGGAGATGACCGGTTCGGGGAAGTTCATCGATTCCAGGACCACGAAGTGCTTTTCGGAACAGAGCGTGTCGCCGGTGATCGTGTCTTTCAAGCCGACGGCCGCGGCGATGTCGCCGCAGTAGACCTGATCGATTTCGGTCCGGTTGTTCGCATGCATCTGGAGCAGGCGGCCGAGACGCTCTTTCTTGTTTTTGGAGGTGTTGAGGACATAGGAGCCCTTGTCGACCATCCCCGAGTAGACCCGGAAGAAGGTCAGGCGGCCGACGAACGGGTCGGTCATGACCTTGAAGGCAAGGGCGACGAAATCGGAGGAGTCGTCGTGTTCGACGACGATTTCCCGGCCGAACTTGTCGGTTCCCTTGATCTGGGCGACTTCGACGGGCGAGGGCAGATAGTCGATGACGCAGTCGAGCATCGGCTTGACTCCCTTGTTCTTGAACGACGACCCGCAGATGACGGGGAAGAACTTGACGGTGAGCACGGCTTTGCGGATCGCCCGCTTGAGGGAAGGTACGTCGATGGTTTCGCCATCGAGGTAACGCGCCATCAGCTCGTCGTCGTACTCGGCGACGCGTTCGATCAGTTCGTTGTGCTTCGCCTTCGCGAGTTCCACGAGGTTCGCGGGAATCGGGACGATCTTGTAGTCTTCTTCCTGTTCGCCGTCGAAGATCTTCGCATGCATTTCGACGAGGTCGACGTTGCCGACGAAGGTGTCTTCCGCGCCGATCGGCCACTGGATCGCGGCGGCGTCGGCGGCAAGGCGGGTTTTGAGGCTCTTGACCGAATAGTCGAAATCGGCGCCGGTCTTGTCCATCTTGTTGACATAAACGATGCGCGGAACCCCGTATTCGTTGGCTTGGCGCCAGACGGTTTCGGTTTGCGGTTCCACGCCGGATGAGGCGTCAAGCACCGTTACGGCACCGTCCAAAACACGGAGGGAGCGCGAAACTTCAACGGTGAAGTCGACGTGGCCGGGAGTGTCGATCAGATTCACGCGATGGTTTTTCCAGAAAGCGGTCGTCGCTGCGGCGGTAATCGTGATTCCCCGTTCTTGTTCCTGTTCCATCCAGTCCATCGTCGCTGCGCCATCGTGGACTTCACCGATTTTATGGATTTTTCCAGTATGGAACAGCACACGCTCGCTGGTCGTCGTCTTACCGGCGTCGATGTGGGCCATGATGCCGATATTACGTGTTTTGTCTAGTGTAAATTCACGTGCCATAACGTAATCCTTCCTACCTTAGAATCTGTAATGGGCGAAAGCTTTGTTCGCTTCGGCCATCTTGTGCATGTCTTCTTTTTTCTTGACGGAAGCACCTTGGCCGTTGGCGGCGTCGATGATTTCCTTCGCGAGTCTTTCTTCCATGGTCTTTTCGTTGCGCGAACGCGAGTATTGAACGAGCCATCTGAGGCCGAGAGTGACTCTGCGGTCGCTCTTGACTTCGCCCGGAACCTGGTAGTTCTGACCGCCGATGCGGCGGCTTCTGACTTCGAGCAGCGGCATGATGTTGTTGAGCGCGTCGTTGAACACTTCGACCGGCTCCTTGCTCGTGGTCTCCTTGATGCGGTTGAACGCGTTGTACAGGATGTTCTGGGCCAAGCCCTTCTTGCCTTCGAGCATGATGCTGTTGATCAGGCGGGTCACAAGCTTGGAGTTGTAGATCGGGTCCGGCAATACGTCTCTTTTGACGACTTTACCTTTGCGAGGCATATGAAATTCCTCCTTTCGATGTATGATGGAATTTTCTCATTTTTGCTTCAGGTTTTGTTACTTTTTCTTGGCCGGAGCCGCTTTTTTCGGTCGCTTTGCTCCATATTTGGAACGACCCTGGTTTCTGACGGCAGGTGCGGTGGTGTCGAGCGTTCCACGGATGATGTGGTAACGGACGCCGGGGAGGTCTTTGACACGACCGCCGCGGATCAGGACAACACTGTGTTCCTGCAGCTTGTGGCCGACGCCGGGGATGTAGGCGTTGACTTCGCCGCCGTTGGAAAGACGGACACGGGCGTACTTGCGGAGCGCCGAGTTCGGTTTCTTCGGGGTCATCGTCGCGACACGGACGCAAACGCCGCGCTTTTGCGGGCTGTGCAGATCGCTATAGTGCTTCGTCAGGGTGTTGAACCCGACGTTCAGCTGCGGAGCCTTCGATTTGCGGACTTTGTCATGACGGCCGTTCTTGATCAGTTGGTTGATTGTTGGCATGAAAACATTTCCTCCTTTCATACCCACACACCCAGGTGGTGCGCAGGACTCATTTTAATAAGGCTGCTTGCGCAACCTCTTGTTCCATCTTTTTACAGCAACAACATTATACACCACAGACCGAGGCGTGTCAACGATAACTTTCCGCGGTTCGTCCGGTTGATATCGTTTTCATCGATCGGTCGTCCGGCGAGAGGAAGAAAAGGCCTGCAGTCAGGTCGCGGACCGCTCTTCCTGTTCCTTTTCCTGCAGTTCGTAGGCCTTCGCGAGCAGGATCGTCCGGCCGCGCTTGGAGAGGGTGCCGAGGATGCGGAGGATCTCCGCCGCCTCGAACGCCTCGCCGTAGACCGGCCCGTCCGGTTCCGCGACCAGATCGATCGCGGTGCTGCCGCGCACGAGGTCGTCGACCGACACGCTCAAGACCCCCGCGATCGCGCGAATCGTCTCAAGCCGCATGTTCTTCGATTTCCGCTGGAACAGGCTGGTCAGCGTGCTGTAGGACAGCCCCGTCGCCGCGCACAGGTCCTTGCGGGTCATTCCCTTGCTTTTCATCAACGCATTGATTCGTTCATAGAGATCCATTCGAAATCACCCGCTTCATTGTACCATCATCCGGGGAAGCGGGTAAACGGGAAAATCGCATTACCGATGTTTATCGCATTGACAATATACGCATTTGCGTATATCATATAGTTTAGTTTATGCGTTCGCGTATATTTCGTTTATCGGAGGTATCCCATGTTCGGCAACCTGATCACGGAAATGGTCGCGCGCGACCTTTCGGAACACGACCTCGCCATCATGCTCGGATGCAGCGTCCCCGTCGTCCGCAGGAAGCTCTGCGGCGTGGCGCCGTTCACGCTGGGCGACATCGAGATCCTGATGAAGCTGTTCCCGCACCGCCCGTTCGAGTCGCTCTTTTCGGAGACTGAGGAACCCCGCGGGTAAGCCATCGCCTCCGCCAGCGAATTCCCATGAGAATCCCCGTCGGGATCGACCCGACGGGGATGTTTTTTATGGTGGCGCCCCAACTAGGACTCGAACCTAGGACCCCATGATTAACAGTCATGTGCTCTAACCAACTGAGCTACTGAGGCGTTTGAATCGCGATGTCGGGGCTGGAGCCGCTCGCCGCGGCCGATCAACCGGTGTTTCGCATTTCTATTTTACCGCATTTTTCCATGAATGCAACCCCTTTTCGATCGGGTCCGAACGTTTTGCGAAGATTGCCGCGGCGGGCGCCCGCGAGCACGAAAAAACCCCCTTCGGGATCGCTCCCGCGGGGGTTTTATGAAGGATTGCCTGGCAACGTCCTACTCTCGCACAAACGTACTACAATCGGCGCTGAAGTGCTTAACTTCCGTGTTCGGTATGGGAACGGGTGTGTCCACTTCGCCATCATCACCAGACGATCTTTCAAAA
>CAIMSF010000105.1 GCA_903844055.1 uncultured bacterium
CCCCGTCGTCGCCGGCGACTTCGTCTACATCCCGGCGGGCACGCTCCACGCGATCGGCAAGGGCATCGTCCTGTTGGAAAACCAGCAGACGAGCGACGTCACCTACCGCATCTACGACTACAACCGCATCGACGCCAAAGGCCAGCGGCGCGAACTCCATCTCGAGAAGGGCCTCGCGGTCACCGACGTTCCCGCCAAACCGGCGGACATCCGAAACTTCGCCGCGACCAACGAGATCGTGACGATGGTCGAAGCGCCGGCGTTCACCGTGCGCAAGCTCGCGGTACACGGCAGTTTCCACTATGTGAACAAGATCGGCCGCTGGTACGTCGCGACCGTCGTCGCCGGCGAGGGCACCTTCAACGGTCGTCCAATCGCCTATGGCGATGCTTTCGTCGTGCCGTCCAACGTCGGGAAGATCGACATCATGGGACATTGCGACCTGGTCCTCGCCTTCATCCCCGAGGGTCTCTCATGAAGGTCGGGGTCGTCTCGCTCGGCTGCGCGAAGAACCTCGTCGATTCGGAAATGATCATGGGCGTCCTGCGCGGCGCCGGCGTGGACATCGTCACCGATCCCGCAGACAGCGACGCGATCATCGTCAACACCTGCGGCTTCATCGAATCAGCCAAGGAAGAAGCGGTCCAGACGATCGAGGAGATGCACGGGTACGGGAAGAAGCTGATCGTGTGCGGCTGCTACGCCGAACGCTATCGGGAGAAGATCCAGCGCGAGATGCCCTACGTCGACCGCATCGTCGGCGTCCGGGACTATCCGCAGTTCGGCAAGATCCTCTCCGAAGTCTTCGTGCGCGAACATCTCCACTTCGGGGCGCCCGACTACATGAACCGCTTCCTCGCGACGTCCAGCGCCACCCCCTATCTGAAACTCTCCGACGGCTGCGACAACCGCTGCACCTATTGCGCGATCCCGCTGATCCGCGGCGGGTTCAAGAGCCGGCCGTTCGACGACGTCGTCGCCGAAGCCGAACAACTCGCCCACAACGGCGCGAAGGAACTGAACCTGATCAGCCAGGACACGACCCGCTACGGGTCCGACCTGACGGCGGACCGGCAGTCCCTGCTTCCCGCGCTGCTGAAACGGCTCGCCCGCATCGAAGGCCTCCTCATCGTCCGCGTCCTCTACCTGTATCCCGACGAGATCACCGGCGAACTTTTGGCGACGATCGCGGCCGAACCGAAGGTCGCGCGCTATTTCGACATCCCGGTCCAGCATGCGAGCGACGCCGTCCTGAAGCGGATGAACCGCCGCGGCGGCGGGGCGATGCTCTATGACTTGTTCGCCACGATCCGCCGGATGATGCCGGACGCGGTCCTGCGCACCACCGTGATCGTCGGCTTCCCCGGCGAGACCGAAACCGACTTCCAGGCCCTCCTCGACTTCATCGAGACGGTCAAGTTCGACCGGCTCGGCGCCTTCGCCTATTCGCGCGAGGAGGACACGCCCGCATTCGGGATGACCGAACAAGTCCCCGAGGACGTCAAGCAGGCGAGGCTCGAGGCCGTGATGAAACGCCAGAAGAAAATCGTCCGGATCAGGAACCGCGCCCAGATCGGCACCATCCACGAGACGATCGTCGAAGCCTACGACCCCAAGTCCAAGTTCTACTACGGCCGCAGCCGCGCCTTCGCCCCCGACGACGTCGACGGCTCGCTCGTGTTCCAGTCGTCACAACCGCTCAAACTCGGCGACGTCGTTTCCGTCAAGGTCGGAAGCGTCTTCGGATACGACCTCATCGGCGACGCCGTGAGTTCCCGCTAGGAGGATATCCCATGTTTCTCACCCTGCTCGTCAAAGGCTTCATCATCGGTTTCTCGTTCACGATCCCGGGCTGCAGCGGCGGCACCTTCGCCGTCTATCTCGGCGTCTTCGACAAGATGGTGCATGCCCTCGGCAACCTCTTCAAGGATTTCAAGAAGCACTTCGCGTACCTGTTTCCGCTCGGCATCGGGTTATTGCTCGGGATCGTCCTGTTCGCCAGACTGATGGGCCTCGCGCTCAAGGCGAATTCGTTCGTGACGATCCTGTTCTTCATCGGGATGACCCTCGGCGGCGTCCCGAGCCTCGTCAAAAACAACGTGAAGGGGAAGAAGGTCACGACATCCGGATGGGTATCATTCGGGACCTCCATCGCGCTCATCCTCGTCATGGCGGTCTTCCAGGTGCTCTCCGGACACGGCGGGATCGATTATTTCGATCTGTCCGCGGTGTCGACCTATCCGCTGTTGTTCGGTCTCGGCGTCGTCTCGGCGATGACGATGATCACCCCCGGCGTCTCCGGGTCTGCGCTCCTTCTGATCCTCGGCTACTACACGGCGATCGTCAGTAACGTCGCCGGCAACCTGACCGACTTGTCGATGCTTGGCTACAACATCGTCGTGATGGTCCCGTTCGCCCTCGGCGCCCTGGCCGGCGTCATCGGGATGTCGAAGGTCCTCGAAAGCCTGCTCAAGCGCTTCCCGGTCCAAAGCTATCTCGCCATCGTCGGCTTCGTCGTCGCCTCCGCGGCGTTCCTGCTTCTGTGGATCCGCGACCCGGGCACGGGGGACGCCTTCCTCGACCAGACGCCCGTCTACACGCATGCGTTCGCCTACCTTTCCGCCCGTCCGTGGGACGTCCTCTTCGGCCTGATCGCGCTCGGAAGCGGCCTCTACGGATCGTTATGGATCGTCAGACTCGGAGCGAAGACCGGCGATGCCGGACATCCGGCGGATTGACGCCCGGCATTTCATGACGCCGACCCGGATCGGCGGCCATGACTTCACCTGCAACCCCTACGTCGGCTGCGGCCACGGATGCATCTACTGTTACGCGAAGTCCTACGTCGACCAGCCGGGGCGGCCCGCGCCGTGGGGCTCGTATGTCGATGTCAAACGGTACCCGAATTTCGATATTCCCAGGAATACCGGGTCCAAGTCGCTGTTCTTCAGCTCCGCGACCGACTGTTATCAACCCGTCGAACGGGACGAACACCTGACGCGCGACATCCTCGAGGCGATCCGGGAAAGCGCGCTCCGAATTTCGATTTTGACGAAATCCGCGCTCGTCACGCGCGATCTCGACCTGTTCAAACAGATGCGACACGTCGAGGTCGGCTTCTCGATCTCGATGTTCGACGAAGCCGCCGCCTTCGTCGAGCCCGGCGCGAGCCGGCCGACGGATCGGATATCGGCCCTTCGCGTTCTCCGCGAAGCAGGGATTTCGACGCACGTCTTCGTTGCGCCGATCCTGCCCGGCATCTCCGATCCGATCGGGCTGATCGACGCGTGCGCGCCCTACGTCGAATATATGATGTTCGACACCCTGAACCTCCGGGATCCCGAGAACAAGATCGCCGTCTTCCGCCACCTGCTCGCCCGTAAACCGGAGCTCTTGTCCCTGTACCGGAACATCTTCGAACAGGGCGACAAGACCTGGTACAACGACCTTCGCGAACAAATCGTCGAGCACGCCAAAACCCGCGGCGTCCCGATCCGCTACATCTATGACAGGAGATGACCCCATGCCCAACTATCAAGACTTCAAACCGTACGAACCGTTTCTGATCGAAACGCGGCGGAGCCTGCACATGCATCCCGAATGCGGCTTCGACGTCGAACAAACGCATGACTTCGTCTCCGCCCGCCTGCGCGAGATGGGAATCCGCACGATCGAGCATGTCGGGAAGAATTCGCTTCTGGGCATCCTCGAGAACGGCAAGGGTCCCGTCGTCGGCCTGCGCGCCGACATGGACGCGCTGCCGCTTTCCGAGGAGAACGCGTCCCTCGAGTATCGTTCCCGCGTCCCGGGACGGATGCACGCCTGCGGCCACGACGCCCACACGGCGATGCTTCTGACGGCGGCGAACTACCTCAAGGACCACCCGAGCCTCTGGCGCGGCACCGTCAAGCTGATCTTCCAGGAAGCCGAGGAGGGACCCTCGCCCGGCGGCGCCGAAGGCATCGTCGCCTCCGGGCTGCTCGACGACGTCGAATGCTTCTACGCCCTCCACGTGAGCCCGGCGTTCCCGTCGGGGACGATCGCGGTCAAGACCGGCGAGGCGATGGCCGCGGCCGACACGATCCAGATCACCCTCAAGGGCAAGGGCGCGCACGCCGCCTACCCGCACTTGTCCGTCGACCCCGTGCTGATGCAGGCGGAAGTCGTCACCGCCCTCCAGGCGCTCGTCTCGAGGACCCTCGACCCGACCGAGAACGCGGTCGTCACGATCTCCCAGGTGCATGCCGGGACGACCCACAACATCATCCCCGGGACGGCCTTCCTCGAAGGCACCGTCCGCACCTTCAACGACGCCGTCCGCACACAATTGAAACAGGGGATCGAGGACGTCGTCAGGGGGATCGCCGCGATGCGCGGGGGCACCTACGACTACAAGTACATCTACGGCTACGACCCCACCGTGAACGCGCCCAAGGCCGCCGCGGCGTTTCAGGGCGTCACCGAATGCCTGCTCGGGAAAGACAAGTTCGTATCGATTCCAAAAGCCTCGATGGGCGCGGAGGACTTCTCGAAATACATCCGCCTGAAGACCGGCTGCATCGCCTGGCTCGGCACGCATCACGACGAGACCGACGGGTACAGCCTGCACCATCCGCGCTTCAACGTCGACGAAAGCGCCCTGTTGTCGGGCGTCGTGGTCCTCGCCGCCGTCGTCATCCACGGCTCCAAACAAACGAAGGGGGAACCATCATGTTCCTGATCAAGAACGCGAACCTCATCGGCATGGCAACCCGCAACTACGTCCTATCCGACATCCTCCTCGACGGCGCGAAGATCGCCGCCGTCGGCGATCCCGGCACGCTGTCCGCTCCCGACGCCGAAGTCATCGACGCAGCGGGCCGCTTCGTCACCCCCGGGATCGTCGACGCCCACTGCCACATCGGTTTGTTTGAAGAATCGATCGGTTTCGAAGGCGCCGACGGCAACGAGATGACCAACCCGGTCTTCCCCGAACTGCGCGCGATCGACGCGGTCAAGCCGCAGGACGTCGCCTTCCGCGAGGCGCTCGAAGCGGGCGTCACCACCGTCTCGACGGGGCCCGGCTCGGGCAACGTCATCGGCGGCACCTTCTGTGTCCTCAAGACCTCCGGCACGACGATCGACGACATGGTCGTCGTCCCCGAATCGGCGATGAAGATGGCCCTCGGCGAGAATCCGAAGCGCGTCTACAACGGCAAGAACCAGACGCCGACGACCCGCATGGGATCGGCCGCGCTGATGCGCGACGCGCTCGTCAAGGCGAAGGACTACAAGGCGAAGAAGGACAAGTACGAGCGCGACGTGAAAACCGATCCCAACGCCGCGAAGCCCGAGTTCAACATGAAATGGGACTCCCTCGCCCGCGTCTTCGAAGGCCTTCCGGTGAAGATCCACGCCCACCAGCAGGACGACATCGTGACGGCGATCCGGATCATCGAGGAGTTCGGCCTCACGGCGACGATCGAGCATGCGACCGAGGGACACCTGATCGCCAGTTATCTGAAGAAGCACCACCAGCGCGTCATCATCGGTCCGACGCTCGGCACGAAATCGAAGTACGAGCTCAGGAACAAGACCTTCCAGGCCGCCAGGATCCTGCATGATGAAGGCATCTCCTTCGCGATCATGACGGACCATCCGGTCATCTCGCTGTCCAACGCGCTCACCCAGGTCGGACTGTTCGTCCGCGAGGGGCTCGACGAGCTGTCGGCCTTCCGCGCCGTCACGATCGAGGCCGCGAAGATCCTCGGCGTCGAGGGCCGCGTCGGCTCGATCGAAGCCGGCAAGGACGCCGATATCGTCATTTGGGGCGGCCATCCGCTCCATTACCTGACGAAGCCCGCGTACGTCCTCTGCAACGGCACGATCGTCCACAAGGCATAAGAAAAGCGCGCCCTCGGGCGCGCTTCGGTATCGATTCAGTGACGCTTTTTCGCTTCGCGGTACGCGATCTCGTATTTCTCGAGGAGGGCGACCGCCTGTTCCTGGTTGTAATAATCCTTGACGACGACGTCGTGGCCCGGCAACAGCTCCTTGTAGGTGCGGAAGAAGAGCTTGATCTCGCGCAGCTGCAGGTCCTGGATGTCGCGGATGTCCTGGATGTGGTCGAAGCGGGGGTCGGCGTCGACGACGGCGATGATCTTCTCGTCGTGCTGCCCGCCGTCCCACATGTCGAGGT
This sequence comes from uncultured bacterium, assembly GCA_903844055.1. Lineage (GTDB taxonomy): Bacteria > Bacillota_I > Bacilli_A > Izemoplasmatales > Hujiaoplasmataceae > UBA12489. The sequence goes on from CAIMSF010000105.1 coordinate 6,179, forward strand.
AGCCGACGACGCGGGCGTCGACGATGCAGCCCGGGAAGGTGTGCGTCGTGGCGAGCACGAGGATGTCGAGCGGGTCGCCGTCGTCGGCGAGCGTCTCCTCGATGAAGCCGTACTCGGCCGGGTAGGTCATCTTCGAATACATCACGCGGTTCAGCTTGATGCGGTTGCGTTTCTTGTCGACTTCGTACTTGTTCTGCGTCCCCATCGGGATTTCGATGATGGCTTCGATGACTGTTTTCATGTGTGTTCCCCCAATCAAGATCGGTTTCATTATAAACGATATGCCCCGGTTTGACAAGGGGGCGTCGACGGCGAGGTGAATATTTATTCATCTTCCGCGATCCTCCCGATCCCCGTAAGCGAGAAGCGGAAGTCGGAATCCGCGCCAGATCCGACGGAAGGAGAACGAGTATGCATCCATGGCTGTATCTCATCATCGGCGTCACCGCCGGCGCCGCCGCCTTCGGCGTCGTGCTGGCGATCGCCTTAGCGAAACGCAAGACGAAGCCCGCGCCGATTCCCGAGGAACGCGTCAAGCGGATCCTCGCCCTGCTCGGCGGCCCCGAGAACATCAAGAAGGCTTCTTCCGAAGGGGGACGCGCCGCGTTCACCCTCGCCGATCTGAAGAAGGCCGACCTCGAAGGCGTCAAGGCCCTCGGCGCGACCGGCGTCTTCGTCGCCGGCACGACCGTCAAGGCGCTCTTCCCGTTCGACGTCAAAAACCTCGTCGCGCGGTTTCAAGGAAAGGACTAGTCCATGAAGGAAGCCACGTTCTCGATCCATTATCCCTATGGGATGCACGCGCGCCCGGCGACCATCCTGGTCGCGAAGGCGAACGCGTTCAAATGCAAGGTCACCCTCACCTACAAAGGAAACGCCGTGAACATGAAGTCGATCATGGGCGTGATGTCGCAGGGAATCCCCGCGAAGACGCCGTTCAAGGTCAATTGCGACGGCGTCGACGAAGACGCCGCGATCCAGGCGATCGCCGGCGCGATCGAAGACATCAACTCAAATCTTTAAAAGAATGAGGACTCGGAGCATTTCCGGGTCCTCTCGTTTTAACGTTTGCGGCCGAGGCCGATCTTCTGCTTGGCCTTCTCGAGTTTCTTGTAGGCGACCTTGCCGGCGACGTCGCGGCCGCGGTCGAGGATTTGGTCGAGCGTCCCCGAGGAGATGACTTCCTCATAGCGCTGCTGGAGTTTCCCGACGGCGTCGGCGACGAGCTCGGCGCAGGCGTCCTTGAAGGGGGCGTAGCCGGGTCCGGGGAATTTTTCGACGACGTCTTGGGGGGAGAGCCCGGAGAGCGAGGCGTAGATCGTGATCAGGTTGGCGAGGCCGGGCTGGGACTCGGGATCGAAGCGGACGATCCCGACCGAGTCGGTGACGGCCGACCTGATCTTCTTCACGATCGTCGCGCGGTCGTCGTAGAGGGTGATGCAGCCCTTGTCGGAATCTTCCGACTTGGACATCTTCTTGGTGGGATCCTGGAGGTCCATGATGCGCGCGCCGACTTCCGGGATGAGCGGTTCGGGAACCGTGAAGAAGGCGCCGAAGCGGTTGTTGAAGCGGGCGGCGATGTCGCGCGTCAGCTCGAGGTGCTGTTTCTGGTCCTCGCCGACGGGGACGAAGTCGGCGTCGTAGAGGAGGATGTCGGCGGCCATCAGGGCGGGATA
>CAIMSF010000106.1 GCA_903844055.1 uncultured bacterium
CGCCGACGGAATGCATCTCCCATCGCAAATCATGACAACTTTTTTCTGATTCTCTCTTGACATTATCGTTAATGGTTGCTAAGATACAAGTGGAAAACCCTTTCACGGGGGAAGTCGCACGAACGGAGGCCTGACATGGAATCGAAGCATCACGTACGCCTCGCCGACATCGCCCTCGAACTCGGCCTCACCGCCAACACCGTCTCCCGCGCCCTGCGCGACAAGAGCGACATCGGCGCCGAGACCAAGGCGCTCGTTAAGGAGACCGCCGAGCGCCTCGGCTACATCCCGAACTCGATCGCCGCGTCGCTCCGCTATGGATCCACCAGCACGATCGCGATCGTCTTCGACAACCTCAAGAACCCCTACTTCATGATCATGGCCGACAAGATCCACCAGCGCCTCCAGCCGCGCGGCTACGCCTCGATGATCTTCGCCGGCGACAACGGCAAGCTCGAGACCGCCGTCCTGCCGCCGATCGTCTCGCGCAAGGTCGACGGGATCGTCACCTTCCTCGAGCCTTCCAAGGCCGTCCTCGACATCCTCGCCGACAACGCCGTCCCGATCGTCCTGGTCGGACGCCGCAACGCCGACCTCAAGCTTGACAGCGTCGCCACCGACGACGCCAAGGGCGGGTATGAAATCGGGAAGCTCCTGCTCGAGCGCGGCGCGAAGAACATCGGCTACATCGGCGCGCCGGAAGAAGTCGAGTGCTCCCGCCGCCGCTTCGACGGCCTGCGGAAGTGTCTTGCCGACCATCATCAAGCGATCCATTCCGAGAACATCCGCTTCATGACGACGCCCACGCTCAAGGACGACCTCGACGTCCTCGTCGCAAACGGCGTCGACGCGATCTTCTGCTTCAACGACATGATGGCGCTCGAATGCCATGCGCTTTTGCGAGAACGCGGGATCCGCGTTCCCGAGCAGATCCGGATCGCCGGCTTCGACGATCTCCAGAAGGACATCTTCCTGCCGGTCCGGCTGACGACCGTGACCTCCGACAAGGACGCGATCATCGACGCCGCCGTGGGCATGCTGATGCGGCGGATCGAAAGCCATGATCCCGCCTCCCATCCGCGCTTCGTCGACTTCGACGTCGCGATCGTGCGGGGCGAAACCACCTGAATCGAGACATTCACGACCATCCCAAGGGAACTGCTACGAGTTCCCTTGTAAGAATTTAACATTAACGATAATGTAACGATAATCGCCCGTGTTTCGGGTTATTATAAAGATTAGGAGAAAAGGAGATTCCATCAATGAAGAAACTGTTTGGCTTCATCGCAATCCTTGCCCTCGTCATCCTCCTCGCCGCCTGCGAGACGATCACCACCACCGCGCCGGCGACGACCACCACGACGACCGAAGCTCCCGTCGGCGTCATCACCTGGGCCGGCCTCGCCGACGCCCAAGTCGTGAGAGGCGACGCCGTCGACCTGCTCGAAGGCGTGACTGCGACCGACACGATCGACGGCGCCCTGACCGTCACGGTCTCCGATGACGACGCGTTTACGAGCGCTCTCGCCGGCGGCTACGTCGTCACCTACACCGCCACCAACTCGACCGGCGTCACCGAGACCGAGACGAAGAACTTCACGGTCGTCATCCGCCACAACGTCGCGAACGGCGATTTCGCCATTCCGAGCTACGGGTGGAACCTCGACAACCCCGGCGGCGCCTCGACCGTCTCCTATGTCGGGGGCGAAGCGACGATCTCGATCACCAACGCCGGCAACTCCTGGTGGGGCATCCAGCTCAACCAGCAGAACATGATCTTCCAGGAAGGCGTCACCTACAAGCTCACGCTGCAGGCGAAATCGGACGAAGGCCGTTCGATCTCGGCCGGCTTCGAGGACGTCAACGCCGGCTACGCGATGCTCAACCCGGGCTTCCAGCCGATGGTCCTCACCGACGAATTCCAGGAATACGCCGTCTACTACACCGCCGATTCCGACAAGACCAACATCAAGGTCGTCGTCTACCTCGGCTGGCAGATGCCGGGCGATGAAGACGCCGCGACGATCGTGATCGACGATATCAACGTCGAGATCGTCGAATGCGCCAACAACGTCGACTTCGACGGCGTCGAGGACGTGACCCTCTACAGCGGC
>CAIMSF010000107.1 GCA_903844055.1 uncultured bacterium
GTGATCGGGTTCAGGCGTTCTTCAGGATCGCCGTCATCGGGATCAGGAGGAAGGCGATCCAGGCATATGCCCAGGCGCCGGGGACGAGGAAGCCGAGGAGGAAGAAGAGGATCGTCGCGAGGAACGGCGAGAGCGCCACGATGCGGTTCTTGACCCCGCCCTTGGCGATGATCGGATACATCGGGATGACGAGGAAGACGAGCCATGCGTAGCCCCACCAGCCGAGGGCGAACCCGAGGATCACGTAGGTCGCGGCGGCCGCCAGGACGACGAACCACATCATGAGTACGAAACGGCGCTGCGCGAGCGGCAGTTTCCGGTAGTCCTTCCAGTCGACCACGATGTCGACGAAGCCGGTGGCGGCGCCGAAGACGAGCGGGAGCAGGAACGAGAGCGCGCCGTATCCCCAAGAGTTCAGGGCGTAGCCGCAGTAGAGGTATCCGCCGGCGGCGAGGAGGAGCGTGAGGGCAAAGACCTTGCCCTTCCAGGAACGGTCCGAAAGCGCGCCGAACATCGGAATGAGGAGGAAGACGAGCCAGCCGGGATTCCAGTAGCCGTATTCGCCGAGGATGATGAAGGCGACGACCGCGATGAAGGGCGAGAGTGCGGTGAGCTTGTGGGCGAAGCCGCGGCCGGTATGCCCGAACACGATGGCCGAGACCGGGATCGCGAGGAAGACGAGCCAGCCCGGATGCCAGGCGTGGCCGACGAAGCCGATCAGGAAGTAGGCGATCACGCAGAGGAACGGCATGAGCGCGATGATCTTGCCTTGGCGGTTGGGTTTGCCGGGTTTGCGTTCATAGGAATCGCCGAGATCGCGCACGACCTTCTCGGGTTTCCCGAGGAAGGCGACGACTTCTTCGTCGTTCATGCCCTTGGCGAGACCGTCTTCGTACAAGCGGTCGTAATCGCCGATGATGTCGTTGATTTCCGCGGCCGTGATGACATAGCGGCCGAGCAGGACCCTGATTTCGTCCAGATATTGTTTTTTCATGCTTCCGTTCCTCCCAATAATTTGAAGACCCCCGTCAGGAATTTCGACCACTCGTCGGCGTATTCACGCGATTTTTCCTTTCCGAGTTCGGTGATGCGGTAATACTTGCGCGGCGCGCCGACGCCCGTCGGTTCCATGTAGGTGTCGAAGTAGCCGGCCGTGGTGAGTCGCCGCAGGATCGGATAGATCGTGTTCTCGTTCACGTCGATCTCCCGGGCGATCTGCTCGATGACGGCGAAGCCATACATGTCCTTGCGGGAGACGACGGCCATGACGCACATCTCGATGATGCCTTTCTTGAATTGTGAATTCACGCGTCCACCTCCGTACTGTGCATTGCACACTAATAGGATAACATGGTACTGTGCAAAACACAATACCTATTTTAAAATATTTTTTTACAAAAGAAAGCGGCCGCGCTTGGCGGCCGCCGGTGTCATTCGGTGCGGAGGGCTTCCACCGGATCCTTGCGCGCCGCGATGCGCGACGGGACGAGGCCGGAGAAGAGCGTGAGGACGATCGAGACGGCGATCAGGGAGACGATCGCGACGATCGAGAAGTTGGCGATCGAGGACATCTCCTCGAGCAGGTTGCCGAGGATCGCGTTGATCGGGAAGGTGAGGACCCAGGTGATGATCGTCCCCATCAAACCGGCGGTGAGGCCGATCAGGAAGGTTTCGGCGTTGAACACGCGCGAGATGTCCTTCTTGCGGGCGCCGAGGGCGCGCAGGATGCCGATCTCCTTGGTCCGTTCGAGGACCGACACGTAGGTGATGATGCCGATCATGATCGAGGAGACCACGAGGCTGATCGCCGAGAAGGCGACGAGGACGTAGGTGATCGTGTCGACGAAGGTGCCGACGGTGTCGGTGATCGTCTCGGCGAGGTCGGTGTAGATGACCTGGTCGACTTCCAGCTTGCCGTCGTTGTACGTGTCCAGATAGTCCTTGACCGCGTTCTTCGCGTCGAAGTCGACCGGATAGATCTGGATCGAGACGGGGATCGCGTCGGCGCCGAGGTATTTGAGCATCGCCGCCCTGGTCTGTTCGGTGAGGGCGACGCCGGTCATGACGTTGGTCGCGCGTTCGGCCTGCGCGAGGGCGATCGCCGAGCCGGAGGCGTCGGCGAGGACGATGTCGGTCAGTTCCTTCTGGTAGAGGATGCCTTCGCCGAGGACCGTCGAGGCGGCGTCTTCGGTCGCCCGGGCGATGCCCACGATCGAAAGCGTCATCGTGTCGGCGTCGGCGTAGAGGGCGTCGTAGTCGAGCGACGGGAAGTAGAGGGTGGTCAGTTCGGAATAGGTGTAGTAGTCGTCGTTGAAGACGAGCCGGAATTCCTTCCCGACGATGTCCTCGAAGGCAAGCGTCTCGATGTCGCCGTCATATCCGATCGCCGTCAGAAGCCGGAGGTCGACGTTGTTGTAGACGTCGACGACGAGCAACAACTCGGTCGGGGCGGTCGGGAAGGCGCCGGCCAGGACGTCGTAATTGTTTTCCACGAAGATCGCGTTGCCGGGGATCTCGCCCCAGCCGATGTCGCCGGTATCGACGGCCATCACGGCGCCGTCGTTCTCCGAGGTGGTGAAGAGGTTCATCGCGACCGAGCGGCCGTAGCCGATCTCGTTGTAGAGCGCGGGGTCGAGTCCGTCGAGGAAGTCGAGATAGTCCTGGTCGATCACGTTCTGGTGGAAGATCGTGTTCGCCTGCTGGTCGACGGCATAGAGGAGCGATTCGGTCGGGAACTGGCCTTCGGTGTCTTCGTTGAAGTTGCCCATCATCTGCTGGCCGGTGCGCATGATGTAGGCGGTCGGCCGGATCGAGAGCGGAAAGTCGGAGAGCGTGCCGGTCTCGAGGTCGGCGATCTCCTGGTTGAGGCCGTTGGAGAGCGAGAGGACCAAGCCGACGCCGATGATGCCGATCGAGCCGGCGAAGGCGGTGATGAGGGCTCTGCCGAGTTTGGTCTTGAGGTTGTTGAAGGAGAGGTTGAGCGCCTGGCGGAAGGACATCGCCGTCTTTTTCAGCGAGAAGCTGTCCTTTTCCTCGGACCCCGGTTCGTACGGATTCGTGTCGCCGACGATCTTGCCGTCGCTCATGTGGATGATGCGGCTGGCGTAGCGGTTGGCGATCTCGATGTTGTGGGTGACGAGGATGACGAGCTTGTCCTGGGCGATCTCGCGGATCAGTTCCATGATCTGGATCGAGGTCGTCGAGTCGAGCGCGCCGGTCGGTTCGTCGGCCATGATGATGTCGGGATCGTTGGCGAGGGCCCTGGCGATCGCGACGCGCTGCATCTGTCCGCCCGACAGCTGGTTCGGACGCTTGTGCATGTGGTCCTTGAGGCCGACGCGTTCGAGCACCTCGGCGGCCCGCTTGCGGCGGGTCTTGGCCGGCAGGCCGGACAGGGTCATGCCCATCTCGACGTTGTCGAGGACGGTGATGTGGCTGATCAGGTTGTAGTTCTGGAAGACGAAGCCGATCGAGCCGTTGCGGTAGCTGTCCCATTCGGAGTCCTTGAAATCCTTGGTGGACTTGCCGTTGATGATGATGTCGCCGGAGTCGTAGCGGTCGAGTCCGCCGATGATGTTGAGCGTGGTCGTCTTGCCGGATCCCGAAGGACCGACGATCGCGACGAACTCGCTCTTGCGGAATGAAACCGAAATCCCGTCGAGCGCGTGCTGCTCGAAATCGCCGACGACATAGGTTTTTCTGATATCGATGAGTTTTAGCATATGATGATTCCCCTTTATGTTGACAACTCATTATAACAAAAAGCGCGTGATAAGATCGTGAATGTGCTTAACTTTCACACGAATTCCCCATCTTTTCACACGCTTTCCGCATGGTTTCCTAATCATTCAAGGCCATTGATTCCACCCGGACGAGCCGATCTCCCTCAAAGACGCAATGATAATGCTTGGGTTGATCGTCGCCGATCAGGTCCGTCAGGAAGAATCGGATGTTGTATGCGACGCCGAGATTGCGAGGATTGTTGATCCAGTCGATCTTCTTCCAGTCGAGAATCCCCTCGGAGGTACCTACCGGCGCCGGGAAAGCATAGGTTGAATCGAGTTCGACGAAGTAAAGGTACAACCCTGTGGACGCGGCGACGAAGTCGGCGTTCCAGGAGAGGGTGCCGCGGAAGCGGATCCGTTCGGATCCGACGGCGATCCCGGTCTCCTCCTGGATTTCCCGGCGGATGCAGTCGGCGGGGGATTCGCCCGGATCGCGTTTTCCGCCGACGCCGTTCCACATCCCGAACCAGGGCGCCTTCCTGCGGTTGAGCATCAGGATTTCATCGTCTCGTTTGATGAAGGCAAGCGTATAGAGATAGTTTTGTTCCATCGGGTTCCACCCTCCGCGGCCTGGCCGCTCTTGCATCCATGATACCACATCGGCATCGTCCCCGCAATGGTGCGATCATCCTGTGAATCCCTTCAGGGGGATGGGTAAAACATCGGAATCGGTCTTATTTTTTTGTACGGTGTGGAGTAAATGGGAAAAAGTGGGTATAATGGTAACAAGTAAGCGTTTTACTCATGCCAAGCCTGATCTGAGGAAGTCAAGACCCCATGAACTCATCCCGTCCGTCGAAAACGCTGAATCCGAGTCTTGTCAGCGCGAAAATCATCCTGGTCTATGCCGTCATCGGGTTCGTCTGGATCATCGCATCCGACTGGGCGGTCGAAATCCTGTTCGGCGACACCGCGTTCTTTGAGCACGTCCAGACCGTCAAGGGTTGGATCTACGTCTTCGTCACGGCCGTCATCTTCTATTTGATCATCCGCCGTTCCATGGCGCTGTACATGCTGACGATCGAACGGCTCGGACGGCTCAACGCCCAACTCGACCAGTATGCCTTCTTCGACACGCTCACCGGTCTTCCCAATATGAACCGCGTCGAGCGGTTCGTGGTCGAGGAACTGCGCGGCGATGCCGCCGTGTTCCTCCTCTTCGACATCGACGATTTCAACAACATCAACGACATCAAGGGCCATGCGGTCGGCGACGAACTGCTTCGCGCCATCGCGACGATCCTGAAAACCGACTTTCCGGCCCCGCACTTCGTCGCGCGTCTCGGCGGCGACGAGTTTCTCGTCATCCTCCGCGGCGCCTTCGAAACCCTCGAACTCGATCGGCTGCTGGACGGGCTGCTTGGCCGGATCCGCCGGCAGTGGTCGCTCGCCGGCTCCGATTTCTACGTCACCTACAGCGCGGGATACGCGCTTTCACCGCGCGACGGAACGGAATTCCTGACGCTTCTGCGATGCGCCGATACCGCCCTCGCGGCGGCGAAGGAGCAGGGCAAGGACCGCGTCGTCCGCTACGACGAGGCGATGGCGGCGGAACGTCTCGGCGCGATCATGCTCGGCGGAGAACTGAGGCGGGCGGTGGCCGACGGGGCCTTCACGCTCCATTTCCAGCCGATCGTCGACCTGGCGATAGGCCGGGCCGACGGGGCGGAGGCGCTGATCCGATGGACCCATCCGACCCGCGGGAACGTCCCGCCGCTCGCGTTCATCCCGCTTGCGGAGAAAATCGGTCTGATCCTCGAGATCGACCTGTGGGTCATCGAGCGCGTGCTCCGGCAGGCGAACACCTGGCGCGACGCCGCCCTGCCGTTCATCCTTTCGGCCAACCTCTCCGCCAAGTCACTCATCGATCCGCGGTTCGTCCCCGCCCTCGAACGCCTCGTCGCCGCGACGAAGGCGGATACGGCGACGATCCGCATCGAGATCACGGA
>CAIMSF010000108.1 GCA_903844055.1 uncultured bacterium
CCTCGATCTGCGCGCAGTTCGACGCCTTCTTCGCCCGCGTGGACGACGAGGGCATCCGCCACGTCGTCATCGATCTGCGCGGAAACGGCGGCGGCGACCCGGTGCCGAGCAGCCGGCTCTTCTCCTACCTCGCGGCCGTCTCGCAGCCGTATTTCCGCGCCGACGCGCCCAATTACTATCCCGGGTTGAAATCTGACGTGCCGCTATTGGAACCGCATTACGATGGCGCGGTCTACACGCTCATCGACGGATTGTGCTTCTCGACCACCGGTCACTTCGCGGCGCTTCTGAAGTTTCAGGACATCGGCACGTTCATCGGGACGGAGACGGGCGGATCGTTCGTCTGCACGGACAACTCCGCCAACTTCACCCTGAGCCGCACCGGGATGCGGTTCCGCATGTCGCGGACCGTCTGGGGCGTCGCGGTCGAAGGGTTCACGCTCGGACGGGGAATCGCTCCCGACATCCCCTTGGAAATCACCTTTGACGACTATATGGCAGACGTCGACACGGTCATGGCCGCGGCGGTCGCCTTGATCGAGGCCGCCTTGCATCCATGAAGGACGGGCCGTCCGCCATCATTTGGAGAATCGCATCCTTTCCGGACCCGGCGTTTCGGGTCCGGCTTTCTTTTTCGGCGATACGGTGGTAAGATGGAAGGGACGACCGTTCACGCTTCGACTTGTACCACGAGATGACTCCGATCGTTCGCGATCATGGATGATCGAGAATCGGGATCCGCTCATAACGACCTGACGCAACCCGCCCGATGAAGGAGATACGACCCAATGCCCAGATATCCTTTCTATCACGGATCGCACGAGTATCAGCGCCGCCCGGAGCATCATGACACCCCGCTCCCGGAAAGGTTCGTCGTGCTCGACACCGAGACGACCGGACTCGATCCGGCAAGCGAACGGATCGTCGAGATCGCCGTCCTGACGTTTCAAGACGGCGCGCTCGTCGAAACCTACGAGACGCTGATCAATCCGGGGAAGCTGATGCCTCCGATGGCCTCCGCCGTCAACGGCATCACCGACGACATGCTGATCGGGCAGCCGTCGTTCCAAGAAGTGGCGGAGGAGATCCGCCGTCGGATCGACGGCGTCCTGATCGTCGGCTACAACATCGATTTCGACCTGCGCTTCCTCTCGGCGTCGTTTTCCCGCCATGGGCATCACGTCGACCTGTCGAAGAAACTCGACGTGCTCGCGGTCGCGCGCCAGGCGCTCCCGTACGGGGTTCTGCCGAACCACCGGCTCGAGACCCTCAAGCGGCATTTCCAGATCGAGCGCGCTTCGCACCGCGCCGCCGACGACTGCCTCACGACCTATGACATCCTGCTTCGCTGCAAGTCCCTGCGCGGCGCATGAAAGAAGGACGACGATGAAGGAATTCGATTTGAAGAGCGACATGCCGACGACGTTCGTCGCCGTCATGCGCCTGAAGAACTACATCAAGCTCTCCCGTCCGACCGAGAAGGTCATCAAGGTGATCCACGGCTATGGATCCTCGGGCGTCGGCGGGAAGATCCGCATCGCCGTCCGCCAAACCTTGGACGAGATGCTCTCGATGCGGCAGATCAAGGCCTTCATCCCCGGCGAGGCGATCTCGACGCCGATGGGTTTCGACGAGGATATCCGCACCTATCGTCCCCTGATCGGAAGCGACCCCGATTTCCGGAAGGGCAACGACGGCATCACCTACATCATCCTATAACGAAAGGGAGGTCCCGGCCATGAACGCCATCGCCGACCGCATGCCACATTTATGGAACGCCATCGCACGGATGGACGGCGTCGCCGCCCTCGGCTATACCGGCGACGAACGGCTTGAGTTGCGCGAGGACGGCGCCGACATCGACGCGTTCGTCTTCGTCCGTTCGATCCCGCCTCCCATCGAACGCGCGGACGCCTATCGCGCGGGGCTGGGGAACGCGATCGACATCCTGGATTCCGATGCGATCGCAGGCGGACCCTGGGGCCGCGCCGACCGCCTGATCGTCGGCGGAACGGAAGTCTGGATCATGTACTTTCGCACCGACGAGACGCTGTGCGGCCTCGAAGCGACGCTTGCGGGGAACCGGCTCGACCGGGAGAACGACTTCTTCCCCACGGGACGGCTGGCGGCCCTCTTGACGCTGAACGTGGTCAAGGACGACGGATTCCTGAAACGGATCCGCGAGCGGTTGAGCGTCTATCCGCGCGGACTGCGCGATCGGATGATCGCCTTCCATCTGCAGCTCGCGTACGACGAAGAGGATTTCACGAGCGCGCTGAGACGCGCGGACGTCTGGTTCTTCCACGCCGTCCTCGACGCCGCCATCGAGCATTTCCTGCAGGCGCTGTTCGCCCTGAACGACACGTACTTCCCGAGCCGGAAGCGGAACGAAGCCCATCTCGCGGTGTTTCGCCAAAAGCCCGACCGCTGCGCCGAACGCATCCACGAAGCGATCCGGCTCGGCTCCTCGGAAGCGACTCTCCAAGCGAGTCGCGACCTCTGGGTCGGACTCGTGCGCGACCTCGAAAGCATCGTTGCGGACGCAACCGGACGCGCTTGATCCAAATCAAAAAAATTGTGTCGGCTTTGCCGACACTTTTATATTATTAAAATAGTTATAATATTTGCTTGACAATAGTGTGTGGCATACAGTATAATGGTAGTCGAGGTGGAAACATGATCGACAACGCATTGCTTGAAACGATGAAAGGCGAATTGAGAAGAGGCACGCAGATCCTCGCCGTCCTCTCCCAGCTCGCCTCGAACCAGTACGGATACTCCCTCCTCCAGCGCTTGGAAGAGAAGGGCGTATCGATCGAAGCGGGCACGCTGTACCCCCTGCTTCGCCGGCTCGAATCCCAGGGGCTTTTGAAGAGCGAATGGGATACGACGGAGAGCCGGCCGCGGAAATACTATCTGCTTTCCGACGCCGGCACCGAGATGTACGAACAACTGCAAGTGGAATGGAATACGATCGTCCGCGAACTGGATGGTCTCTTCGAAGGAGCGAAAACAAAATGAAAGACATGATCGAACGCTACGTTTACGACGTCACCCGCCGTCTGCCCGAAAACACCCGCGCCGAAGTCGCGAAGGAACTCAACGCCAACATCAACGACATGCTTCCCGAACAGCCGTCGGAAGCCGACATCGTCAAGGTCCTGACGACCCTCGGCGAGCCCCGCGAGCTCGCCGCCGGATACCGCACCACCCAGCGCTACCTGATCTCGCCGAAATGGATGGACGAGTACCTCATGGTCCTGAAGATCGTCATGATCGTCTTCGCCGCGATCACGCTCGTCTTCACCCTGATCGAATCGATCGCCAACCCCGAGGCGACGAACGCCTTCGAGATCGTCGCCGAGGTCTTCGGGAACACCCTCTCCGAAGTGATCCAGAGTCTCTTCCGCAGCTTCGCCCTCGTCACCCTCGTCTTCGTCGTGATCGACCGCGCCGGGGCCAAGTGTTCCGACGAGCCGTGGTCTCCGAAGAAACTGCCCGAACTCCCGAAGGAGAAC
>CAIMSF010000109.1 GCA_903844055.1 uncultured bacterium
CAGGTCGTCTTATTCAGCGATACGCAGACAGTCTTCGACGTCGCGCAGTACGACATCGTTTTCTGAACCACACCGCAACGCGTCCGTCCGGTTTTCCGAGCGGACGTTTTATGTTGACGCATAGCAGATCAGCACCACGCATCAGCCGCATTGTCACATGAATCAGGCTCAAAAACAAGAAAACCCGTTGCATCCTAACGTCCTTTGGAGTACGATGATACTGAACGGTTTCTCAATCGTTTTACGGAAAAGGAGAAGCACGCCCGATTACTGGGCGTGCGCGATGCTATGAAAAAAAATCTGATCATCGTTATTGTGGCGGTTTCCCTCGTCCTCACGGGATGCGTTGCCCTGACCACCACCCTCGAGACGACGGCTTCGACCGCCATGCCGACGACCGTTTCGACGACCGCCGAACCCTCGCTTTCAAAAGCGGAATTGATCGAACGGTTCGAATATTACGAGGTCCGCTTCCAGGAACTCTATGAATCCGAGGAAGCCGCGGCGGCGCCGCGGCGAAAGACTTCAACGGTGCAGTCGTTGGTCGTCGTCGACATCCCGCGCGGCGATCTGCCCGAAGAACCCGACTGGGACGATCCCGAAATCCAGCCGGATCCGGAGTTTTTCGAAGCCTCGATCCTCGTCCTCCAGGAGATCCACGATGCACTCGTCGCCTGTGTGACACTCGTCGAAAATCAATTGAACGGCGTCGAACAGGCGGACACCGGATTTTTGATTCGGATCGAGAGCGAGGAACCGTTCCTCGAGGTCGAGTATTACGTCTACGAACACGGTACCGATTTCAACCCCAACCTCGTGAGCGTCTCCTACAGCATGGTCCGTTTCGATCTGCTGGGGGATCTGTTGTCCTTCGAACAGGTTCGCGAATCGAGGGTCGATTACGGCTCATGGGAAGAACATAAACGCTACTACGACCGATTTGTCGAAAACGGCGACTTCACGAACGCCTACGTTGACATGCTCGACGAAACGCAGTCGCATTATCAGCACTTCGAAGCAGATACCGAAGAAGTCTTCCTATGGACCAGCGGACCGGAAGGGGCCTGGATGAACGTGACCGACAACGCCCGGGATCTGTTCGCTTCGGTCGGATTCGACGCATCCGATGCCGTGACGTCCGTCTTGCTCGTCTACGGCGGACGCCACGACGCCCTCCTCTATTCACAGGCGGACGGATCAGCTTCGATCCGCTGGAACCTCTATGACGTCGCCGGCTGGAACATCGCCCGCGTCGACGACTACGGCGCGGAGCGCATCCTGTTGGACGACGTCGTGCTGCTCGAAGACTTCGAGATCGAGATTGTCACGGATTACTATGGTCCTTGTCACGCGCGACTGACGGTCGAGGTCGGCCTCGTGACGGCCGGTCTGCTCGATTTGAGCGACTACGGCCTTTCGTTCACGACGGTCGCATACGACACGTTGATGGCGGACCTCGCGGCGGCGACCGATGGCGCCGCGGCGATCCGCACGACGCATGGTTTTTCCGGAGTACCGGAGACCGACCGGGAGATCCTCCTCGCGCTGTTCCCGTGTTTCGCCGACGAGACGATCGTCGCCGAACTCTGGGATTGATGCGGCTTCGCGTTGATGCACCGAATAATTCATCCCCGTACCTAAATGATGAAGAACATGATTGAGAGGAGAATCCCGCGGCCGATGATGATGGCACGCCGGGCACATCACGAA
>CAIMSF010000110.1 GCA_903844055.1 uncultured bacterium
ACCGAAACGCGCTTCTGGATGCGTTTCCGCTGTTTCTCGCGAAATACCGCCGTTCCCAAATCCATTGCGCGACATCTCCGTCCGACCCGCTTCTGACCGGTTTTCCGGCCTCCTGCGTGACCCCGATCCACCAGTTCGCGAGCCTGAAGATCATCGATGTTGCGGCCTTCGCGGAGCGCCTGAGGCCGTATTTCCGCACCGTCATCGGCGCAAAAGCCGATGCGCTTGCCTTCGGGTTCGACGCCGGGGCGGCGACGATTTCGGGCGAAGGATCCCGCCTCGCCGTCGCCGATCCGCGCGAACTCGTGAAGATCGTCTTCGGCTTCGCCGGCGCCTATCCTTCGGGCGCCACGGGCGAACTCGCCCTGACCCTCTCCCGCCTCTTCCCCGTGCCGTTCCCCTGGACGCACTCGCTGAACTACCAATGAACCAACCGAAAGGATGATCCCGATGTTCCTGTTTGTCTCCGACGCAATGATGAGTTTCCTCGGCATCGCCTTCATCACCGTGATGACGGCGGCCGGCGCGGCGATGGTGTTTTTGTTCAAGGACGCCATGACCGACCGTTTCAAACGCATTTTCCTCGGCTTCGCCGCCGGCGTGATGATCGCCGCATCGGTCTGGAGCCTGTTGAACCCGGCGATCGAAGAGGCGGAGAACCTCGGGATGATCGGCTGGATCCCGGCGTCGATCGGCTTTTTGGGCGGCGGGCTGTTCTTGCTCCTCGTCGACAACCTCCTCCCCCACCTGCACATCGACTCCGACAAGCCGGAAGGCTTGCGCGCTTCCTTCAAACGGACCACGATGCTCGTCTTCGCCGTGACCCTCCACAACATGCCCGAAGGCCTCGCCGTCGGGCTCGGATTCGGTTTCGCCCTGAAGACCGGCGACCCGGCGATGATCGCCTCGGCCTTCGGCCTCGCCCTCGGCATCGGCCTGCAGAACTTCCCGGAAGGCGCGGCGATCTCGCTGCCGCTCAAGCAGGAGGGCATGAAGGCCGGCAAGGCGTTCTTCTACGGCAGCCTGTCGGGATTCGTCGAACCGGTGTTCGCCGTGGTCGGCATCATCCTGGCGACGCAGCTCGCCGGGATCCTGCCGTGGTTTCTGGCCTTCGCCGCCGGCGCGATGATCTACGTCGTCGTCGAGGAACTGATCCCCGAAGCCCAGCTCGGCAGCCACTCCAACATCGGCACGATCGCCGTGATGGTCGGTTTCACGCTCATGATGATCCTCGACGTCGCGCTCGGATGAGCGCCGTCGGAAGGACGTGCCCCGCATGCCTTTGAAGATCCTTTACGAGGACAACCAGCTGATCGTCGCCGTCAAGCCCGCCGGCATCCTTTCGCAATCGGACGGGACCGACAAGGCGGACATGCTGTCGATGGTCAAGGAGTACGTGAAGATCAAGTACGACAAACCCGGCGCGGTCTACATCGGCCTCGTCCACCGGCTCGACCAGAATGTCGGCGGCGTGATGGTGTTCGCCCGCACCTCGAAGGCGGCCGCCCGGCTGAGCGAGGCGATCCGCGACCATGAGTTCGCGAAACGGTATTACGCGGTCGTCGAAGGCGAGATTCCGATCACTACCCGCGGCACCCTGGTCGACCGGCTCGCCAAGGACGAGACCGCGCGCATCGCGATCATCGTCAACGACGATTCGGGCCGCGAGGCGGTGCTCGACTACACTTCCCTCGGCGTTCTCCGCAAGGACGGCCGCGACCGGACCCTCGTCGACGTGAGGTTGCACAGCGGCCGCTTCCATCAGATCCGCGCCCAGTTCGCCAACGCCGGCCACCCGCTCGTCGGAGACACGAAGTACGGCGGCGCCCCCGCCGGCCGCGCGGTCCTCGCGCTGCATGCGGTCGAACTGGCCTTCGACCATCCCGTCACCGGCGCGCCGCTCGTGTTCCGCGACCTGCCGGACAGCGGACCGTTCGCCAAATTCAAGATTCCCGCCCTATAATGACAAAACGCCGTCATCGCAACGGCGTTTTTGTTTGGTCAATATCGGTCGAAGATGATCGTCCTGACGGGGCCGAAGGGGCAGTCGCCCGTGACGAAGGCGCGTTCGGTGAGCTCGCGGATCGTCAGGGTCTCGTCGAAGACGTCGATCCGGCGGACCCGGACGACGCCCTCCTCGACGGTCCATTCGACGGTGACGTTGTTCTGCGGGAAGAAGTCGTCGACGATCTTGATCCGATGCGAACAGAACGTTTCGGGATCGTACGGGTAGGTTTCGAGGAAGCGGACCGCGTCGACGATGCGGATCATCGCGGCGCTCTCGTCCTCCGGTCCGCCTTCGCGTTCGACCATTTTTTCGGAAAGACCCGACAAGGACGGAAGTAAATCATCATCCTTCAGGACGCACTCTTCGACGGCGCCGCCGATTTCCGCATAATAGCCGATCGCCTCATCGCCTTCGAAGACGAGGATGATCTTCCCGTCCTGGGCGAGCACCTCGTCGAGGTACTCGGCCCAGACGTCGAGCTTGCGCTCCACGTAGACGTCGTATCCTTCGAGGCGGGCGCGGTAGAGCTGATCGAGGACGGGAAGGTCGTCGGAGGTCGCCGCGCGGTAGGTCCGGCCATCGGGAGCCAGTGCGGGTACGGCGACGGGTTTTCGGAAACAGACGCTCGTGAAACCGAACGTCTCGTAGAAGGCGGCGTCCTTCGAGGCGAGGGCGCAGAACACGGTCTTGCGGTTGTAGAGTTCGCCGAGGGCCTGGCGGACGACCTGGGACATGTGGCCCTGACGGCGCGCGTCGGCGCGGGTCGCCGCGGCGGAGATGAAGGGGAGCTGGAACTCCACCCCACGTACCGATAGCGACTTGCGGATGAAGTGGAGGGCGGAGACGACGCGCCCGTCCTGCATCCGGGCGACGACGTTGTCGGACCGATACTTGCGCGCGAAGAAGAAGTCGACGTAGTTCTCGGCCTCGGGGAAGGCTTCGCCGTAGAGGGCGCGCAGTTGCTCGAGGACCGCGGGGTCGAGATGGTCGCGCATGAGCGAATACTTCTCGGCGAAACCGATCGGATGGTAGGAGAGCTTGGCTTTCCTTAGTTCGGGGATGCCGAGGTCCTCCTGCCGGTTGATGATCGGCACGTTGGCGTAATGGGCGTTGGCGAAGAGGTAGTTGATGGCGGCGTACGACCCGGAAAACGAGGTGTCCGCCTTTTCGAAGAGGGTGATCCCGCGCGATCCCTGGATCGTCCCGACGGCGAAGGCGGCGAGCCGCTCGCCGACGAACAACAAATCGGCGAAGCAGCCGATCTGTTCGCGGCGGTCGAGGACCTCGAGGATCGTCTCGTGCTCGAACATCTGCAGCTTTTGTTTCTCCCAGCGGTCGAGCATCGCGATGACGGCGTCGCGGTCGGCGTCCCGATACGGCCGGAACGAGTGGTCGCCGTTCTTCAGGAAGCGGTTCAGGAAGTTCCGCTTGGCGTGGTACTTGGTCCCCGCGAGCGAGCGGATGGCGGTGGAATCGTACAGGTACTCGAAGAGGTTGCGTTCTTCGTCGACCCGATAGCGCCGCCCGGCGCGCCGCAGGACGTCGACCATCCGGGCGGTCAGGCCGCGGACCAGGAAGGGCAGGTTGTCGCGGATGGCGTCGGCTTCGATTTGGTCGATCGCATGGACGAAGGCGTCTTCCGTCGGCGCGATCGGGGGATAATGGAAAAAGACG